>BAABWY010000004.1:300000-389288 GCA_040367435.1 Hyphomicrobiales bacterium 4NK60-0047b | reverse complement strand
CATGATCTGACATCAAAAATACGTTTTGAGGCAAGTATCGGTTATCAAGGGCTTTTTGCAGATGATGCGCGCTTTATTGATGTGGAAGACTTGGTCTATGGAGTAACATTAAATTATCGGCCAACAAGACAAACCTCATTGATCCTGTCAACGTCTAAGAGCTATGACGCTACAGATATCGCCGGCACTGTAGCGGTTGAAGAAACCAACTATTCAATTGCTTTAAATCATTATTTCCAACCTAAAATCTTGCTCAATGCAAGTTTGGAACATGAAGAAGAAATCTTTGAAGGTATCAATCAGTCCCAAAAGACATTAACTGCCGCGCTAACTCTGCAATACATCTTCAATCGTCACGCGCGTTTAATTGCAGGCTATGAATTTTCAGATGTCAGCACAAATGATGGTGGTGATTATCAGGAAAATCAATTCCGTATTGGCTTAAATCTTCGGCCTTAATGATTGAGGCTTCATTTAAAATGATTTTTTATAAGAATGATAAAACCCGCCCTGTTTTAAACAAGGCGGGTTTTTTTGTCAGGAATTAAAAGAGCTAAAATTAGTCAATCAGCTTCTTAATAGCCTCTTTAAATGAAGGGCCAATATCCTCGCGCTCAAGTGCAAAGGCAACATTAGCAGCAAGAAAACCAACTTTAGAGCCACAATCAAAACTGCGGCCTTCATATTTACAAGCGTGGAAATCTTGGCTCTCCATTAATGTTTGCATGGCATCAGTGATCTGTATTTCATTACCAGCACCTTGTGTCTGGGTCGCTAAAATGTCAAAGACTTCCGGTTGCAAGATATAACGACCCATTATAATGAGATTAGAAGGAGCCTGACCTGGATCAGGTTTCTCAACCATACCATTAATTGTCATTGATGGACCTTCAGTTTCACCAAGGCTAACTACACCATAACTGGATGTTTCCTCTGGAGCAACTTCTTCAACTGCCAGAACATTCCCACCGGTCTCATTGTAAATTTCCATCATTTGCGCAAGACAACCCTTCTCGGCTTGTACCAACACATCAGGCAATAAAAGAGCAAAAGGCTCATCACCAACCAAATCACGAGCACACCAAACAGCATGACCAAGCCCTTTTGGAGATTGCTGGCGTGTGTAGCTTGTTTGCCCAGCTTCAGGTAAAAGGTCATTCAGCATTTTTAACTGTTCAAACTTACCGCGCTCCTTAAGGGTTGATTCAAGCTCCACTTGTTTGTCGAAATGATCTTCGATAACTGTTTTATTGCGGCCCGTCACAAAAATAAAGTGCTCAATACCGGCCGCTCTTGCTTCATCGACAACATGTTGAATAATAGGACGATCAACAATGGTCAGCATCTCTTTTGGCATAGCTTTCGTTGCGGGCAAAAATCGAGTGCCAAGTCCAGCAACAGGTAAAATTGCTTTCCGAATAGGTTTTATCGTTCCCAAAATTCTTACCCCTTTGAATAATTGAATTTATATATAAATAAGCCAAACTAACTGAACTCAATTCTCAAGATGATCATAGAATCGAAATAACTCAGTAAGACCATATAAATAACAAACTATTTACCATATAGAAATGAAATTCATAGCGTTAAACTGTGAATTAATATGTCTCATGTTATGGAGATATCGCTTTATAAAAACATAATGTTTCAGAAATAAGTAGTTTTAGAAAGTATCATTTTTCTTTCTAGAGAGTTTCTTAGTAGCACATGTGATATGAAGAAGTATCTCTGCAAGTTGGAAAATAACTTATGAGACTTAGTGGCAACAATTATACAAAATAAAATAATTAAATAAGTTTATGAATATATGAAGTCAACTTACATTCATATATAGATAAATATACTTCAAAAATTATGTAGTCGCAAAATTCGCAATTCAATAAGAGTTAAGAGGTTTAACATGGCAATCTTGGTAACAGGTGGTGCAGGTTTTATTGGAAGCCACACAGCTTTAGCTCTACGAGATAGAGATGAGGAAGTGATTGTCCTTGATAATCTGAGCACTGGATTTGAATGGGCCATCCCTGAAGGGGCTGAATTAGTGGTAGGGGATATAGCAGACAAAGACCTGGTATCAACTGTTATTCAAACCCGGAATATCACAGCCATTATCCATTTCGCAGGTTCAATCGTAGTACCGGAATCAATTGAAGACCCCCTTGGCTATTACCATAATAATACCTGCAAATCTCGCGACCTAATCGCCTGCGCGGTAGCAAATGGTGTGAAAAACTTTATATTCTCATCAACGGCAGCTGTATACGGTATGCCAGAGGTAAACCCGGTCACAGAAGAGGCTGTAAAAGCACCAATCTCCCCGTACGGCACATCAAAATTGATGACTGAATATATGCTAAGAGATACATCATTTGCAACAGACCTCAATTATGTCGCTCTCAGATACTTTAATGTCGCTGGAGCTGATCCAAAAGGGAGAGCTGGCCAATCAACCCCCAGAGCCACTCATCTAATTAAAGTGGCCTCAGAAATAATCCATGGACCACGGACTGAAATGAATGTATTCGGCACCGACTATCCAACATCAGACGGCTCTTGCATACGTGATTATATCCACGTGTCTGATCTGGCAACAGCCCATTGCATTGCTCTAGAGCACCTGCAAAAAGGTGGCGAGAGTAAAGTTTACAACTGTGGTTACGGCAAAGGTTTCTCCGTACTGGAAGTGATAGAGGCTGTAAAACGTGCTACAGGTCAAGATTTCACAGTTCATATGGCAGACCGCCGTGCAGGTGACCCTGCCGAGCTCGTCGCAAGTTCAAAATTAATCCGAGACGAACTGGGCTGGACACCTGAATATGATGATCTCGATCTGATTGTGAAACATGCATTGGCGTGGGAAGAAAAACTAAACTCCCTAAGAAAAGCATCTTAAAATATATAAATCGCCATATTTTCCAACCACTCTTAAAAATATTGTGTAAATACAGTAGCTATTGGGTGCATTTTTGCATGTGATACCTAGAATTGTAGAGCAAATATTTTAAAAAGGGTGGGGTTATGAAGCAAGCCGAGGTAGGCAAACAATGCAAAAAATCAAATTGCACCAACTTTATAAGCCTTATTATCTTTGGACTAATAAGCGTTTCTATAGCGAGCAAAGAACTGCATGCTAACGAAAAGCTTCACACTAACAAAGAGCAAGCTATTTCAGACCCAAAACTAGCGCTTTGGAAAAATGAACTCTGGAAAAAAGCGGAACAACTTCAAATCAAGCGATCCACTTTTGATCGTGCTATAAAAACGTTAGAGCCCAACTACAAATTACCTCGGGTTCGAACACATAAAGCCTGGGCTCAAATCAAAAGAGCTCAAGAAAAAAGCAAAAAGACTGGTGCAAAAAAGCCTGTTACAAAAAATGGTCTACCTTTATCTTGCTACCGTCCAAGACAAAGCGAGTTTCTATTCCCAACCAAATATTTTCCAAAAAAACATATGAACTCGCTTGTATCCAGGGGAAAAAAATTAAAAAAAAAATACGGTAAAACATTCAAGAAAATTGAAGATAAATACGGAGTAGATATCCGTGCGGTTCTTGGAATATGGGGCAGAGAAACAGCCTTTGGAGCAGCGAAAAACCGTTTTGATGGCGTAAAAACACTTCTATCCCTTGCCTATGCTAGCGCTCCGGAGAAACGCGAGCAACACACCACGAACTTACTAAGCGCTTTAAAATTTATTGATGATGGTCACATCTCCATTAAAAATTTTAAAACATCTTTTGCAGGTGCCACCGGCTATCCTCAATTCACACCAGATGTTTTCGAGCAATATGCTGTTGATTGGGATGGTGATGGCCGTAAAAACATATGGTCAAATGTTCCAGACGCCGTAGCTTCAGCTGCCAATTATCTTAAAGGTATCGGCTGGCAGCGCAATCAAACTTGGGGATATGAAGTAGAAGTCCCGGATAATTTTGATTGTTGGCAAGAAGGTCCCAAAAGCAGAATGCCAGTCGCTAGTTGGTTGAAACAAGGAGTACGCCGGGTGGACGGTCATCAAGGAAGGGCGCAAAAATTTCCTGATCAAAATTTGCTTGCCCAGTTCATGGCACCAGCAGGCATGAGGGGACCCAAATTTTTAGTTTTTGAAAATTTTGAAGTCTTTCGCAGATATAATAAGGCAGATCTATATGCGCTTTTCGTCGGACAGTTAGGTAACAAAATCTATTGTAGAGGCAATGCCGAAAATTGTGAATTCCGAACTAAGTGGCCTCAGAAAGATACATTCAATTTCAGTCGTAAACGTATTTGCGAGATGCAAAGCCATTTAAAAAGCTCAAAAGCTTCGGATGAAACACCCGACGGGTTATTTGGCGGTAAAACCAGAAGAGGCATCGGAACATTCGAGATGCAAAATAATCTTCAAAAAACATGCTTCCCAACTCAAAAACTCTTAAAAATATTACGCAATAAATAGCCGTACTTATTTAAGGGCTAAGAGATTAATGGCCTACAAAATGCCAAAATCCATAGGTAAAAATTCACTCTAAGAGTATATGAGTGAAGGGTTTTCTAACTATTCCTACTGTAAATCATAGGGTAAGCTAAAAAGAATAGTTTCGAAAATAGACTAGAAAAGCTAGATAGGCGTTCCTGAAACAACAGGAGTTATTGTCATTTCATTTGGCTTATTTAAATGCCACAAGTAATGAAATAACTATAAAAGAAGATACTCACTATGAAGCTCTATAATAAAAACAAAAATCAATCCTTGAAAAAGTCAGGTACTTCTTTTGTATCTTTTGACTGCAAAGTGCTTTTCAAAACCATCTTAGTTGTCTCATTTTTCATGCTGTTAGCTTCACCTGCTAAAGCAAACACCAATGCAAAATTTTATGAATTCTTAGATGATTTTTGGCATACAGCCAAAAAATCAGGGATTAAACGTGATACCTTTGTAAGAGCTTTTACAGGGCTAAAAATAGATGCCGAAGTGAAAAAGGCACAAAAAAATCAGCCTGAATTTGTCACCCCTGTTTGGTCCTACATAGAAAGAGCGGTTTCAGATAAAAGACTGGAATACGGTCAAAAGGAAATACTCGAACGGGCAGAACTTCTCCAAAAAATCGAGAATAAATACGGTGTCGAAAAACAAATCCTTCTGGCAATTTGGGGCCTAGAGAGCACCTTTGGCCGAAATAAAGGCAAGAAGGATGTGATCAAGTCGTTGGCGACAATGGCATTCAGAGGAAAAAGAACCAAATATGGACGCAAACAACTAATTGCGGCATTAAAAATTATCCAACGCGGCGACATTTCACTTGAAGAATTCAAAGGCTCATGGGCCGGTGCCATGGGACACACTCAGTTTATCCCAGTGACCTATAACCACTATGCTGTTGATTTCACCGGAGATGGCAAAAGAGATATCTGGAATTCAGTAAGTGATGCATTGGCCTCCACAGCTAACTATTTAAAAAAATCTGGCTGGCAAACAGGAAAAACCTGGGGCTATGAAGTTGAGCTGCCTGCAAACTATAATTACTTCAGGTCAGGTCGTGGCATCAAGAAAACTCTCAAAGAATGGCAGAGATACGGCATAAAGCGGGTAAATGGACGAGCATTTCCAAGACCCGGTGATCGTGCCGAATTACTCTTGCCTGCCGGAGCAAATGGACCAGCCTTTTTGGTGCTGAAAAACTTTCGGGTGCTTATGAGGTATAATGTTTCAGTATCTTATGTCTTGGCCGTAGGTCATTTAGGTGACAGATTATTAGGTTATGGGCCGTTTATAAGGCCATGGCCAAAATCAGATAGAAAGCTAAAATATGTGGAGCAAAAGGAGCTTCAAAGACTATTGACCCGAAAAGGCTATAAAATTGGCAAAATTGACGGTAAAATAGGTGGAGCAACAAAAAAAGCCATAAGGGTATTCCAAAGAAACAATGGCCTACCGGCTGATGGGTATCCAAGCTACTCCGTACTTGAGAAGTTGCGCCAATAAAGCTGTCATTTGTAAGTACACTGCCTCCATATAATTAAAAATATGAGATGGAGTAGTCGTTACTGAGAAGGGTTAGAGTTAAAAGAATTAGTATGACGAAGAAAATTCACCATATCATTCTGACATGCGTACTCTTATGCGTGCTGTACCTTGGAGTAATAGGGGTAACCCTGATCACTTCATCCTCAAATTCCTTTGCAGCCACATCTAGCTCAACGTCTTACGTAAATCCTTTTCCTGCTGGCGGTACATATAAAATATTAATTATCGGAGATGGCTATGCAGATGGTCTCTCGTTAGGTATGCGCTCAGCAACTGTAAAAAATAAAAAAGTGACCCTTTTTCGTGAGGTTTCTTATGGAGCTAGCCTTTTAAAGAAGAACCGCTCCAATTGGCTAAAAAAAGTAGACACCATCTTGCAAAAACGCGTCTATGACATCGCTGTCGTTATGGTTGGGTTTGGAGACAGGCGCTCTGTTAAAGTCAATGGCAAATGGATGAATATGGATAAACCTGAGTGGCGTACTGAATACCGAAAAAAAATAACGACGCTTTTAAGAAAGTTAGCAGTTAAAAAAATCGCGACTTATTGGGTCGGTATGCCCATCGTAAGAGGCCCTAAAACAGCAGCAGGTCTAAAAATCATCAACGAAGTAGCAAGAAGTCAAACCGGTAGCGCCAGAGTTAAGTTTATTGATAATTGGCTGCACTTTGCTAATGAAGACGGTCAATACACTCAATATGGGCCTGACGTAAATGGTAAAATTAGACTACTAAGACCCAAAGATGGTTTATTCTTCACCCGTGCAGGTTATGAAAAATTAGGTCATTTCGTCTTTCGCTTTATTCAAAAAGATTTGAGAGAAGCGAATGCCGAGCGTAACATTCCTCTCTTTGGTGATAATTCAGAACAAGACTATCTCTTGCAAAGACATGCACTGGATGACCCTAAAAACAAAAGAAGACGCGCTGCATTAAAAGCAAGAAATCAAGGCAAAGCTTTAAAGAGCAAAATCAAACAATTATCCGGTGTGGGTTTACAAAGAAACAAATACGATACGGCAAAACACTCTTCTATTACGATAGATGCAGATAAATCAGGGACAGGTAAAGCCATAACAATGCAAATTGTAAGACCTGCTATCCCAGCAGCCGCTTTCTCAATTTCGCGGCGGTCTTCAAATTCATCAAGTTCAGATGGAGATGTAAACGGAGCCGAAGTGCTAAATGAAGTGATGGGAGATAGTATCGGACTTTCTTTATCTTCAGTTTCTCAGCAAATCTTATCAAGTAAATCCAACAGGCGCATACCCCTAACGCAAACCCCATACTATAAATTACTAGTGCGAGGAGATGCTCTCCAGTCCAAATCCGGTCGTGCAGATCATTTTTCATGGATTCCTGAAGCAGTAGAAACTAAAACATCGGATAAAAAGACCAATTAGAGCATTACTCTTTTTGATAAATTCATTGAAATGCTCTAGCTGTTTGTTTTAGCGTTCCTTTTGATGCGCTTCAGTTACCCATTAGCAACCGCGCTATTCCTAAAACCGGTGCCCACTTTAAGGCGGAACGCTCTAAAACTCACAAAAAACCTCCTTAAGAAATACCAAGATTGGTTTCTTAAAGGAGGTCTTTGTTAAAAAACTGCCTCATGAGATAAAAGAGAGGCATGTGATTTTATAAAATTTATCGAGGTAAAATTGATGAGCCAACTAAATATTCATCAACGGCTTTAGCAGCTTGTCGGCCTTCACGAATAGCCCAAACAACCAAAGATTGACCGCGGCGCATATCGCCAGCAGCATAGACACCGTCTTTACTTGTCTTATAATCTTGAACGTTAGCAAGAACATTCCCACGGCCATCAAGTTCAAGTCCAAGACCATTGATCATGCCTTCATGAACAGGGTTGGTAAAGCCCATTGCAAGTAATACAAGATCAGCTTTTAATTCAAAATCGCTCCCGTCGATAGCTTGCATATTCTCATCAACTCTAACGCAGTTAATCGCAGTAACTTTGCCAGCACTGCTTTTGAACTCAGATGTCATCACAGACCAGTCACGGTCAGCGCCTTCAGCCTGACTGCTAGAAGTGCGCATTTTCAATGGCCAGTGAGGCCATGTTAATAGCTTGTCTTCAGCTTCAGGAGGCTTGGGCATAATCTCTAATTGAGTAACAGAGAGACAGCCTTGGCGAATAGATGTGCCAATGCAGTCAGAGCCTGTGTCGCCGCCGCCAATAACAACAACATGTTTGCCTTCAGCTAAAATCGGCTCATATTGAGTAACCGGTTCGTTAGAAACACGGCGGTTTTGCTGAGTGAGAAAATCCATAGCGAAATGCACACCATGAAAATCTCGACCAGGAATCGGTAAATCACGTGGGTCTTCAGAGCCACCAGTGAGCAAGAGAGCATCATGCTCATCACGTAAATCTTCAATTGATTTATCAAAACCAACATTAATGCCTGTGTGGAAAGTAACACCTTCCTGCTCCATTTGGCTTACACGGCGGTCGATAAGTTTTTTATCTAGCTTAAAGTCAGGAATGCCATATCTGAGCAATCCTCCAGCCTTATTATTCTTTTCATAAAGATGAACATCATGACCAGCGCGTGCAAGTTGTTGAGCCGCTGCCATACCAGCTGGACCAGCACCGACCACAGCAACCCGTTTGCCAGATTGTGATGGAGATTGGATTGGCGGCAACCAGCCATTTTCCCACGCCTTGTCAACAATCGCACATTCAACTGTCTTGATAGAAACAGGCATTTCTTCAAGGTTTAGCGTGCAAGCAGCTTCACAAGGAGCAGGGCAGATGCGACCTGTGAATTCTGGGAAGTTATTGGTTGAATGCAAGTTCTCGGAAGCTTCCTTCCAATCGTCATTAAAAACCAAATCATTCCAGTCAGGAATTTGGTTATTTACCGGGCAACCCGTATGACAAAAGGGAATACCGCAGTCCATACAACGTGCTGCTTGTCCCTTTACTTGCTCTTCAGATAACGGAATGACAAATTCATCATAATGACGAATACGATCAGACGCTGGCTTATAAGAGCGTTCTTGTTTTTCAATTTCAAGAAATCCAGTAATTTTACCCATTACTTATCCCCTCTCAAACCAATTTCTAACTCACCCTCAGGTGTATTATTTTGCTGACGTGCCATTTCCGTCAATGCACGTCTATATTCAACCGGCATCACTTTCACAAATTTGGAAAGGCTGGTTTCCCAGTTCGCCAAAATGTCTTTTGCTCGAGTTGAGCCTGTATAATGAGCATGACGTTCAATCAATTGATAAAGACGCTCAGCATCCATGGTTGTCATGTCATGCATCACATCAACAAGACCATGAGATTCAAGGTCACCAGATTGATGGCTCTTTGATGAGAGGCTGTCCTCTTCTTGAACCACAGGTTCAAGGTCAACCATCGCCATATTACAACGACGCTCAAAGTCATCAGCTTCGTCATAAACATAGGCAATACCGCCAGACATACCAGCAGCAAAGTTACGCCCCGTTTCACCAAGCACAACGACAACACCGCCGGTCATATACTCACAGCCATGATCACCAGTGCCTTCAACAACAGCAATCGCACCAGAGTTACGAACAGCAAAACGCTCGCCAGCAACACCGCGCAAATAAGCCTCGCCAGAAATAGCGCCATAAAGAACCGTGTTACCAACAATAATGCTTTCTTCAGGAACAATACCTGATTCAATAGGAGGTCTCACGATCAACCGACCACCAGAAAGACCTTTACCAACATAGTCATTACCAACACCAATGAGATCTAGTGTGACACCTTGTGTTACAAAGGCACCAAAACTCTGACCACATGTGCCGCGCAAGGTTGCCCAAACACTATCATCTGGCAATCCTTGAACACCGTGTTTCAAGGCAATCTCACCAGAAAGCATAGCACCAGCAGAGCGGTCAATATTGGTAATCGGTAGATCAATTTTAACGGCCTTGCCATCCTCAATAGCTGGCTGTGCCAGTTCAATGAGTTTGCGGTCAAGAATGTCATCAATCATATGTTGTTGTGTCTGGCTATGATGAATACCAATCTCTTCGCCAACATCAGGGCGGTGGAAGAGATTTGTGAAATCAAGACCTTGAGCTTTCCAATGATCAATAGCTGTATCTTTTTCAAGATATTCAGAATGACCAACAAGCTCAGTTAAAGACTTAACACCAAGTTCAGCCATCAAAGCTCTCACTTCTTCAGCAACAAAGAAGAAGTAATTAATCACATGCTCAGGCGCACCTTTAAAGCGTTTTCTAAGCACAGGGTCTTGCGTCGCAATACCAACTGGACATGTGTTTAGATGACACTTACGCATCATCAAGCAACCAGCAGCAATCAATGGCGCTGTCGCAAAACCAAACTCGTCCGCACCAAGTAGTGCACCAATTAACACGTCGCGGCCCGTACGTAATCCACCATCAACCTGCAAAGCAATGCGAGAACGTAAATTGTTCAGAACAAGTGTTTGCTGCGTTTCAGCCAAACCAATTTCCCAAGGAGAACCAGCATGTTTGATAGAAGTGAGTGGTGAAGCACCTGTACCGCCTTCGAAGCCGGAAACAGTAATATGGTCAGCTCTGGCCTTCGCAACACCAGCAGCAACCGTACCAACACCAACTTCAGAAACCAGCTTCACACTAATATCAGCGCGAGGGTTCACATTTTTGAGGTCATAAATAAGCTGTGCCAAATCCTCAATCGAATAGATATCATGGTGAGGAGGAGGTGAAATCAAGCCAACACCTGGTGTTGAATGACGAACCTTAGCAATAACACCGTCAACCTTATGGCCAGGCAACTGTCCACCTTCACCTGGTTTTGCACCCTGAGCCATTTTAATCTGGATCATATCTGAGTTCGCAAGATATTCTGTAGTCACACCAAAACGACCAGAAGCCACCTGCTTAATAGCAGAGCGTTCGCTATCGCCATTAGGAAGAGGTGTGAAGCGTTCCCGCTCTTCGCCGCCCTCACCAGTGTTTGACTTACCACCAATGCGGTTCATAGCAATCGCAAGAGTTGTGTGAGATTCGCGAGATATTGAGCCATAAGACATGGCACCAGTTGAGAAGCGTTTCACGATATCAGTAGCAGGTTCAACTTCATCAATAGAAATTGGTGAACGATCGATTTCTTCAGCTGATTTGATACGGAAAAGGCCGCGCAATGTCTTCAAGCGTTTAGCTTGATCATTCACCGCTTTGGCAAATTCAGCATATTTCTCAGCTGAGTTGCCGCGAACAGCATGTTGCAAGTCAGCAATTGTCTCAGGCTCCCAAACATGAGCCTCGCCGCGGATCCGGTAAGCATATTCGCCGCCAACATCAAGCGAGTTCGTCATAATCATTTCATGACCAAACGCAGAGGCGTGACGGTTAAATGTTTCAACGGCGATTTCGCGTAAACCAACACCCTCAATTTGAGAATGCGTGCCAGTGAAATAACGTTTGATGAATTCACTGTTCAAGCCAACAGCATCAAAAATTTGAGCACCACAATAAGATTGGTAAGTCGAGATGCCCATTTTTGACATCACTTTAAGAAGCCCTTTGTTCACAGCTTTGCGGTAGCGATTTTTAGCTTCAGCAAATGTAATGTCTTCATCAAGATCAGGTGTGATCTTTTCAAGAGTATCAAATGCAAGATAAGGGTTCACAGCTTCAGCACCAAAGCCACCAAGTGTAGCAAATTGGTTGATCTCAACAGCTTCACCAGTCTCAACTAGCAAGCCAACTGATGTGCGCAATCCCTTAACAATCAAGCTCTGATGTACAGCAGACGTTGCAAGTAGTGATGGGATCGCAATCCGATCTGTAGATACGGCACGGTCAGAAAGAATGATAATGTTAAAGCCGGTTTTAACAGCTTCTTCAGCATGAGCTTTGAGGTTAGCAAGCGCACTTTCCATACCATCAACCCCATCAGTAACAGGGAAGGTAATATCAAGTGTCTTTGTTTTAAATCCATTATCTGGAATGTCACCAATCGCGCGGATCTTCTCAAGTCCTTCATTTGAAAGAACGGGCTGAGAGACCTCAAGGCGTTTCAGGTCTGAGCGATTTTCATGATCAAGCAAATTCGGACGTGGGCCAATAAAGCTCACCAATGACATCACTAATTCTTCGCGAATTGGGTCAATCGGTGGGTTGGTTACTTGCGCAAAGTTTTGCTTAAAGTAAGTGTGCAACAATTTAGGACGATCAGAAAGGGCCGCTACTGGTGTGTCTGTACCCATAGAACCTGTTGCTTCTTGGCCAGTTAAAGCCATTGGCTCTAGTAAGAACTTGATGGTCTCTGATGTGATGCCAAAAGCTTGTTGCTTATCAAGTAAGCTAACAGTTGATGGATCATCAACATGAGGAACCTCGGGAAGTTCAGCAACTTTGATCTGTCCCTTCTCTAACCATTCTTGATAAGGGTGGCTTTTAGCCAAGTCAGACTTTAATTCCTCATCAGAAACAATCCGCCCCTTTTCAAGGTCGATAAGAAGCATTTTACCAGGTTGCAACCGCCACTTATGAGTGATTTTAGTTTCTTCAAAGGTAAGCACACCCATTTCAGAGGCAAGCATAACAATGTCATCTGATGTCACAAGATAGCGGGCAGGGCGTAAGCCATTTCGGTCAAGTGTGGCGCCAATCTTCAGGCCATCTGTAAAGGCCAATGCAGCCGGGCCATCCCATGGTTCCATGATTGCAGCATTATATTCGTAAAAAGCACGGCGCTCATCATCCATTAATGGATTACCAGCCCAAGCCTCTGGCACAAGAAGCATCATCGCATGGGCCATATCATAGCCACCACGCACTAGAAGTTCTAATGCATTATCAAAACTAGCACTATCAGATTGACCTTCAGGAATAAGCGGCCAAATCTTGTCTAAATCATCTCCGATGATCTCTGATTTCATAGTTGCTTGACGTGCAGCCATCCAGTTCACATTGCCGCGTACAGTATTAATCTCACCATTATGACAAATCATACGGAAAGGCTGCGCTAACGACCATGTTGGGAATGTATTCGTTGAAAAACGCTGGTGAACAAGTGCCAAAGCAGATTGCACACGCTCATCAGTCAAGTCTTTAAAGTAATTGCCAACCTGGAATGAAAGCAGCAAGCCTTTGTAAAGCACTGTGCGAGCAGACATAGAAGAAATGTAGAAAAATTCATATCCTTCAGGTTTCTCGCGCTCAACACGAAGCTCAATACAACGACGAATAATAAAGAGTTTTAACTCAAAATCTTCAACTGAAGCGATGTCATCACTGCGACCAATAAAAACCTGTACATGATCAGGCTCTGTTGGCAAAACGGAATAACCAAGATCAGAATTATCAACAGGCACATCCCGCCAGCCAAGAAAATTTTGACCGCGTGCTTTAATTTCTTCTTCGATAATTGACTGAATGTGTAGGCGCGCAGCCGGATCTTTCGGTAAGAAGATCGGCGCAGCTGAATAAGACCCAACTTCAGGCAAGTCTACCCCTTGTTCCTTTAGAACAGGACGGAAGAACTCATCAGGGGTTTGAATTAGAATGCCACAACCATCACCCGCTTTCGGGTCAGCACCAACAGCACCGCGGTGCTCAAGGTTCTTAAGGATTTCTAATCCTTTAGACACGATATCATGGCTTTTAACATTCTTCATGTGCGCGACAAAACCAATACCGCAGGCATCATGTTCGTTTCTAGGGTCATATAGCCCTTCAGCACCCTGTACGAGGGATTTGTTTTTTTTATTTTCTTGTGTCACTTTATGGCTCAATTTTTTCATCCAAATAGTCTCTCCACTCAAATGATCCCTCCACAATGTGCGCTAAAAACAGCAAAGCGCAAAGTTTGTGTGGCTCACATAAGCACAAGCCATCCCCTATCAGCTGCGTATCGAATTAAAATAATTCCAAACACATTGACCGTGCGATGACATTTATTTTTAGACAGTGCCTAACAAATGAGAACAATTCATCATTCAAGAACGGTTCATTTGTAACTTGTCTTAATATCTAATTTTACTAAACAGTGAGAGCCGCTTTTCGAATTTCATCGCGTCTTAGACCATCAGCAAAGTATTAAAAGCTGAACTGATCTCATGCGGCAATATCCAATTTGAACCAAAAAGCAGGGCACCTATAAAGAACTCATCACTATCAGTGGCAAAGGACAGTATAGCTGACCTATTGCTTGCGTAAAGTGCCAGATTTCACGCCGAGTGACAAGTTCCCTTGTGAAACTTTAGTAAAATTGCGTCAAAATATCTATATTTGGTATTAAAACACCCTAATTTAGATAAATATAGCCCATATGTGACAATTGTATCTCATACAAATGGCATAAGTTTGCTGTTTGCATTGTAGGTGCTCTTGGGGGTAAAACAGTTCTTACCACAGTATGATTCCCTCTAAAAATAACTCAAAGACGAGATGAGCAATGGATAATAAAACAAAAGAAATCCGACCCTTTGGCCAGTGGGAAGCAGCAATTAGTGCTGAAAATGTTGTCACAAAAGCACTAAGGTTCAGCTCGCTACAAAGTACTGGCCATTATCTATATTGGTGCGAACAAAGGTCGCAGGAAAAAGGGCGCGGCGTGATCATGCGTTGGGATGAAGAAGGAGGCTTGAAGCAGTTACTCCCCAAAGGATATTCAGCTCGCTCAAAAGTTCATGAATATGGTGGTGGTGAATTTTGTGTAGCTGATGGCAAAATTTTCTTCATCAACGAGTCTGATCAGCAAGTTTATTTATTCAGTGAAGGAAATGAACCAGAGCAAATAACCAATGCCCCGGGGTTTCGTTTTGCAAATCTTGCTTATGATAACGCAAGAGACAGATTAATCGCAGTTGCTGAAGAACATAAAGTCAAAGAAAGTAGAGAGAGTGAAAAACTTCCAACCAATAGCTTGGTAAACATCGGCCTTTCAGGGGCAGAGCTTGGCGGCATCTCTATCATGGATGATAGTTGTGATTTTTATGCAAGCCCAACCATAAGCCCAGATCATAATCAGTTGGCCTGGCTGCAATGGAATTTACCCCACATGCCATGGGAAACAGCTGAATGTATGGTGAGCTCGTTAGATCAACCTCGCTTGACACCCACACGAATTGCAGGCGGAACACAACCTCAAACTGTAGAAGGTATTACCACATCCGCCTGTTTCCAACCTTTATGGGATAAATTAAACCAACTTTACTTAATCAATGATCAGACAGGCTTTGGTCAGCTGTATAAATATTCATCTTTCGGCGAACAAACCATTGAGCACTGCAAAGCGCAAAACGAAGAAGCCGATGCATTAAGAGCTCAATGGGTATTCGGTATGGGATCTTTTGCTTTATCGCAAACCGGCAAGATTATTATCTCGGCATTTAAAGAAGGGAAGTGTCATCTTCAGCTCATTGATGAAGAAACAAAGGGGCAAGAATTAACTACTGATGCCCTCTCAGTGGAAATGCCTCGCTTTTTAGGAAAGAAAATCGCAGCTATTCTTACCTTAAAGAACAGCCCACCCTCAGTTGGTTTAATCGAGCCAAAAACTGGAAAAATAAAGATTATTCAAGAAGGTAGCGCAGTTGATTGCAACCCAAATGATATATCTGAAGGTCAGTTAAAACAATTTTCAGGCAAACAAGGTCATGTCTTTGGTCTTTATTACCCGCCAACAAATGCTCGGCTTTCTGGTGAACAAGGAACCACACCACCAACCATCATCACCATTCATGGTGGGCCAACAGCAATGGCTGATCGTGGCCTCAAAATGAAAACTCAATATTGGACCAACAGAGGATATGCTGTCTTTGATATCGATTATTCTGGTTCAAGTGGATATGGCACTACTTATAGAAACCGTCTAAACGCTAAGTGGGGCATTGCCGATGTCAACGATGTTGTTAGTGCAGCTGAATTTTTGATTGAAGAAAAACTTGCTGATCCAGAAAAACTCATCGTCTCTGGTGGCAGCGCAGGCGGTTACACTTGTTTAATGGCGCTGATAAAGTCAAACCTCTTTAAATGTGCGTCCTGTAATTACCCCGTTACCGACTTAGGACAACTCCTGGAGATAACCCACAAATTTGAATATGGCTATACATACGGACTAACTGGCACAACGAAAGGAAATGCCAAACAAGAATTATACGAACGCTCAGTACTGGCTCATATAGATGAGCTAAATGCCCCTGTGATCTTCTTTCAAGGCATGGACGATAAAGTTGTCCCTCCTTCACAGCCTACTGCTGTCTATGAAGCATTAAAAGAAAAAGGGATAGAAGCCCAATTATTTCTATTTGAAAATGAAGGGCATGGGTTCCGCAGCGCAGAAACAATCATGAAAGTTTTAGAAGAAGAAGAGCATTTCTTCAAACAGGCACTTGATATATGAGCAGTACTGGTCCGTAAAACTCATATATAAACAGGGCTGAGAAATATGAAAGCTAGATGAACAGGGAATTCGAATTAAGTTCAGGTTGAAAAATCTATAGTCAGATCAAGAGGAAGAGCACAATCCGACCAGAGTATAACGAGGATCGGAAAAATTGTGCCCAAGTAGAAAAATTTAGAGCATTCAGTTGTGTCTTTGAGAATAGACAATGCTCTAAAAACTGACAGACAAGAAATTATTCAACGAGATAAAAAATCTCACTTTGAACTTAGGAGACTTCATATGTTTAAGAAAATTATAGCAATCGCAGCTTTAGTAGGTGTAGGGCTTTTTGCTAGCGTTTCAGGCGCTTCAGCCCATTCAAACGGTTATAAGAAACATCATCACGGTCCAGGTTATGGCTATAATAAGGGCATTCCGCTACATGTTATTCGCAAAAAATTACGCCACCGTGGCTTTTATAAAATCCGTTTCGTAGATCGCTATTTGCCAGTTTATAAGGCTAAGGTATGTAAACGCGGTAAACGTTTTAAACTACGTATTAACCGTTGGGGTGAAGTGATGGCACGTAAACGTATCGGTTGGTGTGGTTATGGCTATGGTTATAAGCATCGTCACCACTCAAAATGGTAAGCTGATTATAAGCTTTAAGTTTTAAATCAAAAAAAGCCCCTCTTGATACTTTCAAGAGGGGCTTTTTCATTGTTGCTCAAGTTTGCTATAATTAATTACAATTACGACTAGGGTCTAGACCCTACCTAGTCAGCTTGTATAGTTTTTGGCGTTTCTTGCTTAACGATAGAAATTTTACGAGCTTTCATTTTCTCCGGAATTTCTCTTTTTAAATCAATGTGTAAAAGCCCGTTTTCAAGTTTTGCACCGGTCACTTCAACATGGTCAGCAAGTTGAAAATTCCGTTTAAAAGCACGATTAGCTATGCCCTGATGAAGATATTCGATATCCTCAGCTGGTGTCTTATCGCCAACAACCTGCAAAGATTGTTCTTTTATCTCAATGTCAATTTCTTCATCAGTAAACCCGGCAACAGCCATGGAAATCCGATAAGTGTTTTCATCAAATTTCTGAATATTATAAGGAGGGTAGGTCGTAGT
Organism: Hyphomicrobiales bacterium 4NK60-0047b; assembly: GCA_040367435.1. NCBI lineage: Bacteria > Pseudomonadati > Pseudomonadota > Alphaproteobacteria > Hyphomicrobiales > Hyphomicrobiales bacterium 4NK60-0047b. The sequence continues at coordinate 371,795 of BAABWY010000004.1, read as the reverse complement.
GGTTTTTTCAATATGACCAGTGTTATCGAGTAAATTAAACAGGTGATCAAACCCGACGGTTGATTTGTAAAGCGGTGTAAAATCTAAATGTTGCATATCATATCCTTTCATATAAGCGACATGGCAAATAACGCCAATAAATGACGTTCAAATGCTGTTTTAAGAGCATTAATGAAATTCACTTCTCACTAACGTCAAACCAGCAAATGCACCCATAAGCGGCGTGCATACTATAGATTTGGGAGGAAAAATCTGTCTTTCAAGGGGAAAAAACAATCAAAACAAAAAAACATGAACGGAAACTGAATATCAAGTTCCAAATTCATTCAGACGCAAAGGCTTATAAAAAACTCAAGAACAACAAAAAACAACGCTGAAATATCAAATATAGGGGCAGCAAACAACAGAATGAAGAAGCTGGAGTGGTAAGATGAATAGACATTTTCTAATGACAATAGTGCTTGTTGGTACCTTTGTGTTGCCAGCAAATGCTTATGCTAAAAAACAGCAAGATGGCAGCTATAAACCAAAGAGTGCTATTGAAAAAGCTGAGAAAAAAAAGAAACGCCAAAATAAAAAAAATAAAGCAGGCAAAAAGAACAAAGCTAACAAAGCCGTAGCTAGGAAAAACAAACCCAAAAAGGCAAACAAAAAGCCAAAAGTGGCGAATAAAGGGTATCGTCCTCCAGCACCACAAGTACACCATAGAAAGAAGAAAAAGAAACACGCAAAAATTAAAAAGTTCTTCAAGAAAACTCTGAAATTATTAGCTGAAGATGCCTATAACCAAAATCATTACAGAGCTCCTAATAGACACGCAAGAAATTATTATGGCCATAACGATAGACCACACCGTTATAGAAAGCAAAACAACCATTGTGTTCCAAAACACAGAGTGTTTCGTCGCTTGAAAAACAATGGTTGGAGACGCATTCGCCTGATCAACCAAGGTCCAAACCGTGCCAGATTATTTGCGTCGAACCACTATGGCGATAGATATAAGCTCGTTGTTCACAAATGCTCAGGTAGATTAATAAAAAGAATCCCACTCGATTACTAGAGCGTGACATTGAATTCAATAAAATACGACACGCTCTAGGTGGTGATCTTCACAAAAAGCCTCTTAACATAGAAGAGGCTTTTTGATCCCCACTAAAACGATATGAACCTAACCTGAATGCACTACTCCATATTGGTTCAGCTTAGCTATGTCATCATAGGATTAATGGATAACAAAACTTTAGGGCAGGAGAGAAAAGATGAACAAACTTTCTATTATCTCAATGACCACTCTCATATTCGCAATTCTCGGCGGTACGGTCGCAAAGGCAGCTGATCTAGATTATTATGAGACAAGAGATAGGTCTTATATTGACAGAACATTAGACGATTTTGAAAGAAAAACAGGTCAAAGGCCCACTTACAAAAATGAATATAAAAATGATTATGAAGACGAGAGATATAAATCTCACAAGGAGCGGTTTGATAATAAACACAATAGATATGAGCAAGAGAAAAATTGGCGCCGGCATTGTCTACCAAAGCGCAAAATCCGTCGCACATTAATCAAACGAGGATGGCATGATTTTCATATCCTTAAGGAACGCCCAAGACGGATAAAATTATTAGCCACAAATTATAATGGTAGACGCTTCAAATTGGTTTTAAACGCTTGTACAGGACACATTATTCGTCGGATTCCGATGAGAAAATATTGGGGATGGAACTAAAGCTTGATCCAATTTGAAGAAAAATATCAAATTTAAGAATATCTTTCGGTCAGTCACTACAGCCCCCCATATCCCAAACTCTGGCTGAAAGATTAGAGACCAGCCTCTTCATAAAAAGAGGCTGGTTTTTTATGCTGAACATTTTTATGTTGAAGAAAGGGAAATAAGCAGGGCGAACTACAAAATTAAGCTTCAAAGCTGCCCTAATGATTAGCTATACTGAGCACAGCAATGTAAGATGCAGTGACTTATTCTCTGTTACGATCTGTATTTCAAATTAGCACTTCTGTTTAAAAGGCAAAGCTCGTGGAACTTGTCAGTCTATATAAAAACCCCATCCCCGAAGGGGCGCATTCAGGCAAGGTCCAGATAGATGAGCGAGTGTATCTTCGATATGCCCGTTGGGCACCGACCACTCACTATGTCCGGGGAACAGTTGTACTGGTGCAAGGGCGCTCCGAATATATTGAAAAATATTTTGAAACGGTAAGTGATTTAAGACGACGCGGCTTTTGGGTGGCAACGTTTGATTGGCGCGGTCAGGGGCGCTCAAGCAGAGATTTAAACAATCCAAATAAAGGTCATATTTGGGATTTTGGTCAATATGATAATGACCTCAAACATTTTATGTCCGAAGTTGTGCTACCAGATTGCCCAAAACCATATTACGCCCTTGGTCATTCAATGGGAGCACACAATTTATTGCGCAATGCCGGAATGGGGCTTTGTCAGTTTGAAAGAATTGTCCTCTCGGCGCCAATGTTGCGTCTTTCACGTGAAATTACGGGACTTCCCCATGAAGTTGTGAGTGTGGCTGCCACATTGGCTGGTTGGTGTGGTTTGGGCGAATCTTATGTTCTGCATGGCAAAGATGAAAATATGAACCTAAGAGGTTTTAGAAAAAACAAACTCACAAGAGACAAAGAACGTTTTCAAAGAAACAAGGAAATTTTAGAAGCTGCCCCTGAATTATCCATAGGTTCTCCTACCTATGCCTGGTTACTAGCCGCACTCCGATCAACAAGCTTGGTTATGCAACCCTCATTTACGCAAAAAATAAAGATCTCAATTTTACTTGTTGGCGCTGGGTCAGATAGAATTGTCTCAAACTTTGCAACAAGAGAATTTGCGGAACGCATGAAGAATGGCAGTAATGTCATCATACCAAATTCCCGTCATGAAATATTGCAAGAGGTCGACAGTGTGAGAGACCAGTTCTGGGCAGGCTTTGACGCTTTTATTCCAGGCGAAGATCAAGCTGTTTCCAGCCTTAAAAGATCGGCTTAAAGTATAATCAGCTTAAAGAGCAATGTCTTTTAAACAGCAGCCTTTGAAAATATTTCAAGAGCTTTTTCATGCAACTGCTGTGAACCGGCAGCTATAATTTGCCCTCCCTTAGCTGCACTCTCACCTGACCAAGTTGTAATCACTCCACCAGATTGTTCAATTAAGGGTATAAGCGGCGCAATATCGTACGCAGCTAAGCCAGATTCAACAATTAAGTCCACAGTTCCCATGGCCAGCAAACAATAATTATAGCAATCTCCACCATAGCGTGTCATCCGGCAATGAGACCGCAGTTCATCAAACTGGACGCGGTCAGTATCGTTTGCAAATAAATCAGGGCAAGTTGTCGTAATAACCGCTTCTGAAAGGTCATGGCAAGCACGTGTACTAAGTGCATGTTCGGTACCACCCCATCGGGCAAAGGCCCCATCAGGTGACGCCCAGAAACGCTCACCAGTAAAAGGTTGGTTCATCATGCCAATAAGAGGGCGCTCTTGGAAATTCAAGCCAATTAAAGTTCCCCATAAAGGGCTTCCAAGAACAAAAGCACGTGTGCCATCAATCGGATCAATGATCCAGCAATGATCATCATCCTTGATATCTTGTCCATATTCTTCGCCAATAATGGAGTGATTGGGCCAATTTTCTCCTAAATAGGAACGAATCGCTTGTTCCGATTTTCGGTCAGCATCCGTTACAGGGTCAAAAATCCCCTTACCGTCCTTGTGTAAAACTGCAAATTCATGACGAAAAAAGGGTAAAATTTCCCTTGAAGATAAATCAGCCATCTCATGGGCAGAGGCTAGGTAGGCTTTGAAATTATTAATGGAGTTATCAGTCATGGCTTCACCATTCATTTGGCCTAAGCCATTCATTGTCTTGCAAATACCTTATTCCATAAAGAAAGTGCAAGGTGCAAATTAAATTATATAGAACACAAAAGATAAGCGATATATTGGCAACACGGCGCGTGGCTCAAAAGACACAAATTAATTTAACCCCTCTTTGTCGCCTTGAAACCAATTATCCAGACTGACATATTGGAATGATTGCTGAAGAACCAGCAATGCCCATATGTGGGCGTTTCCTCCCTTTTAACTTGGGCCGTTCGTTATGAACGGCCATTTTTTCAAAAAAATGAAATAGAGAAAAATTTCTTTTTTACTCAGCAGCGCGTTGATTAGGTATGAGCGATTGTGTCACATCGGTGACAAAGCGTTTAAAGACACTTTCTAACTTTTCACTTAATTCACTAAATCCACTATGCGGTTCAAGTAAAACCTCATCCATGTATAAAGAGCGATCAATTTCGACCTGAATAGCATGGATTAAAGCTTTTGGATTGCCATAATGCTCAGTAATATAACCACCAGCATAAGGCGTATTATAAGCAACGTTAAACCCTTTCTCACTTAACAGCTCTATGAGATAGGTGACCATTTCGCTGTTAGCTGAATGACCAAAACGATCGCCAATTACAATGTCTGGACGAATTGAACTGGAGTAACTTGGCGAACTAGACGGCATCGAATGACAATCAATTAAAATGGCTTTGTTAAAGCGACCAACTTGCTCATCAAGTAAAGATTTCAATGCCTGGTGATAGGGATAATAAAAATTCTCAATGCGCCACAATGCTTCTTCAAGTGTTAATTGTTGTCGGTAAATTTCTAATCCAGTGCCAACAACACGTGCAATAGTGCCAAGCCCAGCTGCCACACGAACACTTTCACTATTGGCATGAGATGGTAGCGGAGAAGAAATTAAATGAGGGTCAAGCTCATAAGGTTCTCTGTTAACATCAACATAAGCGCGCGGAAACGTTGCAGAAAGCAAGGGAGCGCCAAGGTCCGTTACAAACTCATACATATAATCAACCAAAGCATCTTCAGATTTACGCAACAATAAAGGGCTTAATCGTGATTGATTTAGAAAATACGGAGTGTAATGACGGCCGCTATGAGGAGAATTGAACACAAATGGCACAGTAATCAGGTCCGGATTTGATACAATAAACCCAGGTACCTTCAGTTGATCTGTGTAATGAAGTTGAAAATCGTCCATTCAGACACGCAATTCCCATAACGTAAGTTAAAAATAACGTTGTTTAGGCAAAATATACAATTAATAGGCAATTGGCACGTTCTATGCGTCTTTCCCCACAGCTATTATATTATGGGATAAAAATCGATTGCCCATCCTAATATTTGAAGCCAAAAGTCTTCATAAAATGAGCGATAATTTATAAAGCCTTTGCCTGGGAAAATATATGTATAGGAAACAATCAGTGCTTAACTTTTATGAATAGCATTTAATAACCCCAATTATACACGGTAAAACGCAAGCTTATACGATCAAACATTAGTCAAGGTGATCCCATTAAGCTATAATTAACCAAATAAGATTGAAAAGAGTATGAGACTAAAAAACGCCCAAAATTAGCGCATTGTCTCTTAAAAATTACTAATCGCAATTAAAATCATTAAGATACAGGAAGTGCTGCTTTTTTAAGTTTCAAATTAAGAAGGCCTAAACTGTTTTAAGGAAAGATTTCAATGTCAGAAAACAAGCCATCAGAGAAAAAAACACAAAAAATACTGCTTGCAGAAGACGACGAATCTATGCGTGTATTCTTACAAAAAGCATTAAGTAAAGCCGGATATGAAGTAAAATCCTTCGGCACCGGCATTGAAGCATTTGAGCGTTTGAAAGAAGAACCATTTACCCTCTTGTTAACTGATATCGTCATGCCTGAAATGGATGGCATTGAACTAGCTAGAAAAGCAGCTGAAGTTGATCCAGAGCTAAAAATTATGTTTATCACTGGTTTTGCAGCAGTTGCATTAAATGCTGAAAATTCAACACCAGATGCAAAGGTTCTCTCTAAACCTTTCCACTTGCGTGATCTGGTAAATGAAGTCGACCGTATGCTTGCAGCATAATAAAATGACTTTGGCTATTCTTTAAATTGCTTCTCGTGCTAAGCGGTAAAAAATATCAATGGAAACAATGTTTAGCTTATCAAAATTAATATTGATCTATTGAAAAGAATAGCCTAGTTATAGCGAAGCGGGACGTTAGCTCAGCGGGAGAGCACTTGGTCGACATCCAAGGGGTCACTGGTTCAATCCCAGTACGTCCCACCATCTTCCTTAAAATGAATTATCATATTTTGTTAAGTTGGTGTTGGGTGCTGCCATTCCTTTATTTTTTTTCATCTTGCTTAAAGAAAACCCTATTTAAATAAGGGATTATCCATTTAAATAAAACTATGCAACCTATTACAAAGAGTATTGTAAAGATGAATATCCACATCCAAGCAAGTAAGGCCATACTCATAAACATAGTTACATTTTTCTTTCTATTTCCAGTTATTAGCTTTATCACTAATGTTTTCTAATAAGCTAGTATATATCATTTATAACTAAGCCAGTAATCGACAGTATGCCTTAAAGGTAAATTGTAAGTTGATGAGATGTTAAAAAAAATGATCCGTAGATAACAGTGTTGTGAAAAGTCTCCCAGAACTAAAATTTACCAATTTAAAAACCTTTGCATAAAATGAAATATGCGCACTTGACTTTAATCAAATAAAAACGTTATATTTCTCTCATGACAGAAATTACGAAAAATACAGATCATCCAGACAGTCAGCTACCAAAAGCAATCGAGCATTTCGTATTGCACTGGGGCGAAATGGGCACAAGGTGGGGTGTAAACCGCTCTGTAGCGCAAGTTCATGCATTCCTTTTTGTGAGTACCAAACCTCAAACAGCCGAACAAATTTCAGAAACTCTAGGCTTGGCCCGTTCCAATGTGTCAAATTCCTTAAAAGAACTATTAACTTGGCAATTAATAAAACGCGTCCATGTAATGGGAGACAGAAGAGATCATTTTGAAGCCGAAGCTGATTTGTGGGAAATGTTGATGAAAATTGCAGTCGGGCGCAAACACAGAGAAATAGACCCGACAATAGAAATGATGCGTCAATGTGCACTAGAGGCCGAAGGAGACACAAAAGTACCACCTTTAGCAAAAGAGAGAATAAACGAAATGCTTGAATTCCTAGTTACTATGGATAAGTGGTACGTGGACATGGCGTCGGTTCCAAAAAGTAAAATGTTTGCAATGATGAAAATGGGAAAAACAATTATGAATTTTGTGCAATTGGGAAGTTCAAAAAAATAAAAGAAGACTACAACATCTTTTCAAGGTGAAGAGACTGCTTGAATAGGAGAGAAAGAATGTTGGAAACACTGAAACCGCTAAACCATATTGGGTTTTAGCTAAATTTTTATCTAGTTATTTCTCTTTATACAGAAATAACAGAATACAATGAATGGTGATGTAAAATGGAATTAGTTGCTAGAAATCAAGATAATCAACCAGATAAGCAGAACCCGTTGAACACCGAAGCAACACCCTCATTACAATTTGCTGTGTGCAAAACACTAAGATACCCGATTTTACTCGGGGATCAGTGGGGAACTCTACCTCAGTCAATTCAAAAAAGATTTGTGAAATGGACCCAGAACAGAAAGGTTATCCTTTATCAAGGTCGCCTACTAGAAACACGATTCTCAAAATTAGGGCGCTTACTCTCAAGTTTCTGTTGGCTAATTGGTAATCCACTTCCCGACAAAAGCAATATACGCGGACCGGCAACCGTTATAGTCCGTGAATGCCGTAAAACAAACGGACAAATCTGGACACGTATTTACCCAAGAAAAAAAAATGTGCCTCAGGTCATTCAATCATTAAAACGATTTGAAGGTGAAACTGGCCTTGAGGAAATGATTACAAAATCAATCGGCATAGCCCTCACATTAGAAGCAACACCAAATAGGCTAAATTTTATTTCAGATCACTATTTTGTAAAACTTGGAAATAGAAGAATAAAAATTCCGGCGTTCCTGACGCCAGGTCGCCTATGTGTCAGTCACAAAGAAGCGGGGCCAAAGCGCTTTCGTTTTAGTCTCACATTAACTCACAAGTTTTGGGGGGAGTTAATTTTTCAAACCGCAATTTATGAGGAGATAGAGCAATGACAAACGAATTATTATGGCTAACAGTGTTTATGCAAATTCTAATGGGCGGCACCGATACCCTCTTGCATCATGAGTTTACAGAACGCTTAGCCTGGCAACCATCTGCTAAAACGGAACTAAAATTACATGCTCTCAGAAATTTTATTTATGCAGGGCTTTTTGGGGCTTTTGCTTGGGGAGTACCAAACGGCACACTGGCCTTAATAGCTTTAGCTTTCATCATTGCTGAGGTTTTAATCACACTTTGGGATTTTGTTGAAGAAGATCTAAGTCGTAAATTACCGGCAACAGAGCGAGTACTGCATACTTTATTAGCCTTGAATTACGGTGCCATTTTAATTTTGCTACTTCCTGAACTTTGGAGCCTATCAAAAGAACCAACAAGTTATAGCCTTATTGATTATGGTCTAGGCTCATATGCCCTAATGATCGCTAGTATCGGTGTTTTTCTTTTCGGTTTAAGAGACTATTTCGCGGCCGTTAGATTAGAGAATTTAAATGAAATTCCTGGTGCTGAACTCCTCAGTAAGCTCAAAGCCAATCAAAATATTTTAATCACCGGCGCAACAGGGTTTGTTGGTCAAAGGTTGACAAAAGCACTCATTGCAAAAGGGCAAAATATCACAGTTCTTACTCGAAACCCTGAAAAGGCAGCAAACCTAGGAAGCCCACTAAATATCATCACAGACTTAGAACAAATCAGAGATGATGCGCCAGTTGATGCCATAATAAATCTGGCCGGTGAACCGCTGGCAAATGGCTTTTGGACCAAAGCTAAAAAACAAAAAATTCTAAGCTCAAGAGAAAAAATTGCAGATGAAATATATCAACTTTGCGAACGTCTTTACGTCCCTCCTAAAACTGTAATCACAGCATCTGCAATAGGTTGGTATGGCCTAAGAGGTGGTGAAAAACTAACAGAAGAAACCGAAGCTGAACCTTGTTTTACCCATGAAGTATGTCAAAGCGTTGAGCAAAAAAACAACCGCCTAAAAGACTTTAACTGCCGTGTGATCAACTTAAGAATTGGGTTAGTTCTAGGCATTGAAGGGGGAATGTTAGCTAACCTGCTCGTCCCTTTTGAATATGGACTAGGAGGCCCAATAGGATCAGGTCAACATTGGATGAGCTGGATAACACGAGATGACCTTGTTAGGTTAATCGCGCATAGTTTAACAAACGAGGAAATCCAAGGGGCTGTAAATGCAGTGGCACCCGAACCCCTTCAAAATAAAGAGTTCACGAAAATGTTAGGTGATGCGTTAAATAGACCATCTTTCATGCCAATGCCTGAAAAAGTCTTAAAGTTACTACTTGGTGATTTCGCAAAAGAACTTTTATTAGCCAGTCAAAAGGTTGATAATGCTAAAATAATTCGGTCTGGATTTAAATTTAAGGCGCCAAATTTAAAGACCGCATTAATGCAAGTTTTGCCTCTAAAGAAAAAGAACAGAACAGAAAAAGCAGAGGTGATCACAAAGAGCTCACAAGAATATTATTTCTAATTCGTTAGAGCTGAACATAAGCTTCAAAGCGAATTTAATGTTCGGTAAATTTCTTGAAAGGATGAATTATGATCAAATCTGCAGTTGGTGCTCTTACTCTTGGTGCGGTTCTAGCAATGGGTGCGATACAAGCTTCAGCAACAACAAACACGTCTTTAGAAGTGATGACATCACAGTCAATTGTATATGGCAAAAAACTAACGAAAGCTCAATGCCAAGCAAAAGACGGGTACATCTGGAGTTCATCAAAAAAGAAATGTGTTAAAGATACGCGCGGCTCAGACAGTGAACCTCGTGGCTCAAACTAATTTCTCAATTCTTTAAAGCCTTCTCACGAAGCAAAAAAAACAGCCATTCTATTGAATGGCTGTTTTCATTTGTAAAATTGGATTATAGGGCTGTAGCTCTTAAGCACTTTCAGAGAGCTTCGAGGCTCTTTTTCTCGTATTCGGATCAAGATGACGTTTACGAAGACGAATATTCTCTGGTGTAATTTCCACCAACTCGTCATCGTTAATGTACGATAGTGCCCGCTCCAAACTCATTTGCATCGGTGTGGTCAAGGTTGTCGCATCATCCTTACCAGCAGCACGAACGTTTGTGAGTTTCTTACCCTTAATAACATTCACTTCAAGGTCATTGCCGCGAGTATGTTCGCCAACAATCATCCCTTCATAAACTCTCACACCATGGCCAATCATCAACGGGCCGCGTTCTTCAAGGTTCATCAGAGCAAAAGCAACAGCGTCGCCCATATTGTTTGAAATAAGAACGCCTGTGTGACGTCCTTGAATTTTTCCTTTATGAGGTTCAAAAGCATGGAACACACGGTTCATAATGGCAGTGCCACGCGTGTCAGATAACAGCTCAGAGTGATACCCAATCAAGCCTCGTGTTGGCACACGCATGACCAAACGTTGGCGGCCACCACCTGAAGAGCGCATATCAAGCAAATCACCTTTGCGCTCAGAAAGTTTTTGAACAACAACACCAGAATGTTCTTCATCAACATCAATGGTCACTTCTTCAATTGGTTCATGGCGCACACCATCGATGGTTTGGTAAACCACTTTCGGGCGAGACACAGTCAACTCAAACCCTTCACGGCGCATCGTTTCAATCAAAATAGAAAGCAGTAATTCACCGCGGCCAGCTACTTCGAAACTATCTCGGTCATCATCGTTAAGAGTGATTTGTAGAGCAATGTTGCCCTCAGCTTCTTGCAATAAACGATCGCGAATAACACGGCTCTGTACTTTAGACCCTTCTTGCCCGGCAAATGGACCATCATTAATTCTAAAGGTCATAGAGAGCGTTGGCGGGTCAACTGGATCGGCAGCAATTGGTGTCGTTACTTCAGGATCACATAAAGTGTCAGCAACAGTTGCTGTCGTCATACCGGCAATAGAAACAATATCACCAGCACTTGCGCTCTCAACAGGCACACGGTCCAAGCCTTGGAATGCAAGCACTTTAGAAATTCTTCCCTTTTCAGCAATCGAGCCATCTGCTGCTAGAGCGTTGATTGACTGATTAGGTGTAACAGTACCTGATGTCACACGACCTGTGAGGATACGACCAAGAAAAGGGTCTGAGCCAATCGTTGTCACAAGCATAGAAAAAGCGCCTTCTTTTTTCTCAGGCGCAGGAACGTATTTCGTCACCAAATCAAATAATGGTTCCATATTTTCTTGCGGACCCTCAGCATTAGCAGCCATCCAGCCTTGCTTTGCTGAACCATAAAGAATTGGGAAATCAAGCTGTTCCTCGTTCGCATCCAAATTGGCAAAGAGATCAAAAACCTCATCCACCACTTCTTCGTGCCGCTCTTCAGGCTTATCAATCTTGTTGATTGCAACAATTGGGTTGAGACCAAGCTTAAGAGCTTTGGAAACCACAAATTTAGTCTGAGGCATCGGGCCTTCAGCGGCATCAACCAAAACAATAACACCATCAACCATATTCAAGATACGCTCAACCTCGCCGCCAAAATCAGCGTGACCAGGAGTATCAACAATATTAATACGTGTATCTTTCCAGATGATAGACGTCACTTTGGCAAGGATAGTAATGCCGCGTTCACGTTCCAGGTCATTGGAATCCATAGCACGTTCTTCAACCTTTTGGTTGTCACGAAAGGCTCCTGATTGTTTCAACAAAACATCAATTAGAGACGTCTTACCGTGATCCACGTGAGCGATAATAGCAATATTGCGCAAGTCCATTGACCCGACCTTCTTTCTTAAATCTATTCTTAAAAATTCATGTCCCAAAACTTGTTAAGCAGAGAATCTACAGTTTGGGCTCATTACGCATCATTAATTCCTCTCTCTTCAACAAAAAGGCCTCCCTCTTCAACAAAAAGGGATACCCGGTCCTCTAAAGAAGGAATTACCGGAATGAGACAATGACGCGTAATTTTTCAGTGACATCGCCTAAATTTTTAAGAATCTGCTCAAAAATGAAATAGACGAGGGAAAGCGGCGAATTAACACGAAAAGAGAAAAAACACCACATAAAAAGCAAATTTAGGCAGATTTAACTTACGATAAAATTCAAACAGCTGTTTTATATGTAAAATTTGGGCAGATTTGTCGCAAATATGCCTATTAGATGAGAAGGCCGCAAATTTTGGCAAGGAAGATGCAATGACTTAGGTTAGTCAAATTCGAATGTTTCATCTTGAAACAGAAAGCACAGTGCAAATCATGTTTGAGTTAAAGTCACACTATGATCAGCCCAAAAAAGCTAAAATGTTAGTTGAATTGGTAATGGATGATAGCAGCATCCTCAAGGGTCGGATAGAAGTGCCAGTAGATGGCGGCTTGGCTTGTATTTTAAATGGTCTTAATCAGTTCATAGAGCTCTATACCTATGATAATGAAATTCATTATATCTCAAAAGATAGCTTGCGGTCTTTGCGGCCCGTTCAGGTCCCTGAAAAAGAAAGCCTGCCAAACAAGTTAAAGAACTTCTTGAGAACAGACCCACATCAAGTCCTTGGTGTTGATAAAGAAGCAGATAGCGAAGCAATTTCAGCTGCCTACCAACGTCAGCTTAAAAACTTTCACGAGATTTTGGATTATCTCGACACAAGTTACAAAGGGCTAAATTCAGCTTACAAACAACTTGAAGGTAAAATGGAAATGTTGCCTCCCCCTGTTCCGGAAAAATAAGAACAGGGGAAGTTCAAGCTTCCTTAAATTAAAAATACCCTTTGAGTTTCGTGCAAATCACGATAAATAAATCAAATGGGAAAAATAAATCCTACATTTGATATCAAGCGCTTTTTATGGGTGGTCGTACCATTTACTTTGGTAGCCGCCTTCATGCTTTACATGAAACCAAAAGACCCAAATGCCGGGCGCCCCAATCCATTCCCTTTACATAATCTCCACCTTGTAGGACAAAATGTTCAAGGCAATATCATCCTAAACGGCATATCCATTGCCAATTACAAACTGGGTGAAACGAAAAGAAGTACGACTATTTCTTTAACGCCGTGGCTAACGAATGGAGAAAACAAACTCCAAGTATCAATAAACAAATCAAAAGCCCCAAAGTCACAAGAAACATCGACTTTAAAAGCGTCTGTTCACTTCCAACCTAAATTAGGCACCATTACAAAAAATCAATTATTCGAACTGAAAAACCTACCACCATTAAATAGTAATGATAGCGATATTCCGCAAACCTACTTTATTCAGGCAAGTGAATTACCAGAATGGGGGTGGAGTAATGGCAAAGCCGATTTCCATGACATAAGAGAAATTAAAGCCGCCGTTTATAAACTACACAGTGCCTTTAAAAAGAAAAATATAAGTGCCATTCGAGAAACAGAAAAATTCCTCTTTGATGATATGGAAAGACTAACCGGCCGCGAAGGTTTGGAGCGCCGCCAATATAGAGGCGAGATAATATTAAAAGGAGAGCCTGAACCTTTAGGTCAGCTAAGGGTCATTCCCTATGCAGATGGCAAGGTGGTAAGAGTAACCAATAAAGACGGCCTTGCGCCAATAAGGGTCTATTTCAGATATGGCAACGGCGGAAAAATAATCTTAACCGGACAATACTGGTCAAAGATTAATGGTCAATGGTATGTTGTGCGTTAGAGCGTTCCTCTGAATCTATCAAAAGAAGAAATGCAGCAGACTAAAACCGTTCCTGAAAGAAGAAAATTTAAAATGGCTGCACAAAACAAAATGCCAGAACCTGTAACAATTGTCTGGTTTCGAAGAGATCTGCGTCTCTCCGATCACCTCCCCTTAACGGCAGCCATCAAAAAACATAAAGAAACAGGGGCCGCAATCTTGCCACTTTATGTTTTGGATAATCACTCACCAAACATCACAAACTACGGCAGTGCAAGCCTTTGGTGGTTGCATCACAGTCTAGACTGTTTAAGCAAATCACTAGAGAAGAAAGGTACAAAGTTACTGTTGCGTTCTGGCCCGGCAGTTGATGTCATCAGAGAACTTATAAGTGAATTGAATGTTGAGAATATCTATTTTCATCACTCAGTTTTACCAGGTGAAGGAGACCTTGAAACAGAACTGGCAGAATTGTGCGAAGAAAAACAAATCGAGTGCAAGCGATTCAAAGGAGAGCTACTATTTACGCCTAAGGACATAAAAACAGGTGGTAATACACCATATAAAGTCTTCACTCCCTTTTGGCGCACCTGCTTAGAACAGCCACAGCCAACAAAACCCATTCCAGTTCCAAAAAATATTCCGGCACCTAAACAAATTCCGAAATCAGAAACTCTAGAAAGTTGGCAATTGCTCCCAACAAATCCTGATTGGGCCGCTGAGTTCAATGAACTATGGCAACCAGGTGAAGAGCATGTAAAGAAGACCGTTGACAAATTTCTCAAGGGACCTGTGCACTCATATAAGAAAATGAGAGATTACCCCGCCATTCAAGGGACATCAAAAATCTCTCCTTTTTTAGCTTTTGGAAATATCAGCATTCGCGAGCTTTGGCACAAGGTAGATGGGCATGAAGGGGCGGACTTTTATCAAAGAGAGTTAGGCTGGCGTGAATTTTGTTATCATCTCATTTTCCATTGGCCAGAAATAAAAAAAGAACCTTTTCAGGAAAAATTCAAAAATTTCATATGGGAAGAAAACGAGGAATTTCTCAAGGCGTGGCAACAGGGGAAAACAGGCTACCCCATCATTGATGCCGCTATGCGCCAGCTCTGGCAAACAGGTTGGATGCACAACCGGTTGCGTATGGTTGTAGGTTCATTTCTCGTAAAAAATCTTCGCCTACATTGGCAACATGGTGCCGATTGGTTCTGGGATACATTACTAGATGCTGACCTGGCCAACAACACAGGCGGTTGGCAATGGGTTGCTGGCACAGGTGCAGATGCCGCTCCTTATTTCAGAATATTCAACCCCGTCACACAATCTGAAAAGTTTGATAAAGACGGAGATTTTATCAGAGAGTTTGTTCCCGAGCTGAGCAACATGCCAAAAAAATACATTCACAACCCATCATCGGCACCAAAAGAAGTTTTAAAAGATGCAGGGGTAACGCTAGGCAAAACATACCCCAAAGCAATTGTGGATTTAAAGACAAGCAGGCAAATAGCCTTGGACGCTTACACAAGTTTGCAAAACAAAGATTAGTAGAATCTGTGCGGATGCTG
Organism: Hyphomicrobiales bacterium 4NK60-0047b; assembly: GCA_040367435.1. Taxonomy (NCBI): domain Bacteria; kingdom Pseudomonadati; phylum Pseudomonadota; class Alphaproteobacteria; order Hyphomicrobiales; species Hyphomicrobiales bacterium 4NK60-0047b. Next base: position 356,566 of record BAABWY010000004.1, on the reverse strand, counting down.
CGCCGGTTGTTAGTGCGTAACCTGAAGGCTAGTCAAAAGAGTGGGCATCTGAAGCAAATCAAAGAGCGCACATAGAAAAACCTCCTATACAGCCGAGCCTTCTTTTTTCTTGCGCTTAGCTCCAGACGTTATGATCGGACGTTCTGGAGTTTCCAAGTCAAGCTCTTCAAGAAAACGTTCACGTAAAGCATTAAACGCATCCCAAATATCCGCTCTGGCAACAAGCAAAGCATCTTCCGTAACCTGGCCCTTGCGAGGATCAACGCTTTCAATAGAGCGGCGCATATCATGTAAAGATTCGTAAGGATATTTGCCAATATACTTATCCGTCTCACCAACATTTCGATAAACAATTCGCATATAATCAATACATTGAGAAAGTTGCTGATAGGCGTGGAAATAATCATCAACTGATCTGTTCGGCTTATCGAGATAAACAATCAAAGAAGACTTCGCCCGCACAATTTCATGCCACTCATCCTTGAGGTTGGTAATGAAATTTGAACGTTGCTGAAAAATGTTCGCTAAATAGGCCGCGCCGATCGTAAAGATCAGCAAGGACATATCAATGATGAATTTATAAACACTCTCAAGCCACTTTAGCGGACAACCAAATTCGGTAGAAAATTTTGCAGCACCGGCAATGAGAATAAGCAGCATCATAACACTTACAAATTTGCGAATTTGTCTCTTTAAAGTACGCCGTGTCATAACTACAAAATCTCCTAACGAAATAGATTATATATGCTGGTTTTAGAAGTCAGCTTATTTCAGTTTCAAATCTCTACGACCAAGTGTCTTCAAGCGAAGCGCATTCAGTTGAATAAAGCCCTCAGCATCATGATGGTCATAAGCAACAGAGCCTTCTTCAAAGGTCACCAGGTCTTCACTATAAAGTGAGTAAGGTGAAGTCCGCCCAATCACATCAGCACGTCCTTTGTAAAGCTTCACAGATACAGAACCAGTGACACATTCTTGTGACGTATCGATTAAAGCTTGCAACATTTCACGCTCAGGTGAGAACCAGAAGCCATTATAAATAAGCTCTGCATAACGTGGCATAATGTCGTCTTTAAGGTGAGCCGCGCCGCGATCAAGCGTGATGCTTTCCATGCCGCGGTGAGCAGAGAGAAGAATGGTGCCACCAGGCGTTTCATAAATGCCGCGGCTTTTCATGCCCACAAACCGGTTTTCAACCAGATCAAGACGGCCAATGCCATGCACTCGGCCATATTCATTTAGTTTCGTGAGCAGTTCAGCTGGTGAGAGGTTCTCACCATTGATAGAAACAGCATCACCTTTTTCAAAACCGATTTCGATAATTTCAGGCTTATCAGGAGCTTCTTCTGGAGATTGTGTGCGTTGATACACATATTCAGGTGCCTCAACAGCCGGATCTTCAAGAACCTTACCTTCTGATGACGTGTGCAACAGGTTCGCATCAACAGAATAGGGCGCCTCACCGCGTTTATCTTTAGGAATTGGAATTTGATTTTTTTCAGCAAAATCAATCAAAGTTGTACGAGACGTTAGGTCCCATTCGCGCCATGGTGCAATGACGTGAATGTCGGGGTTAAGCGCATAATAGCTAAGCTCAAAACGGATTTGATCATTGCCCTTGCCGGTCGCACCATGACAAACAGCGTCTGCCCCGGTATCGCGAGCAATCTCAATTTGTCGCTTAGAAATAAGCGGGCGAGCGATAGACGTTCCAAGCAGATAAATGCCTTCATAAAGAGCGTTCGCTCTAAACATCGGAAACACATAATCGCGCACAAATTCTTCGCGCAAATCTTCAATGTAAATCTCTTTAATGCCAAGCAGTTCAGCCTTAGAGCGCGCTGGCTCAAGCTCTTCCCCCTGACCAAGGTCAGCCGTAAATGTCACAACCTCGCAGTCATATTCAGTTTGTAACCACTTCAAAATAATAGAAGTATCCAAACCACCAGAATAAGCCAGTACGACTTTGTTGATTTTATTTTTATCGACCATGAAAGAAACCTATTGAAGTTAAAGGATTAAACTCTGTCTCTTATCTCATGAAATGGTCATGAAACAAGCCCAGATAAGTAATAGACAAAGCAAATATAAAAATCTTACTAGCAAAGAGTTTGAGTACGGGCAATGACATAATTCAAAGACCTGATATGTCACTTATTTAAAAAGACTTTAGTCTTAAGCCCGGCGCCCAGCTATGAACCAATAAAGCAGACCAGCTCCGAAGCCTGAAGTCGCAAAAATTGCTAGAAAATGTTGGGAAGGCATATCATTGACTTCTGGGCTCATCACAACATAAAGGAGTGGTATAGAAAGAGCGCCAAGGCCGCCAGCGATGATATAGAACAATGACGAGCGAATATGGCCAATTTCTCCAATGGCAGCCACGAGCAGTGCTGGCAATATGGTCAGGGCAGGGTAGAGTGAAAAGACAAAACTAATCGCCCCAAGAAATGTCAAAATCGTTGTCTCTAAATCTGACGCTTGTGCTTCTGAGCCATAACGTCCGGCTAAATCTTCAGAAAATAAAGTACTTCCAAGATAAGTGAGGATAAGAAACCCAAAGAGAACAGAAAGAAAAAGGCCAAAGCCAACCACAATAATACGGCCCAATATTTTGAAAATCATCTAAATCAATCTTTCAACTATATGAGTTTAAGAGACAATGGGGACTTATTCAGCGTCAACCGGTGAGTTAATTGGCGCTTCAGCTTCAGCAACAACCTTTGATAAAGTCTCTGAGGGCTCATAGCCTGCAATTTTATTAAGGTCACTATCACTAGCCCGTAACTTCTCACTCAAGGATTTGAGTTGCCCGCATGCCGCCATAATGTCCCGCCCGCGAGGGGTGCGAACAGGGCTCGCATAACCAGCCTTGTTTACAATTTCAGCAAAAGCTTCAATTTGTTCCCAGTCAGAACATTCATACGGACTGCCCGGCCAGGGGTTAAAAGGAATGAGATTAATTTTCGCGGGAATTCCAGCAAGCAAGCGAACAAGCTCCTTGGCATCTGCCAAACTATCATTCACCCCTTTAAGCATCACATATTCAAAGGTAATGCGCCGCGCATTGGATGCACCTGGGTAATTCCGGCACGCATCAAGCAATTCAGCAATTTTATATTTCTTATTGATAGGAACCAATATATCGCGCAAATCATCACGCACAGCATGAAGCGAGATGGCAAGCATCACATTGATCTCATCACCGCATTTTTTAATTTCAGGCACAAGACCAGAGGTCGAAAGCGTAATTTTCCGCCGTGAAAAACTAAGGCCATCATCATCCATGGCAAGCTTCATCGCTGCTTTAACATTCTCAAAATTATAAAGCGGTTCCCCCATTCCCATGAGAACAATGTTTGTAATCTTGCGGTCTGCGTCGGGTAATCCAGTTTTATCATCAGCTTCAGTCTCAGGCCAATCGCCGATGCGATCTTTGGCAAGCATGATTTGCGCAATGATTTCACCTGCCGTCAGGTTGCGAACCAGGCGCTGGGTCCCAGTGTGACAAAAACTACAATTGAGAGTGCAACCAATCTGGCTAGAAATACAAAGCGTCCCCCGGTCACTTTCAGGAATGTAAACACATTCAACTTCTGGTGCTTTTTCACGCGGGTTAAGCGGTTTTAAAGCCATCAACCATTTGCGCGTACCATCAACAGAAATTTGCTCGGAAACAATATCAGGGCGCTCAATTGTGAAATGTTCTTTTAACTCTTCGCGCAGACTAAGCGACATGGTAGTCATGTCATTAAAGTCAGTCGTCCCTCTAAAATAGAGCCAGTGCCAAAGTTGATTGGCACGCATACGTAATTGCTTCTCTTTAACCCCTATAGTGGCAAGAGCGGATTGAACGTCTTCTTTTGAAAGCCCAAGCAAGGGAGTTAATTCGGTCATAAAAAGTGTCTTTATCAATGTGGTTTAACTGAGCTGAGTATATACAATTCGAGAAAAAAGTCGAAATTACTAAAATACTCAGATTATTTGCTTCATAATTTAAAAGGAGCAATTTGTTCGTAAATACAAATGAGCCCACTTTAATAGATCTAAAGTGAGCTCATATAATGAATGAATTTACAGGAGATAAGCTCTAAACGCTAGTTGCAAGCGCTCTTCGTAGCCTTAAGAGCAGCAGTAATTCCAGAAAGAGAGTATATATCGGTCGTATTCGTGCCTCTCTTAGATGTACCTTTAATCACCATCTTGGATCCAGCTCTCATAGCCGCAAGTAAGTTATTCTCTAAGCTTGAATGGATATAAGCTCGCTCACCTTTATCATAAAGAGTAAAGTTCTTGGCACCAATGGTGATGGATGGTGTTGATTGAGCTTTCAATGGATATCCCAGTTTCACACTCACTTCTTCACGAACCTTAAATTTAGGCCATGTAGTTATATAAAAGAAGATGTCACCACGTTTCACATTTTTAGGCTCAATGTCTTTAGGAGTAGAAGCCGCAAAGCAAAGCGTTCCATCTTTGGTTTTTGCTTTATAAACGGTCCAATCATTAAAGCGCTTAACAACAGTACTATCTGCAGCATGAGCAGCAATGTTGGCTCCCATTATGAATAAAGAAGAGATAAGAGCTCCGAGCAGTGAGCGAGTAAATCTTTTGAACAGAACCTGCATAAATCACATCCTAAATTAGTTTAATTCCCGATATTGCTGCAAACATATACAACATTTTGAACGAAAAACACCAGTCTTGCACTTGATTTTTCTTAAGAAACTATATTCTAACACTTAAAAGCAGCCAAATAACAACATCAAGCTGTATGAAATGACTTTTGGCTGGTCAAATAGACGAAATTTTATAAACTAAAAAAATTCTTCCAAGTAAGATGTTTCTCATAAAAACAAAGAAAGTAACCAGCCAATGAAAGCCATCATCTGTAATGACTTGACCGGATATCAAGATCTCTCCTTAGAAACCATAGAGGGACCTAAAGAAATTGCAGACAATGAAGTGATTGTAGATGTTCATATGGCAGCTCTAAATTTCTTTGATACATTGATTACACGCGGTAAATATCAGTTCAAACCAGACTTGCCATTTTCCCCTGGCGGAGAGATTTCGGGCAAAATAACCCAAAAAGGTAGCTCTGTAACCGGTTTTGAAGTTGGCGATAGGGTGATGGCCTATATTGGCCATGGCGGCATTCGTGAGCAAGTCGTAGTGACTGAAAAACAATTGGTCAAATTGCCTGATGATGTCTCCGATGAAGTCGCTGCAAGTCTTTCAATTACATATGGTACAGCCATGCATGGGCTCATGGACCAGGCAGATTTTAAAAAAGGCGATTTTATAGCTATTCTAGGTGCAGCAGGTGGCGCTGGGCTCGCAGCTGTTGAAATCGCCAAAGCAATGGAGTTAACACCAATTGCCATCGCATCAAGTGAAGATAAAATTAATCTAGCAAAAGAGCATGGCGCTGAGGACGGTGTTCTATCAACCACACCTGATCTGAAAGCAAAATTAAAAAGCCTGAACAATAACAGCGGACTTGATGGTGTTTATGATTGTGTTGGCGGTGAGTTAGCAGAACCAAGCCTGCGTGCTTTGAAGTGGAAAGGGCGCTACCTGGTTGTGGGGTTTGCTGCAGGAGAAATTCCCAAAATTCCGTTGAATTTGATTATGTTAAAAGGGATCCACGTCTCCGGCGTGTTTTGGGGACGCTTCATAGACGAACAACCAGAAGATTTCCAAGATCATATGAGGCAATTATTGGCTTGGTGCCAAGATGGAAAGTTGAGACCTCATATCGAAACAGTCAATCCAATTGAAAAAACGGTTGAAGCGTTAAGTATTATTGCTGATCGTAAAGCTACAGGGAAGATTTTAATCCAGGTAAAGTCATAATAAAGATAGAAGCACCTTGGTGCTTCTTATAATTAAGCTGATTGCCATGGGGCAAAATAGTTTTAAGCGGCCTTAACTATTCTTTTGAAGGTCTTCTTCAGTGATTTGAAAAAGATCTAAAGCTTGTTGTCTGTGGTGCGGCTTGATGTGAGAATGAGCATATTTATAAGCCATATAAATCACGGCAATATCATCAAGAGCTCCTATTCCCATTAGAATAAGAAAGACATCCGGAATGAGGTCAACAGGAAAAGCCAAGTAAAACAAGGCAAATAAACCAAAGAAACGAACACCAGTTGGAGTTTCTTTGTCAATCGCACAATAAAATAGTGAGGCAGTTGGCATAATTCCCGGAATTCTGCCGACAAATTGTAAAAAACCATTTTTTGTCGTTGATTTTTCATCCGGATTAGTCATAAAAAGCTCCTAGAATATATTGCGCTAGCTCAGTGTTATATCACTAAGTTAGTAAGGATATAATCATTGATGAGATTTATTCAAATCCATTTAATGACTAGTTCAACATATTCGTACCATTTAGTAACATTCTACCATTTTATCAAAAAAAAACTTTAACATAATGAAAAACAGCAAAAAAACACTAGTGTTAGTGCTGTTGATTTGTTAGCGTGCGATTAATTAGATGTGTTAACCTTTTGTTAAGGCTGTTGATCGTGGTTAAATACGTCTAACATGTTTGTAAGAGGTTACATCGGATGGTTTCTTGGTTCTTAGCCTTGTCATATAAGGGCGCATTAAAGCATCTGATAAAAAGAGATCGTACGCGGTTTTAAGTAAAATAAGCAAATAGTTTAAGATTGCTTATTAAGAGATCAAAAAAATAGTAAATCAGAAAAACGGGCTCTTTTTTGATTTTCAAAAAGTTACATTGAGTTTTGGGGACATCAGGATATGACTGTAGAGATGAGTGCAGTAAGTGAGAATAACGTGGGGTCTTACAGCCACAAAAAAATAAGTAAATTATCAATGTGGAAAACAATTTTTCTTGTGAGCACCTCATTGATAGCATTTGCTTGCCTTACAATGATATCGCCATTAAAAGCAGCGCCTTCCGAGACAACTAGTTTGACTGAATACTATGTCAAAACCGTTAGTGTAGCAGATTCCATGCAGAAATATGTGAGAGTCGCTGACGCGGAACCTGGTTTTTTCAATCCTTATGGAACAAGCGTAAAACAAAAAAAATACAAAAAATATAAATATAAAAAGAAAGCCAAGGCTCATAACAAATATAAAGTCAAAGCGCCCAAATATTCTCTCGGTTTTAAAAACCCAAAAGGTTATATAAAAACTTATAATTATAATGGCGGACCAAACGGTCAATATTTTGATGATACAGATAAATACATCATCAAGAAAAAACGCAATAGGCGATCAAAAGGTTCAGGCGCATATAGAACCATGTGTGTCCGTATTAAAGATGGGTTTTATTGGCCCATCAGTTTCGCGAGAAGCAAAGCCGATTTCAGAAAAGACCGGATTAAATGCCAAAAAAGCTGCTCAGGTAAGGTGCGACTTTTCTACTATCGCAATACAAGCGATGATCTAGCTAGCATGCGAGATTTAAAGGGCAAGCGTTATAGTTCTTTAAAAACAGCATTTCTTTACCGCAAAAAATATGTAAAAGGTGCGAATTGTAAGCCAAAACCGTGGAGTGCTGAAGCAAAAGCCGTTCATAAGAAATATGCTATTCTTGATGCTGAAAAGAAGCGCCGCATGCATATTGCTCAATCAAAACGAGCAGAAAATTTAAGAGTGGCAGCGCTCACATCAAAGAAGAAGTATAGAAGGTTAAAAGCCAAATATGCCAGGACGCTAAACACAGCTGTTAAAAGAGCAAGACGTTCGAAAAAGGCCAGATATCGTAGAAAAGTTGCTCGTATTTATAAGCGTAAGAAAGTTTATAGACCTAAAAAATATAAATATAAAAAATACAGCTATCAATATAGCAGTTGGTAAAGCTTAAGCAGTTGATCCTATAATTGAAAAGGCCAGATAATTAAGACCGTTCAGACAACAGTTCTTCAAAGTCTTTTATCTGGCCTTTTCCATAAATTGTGCCAGTTTAATATCTTTAGGTGTAATACCGCCAGCATCATGAGTGGTTAAGGCAACATCCACTCTATTCCAGACATTAAACCATTCTGGGTGATGATTTACTTTTTCTGCATATAGCGCAACTTTCGTCATCCACGAAAAAGCTTCATTAAAATCTTTGAATTTAAAAGTTTTTATGAGGGTGCGTCGATTTTCATCGTTTTCCCACCCATTCATCCCATCCAAAAAGTTGGTAATCTCATCTAAATTGATTAAGCTCAATGTTGATAACTCCTTTTATGTGTGAAGATAATTAAATTTATCACAAATCAAAGTTATTGTGTTGAATGAACCTATAGAACACCTGATTTAAGTGCCGAAGCTTTGCACCGGTTGCTTGTGGTGGTTTCTGCTGGGAAACTGAAAACACACGCAAGCAACCTGAAGCGCAACTAAATAGTGCGGTTGCAAGTGGGCAACCTGAAGCGCAACTAAACAGTGCGGTTGCAAGTGGGCAACCTGAAGCGCAACTAAATAGTGCGGTTGCAAGTGGGCAACCTGAAGCGCAACTAAATAGTGCGGTTGCTGGTGGGCAACCTGAAGCATAACTAAAAGAGGGATAAATATGGAGAAACAATCAATTCTCTTTGTATGTCTTGGCAACATATGTCGCTCGCCAGTGGCAGAAGGCGTTTTTCGAAAAAAAGCAAAAGAGGCAAATATCCTTGACCGTTTAGTCGTCGATAGCGCTGGTACAGCAGCTTGGCATGTTGGTAAATCACCAGACGAGCGTATGATGGCAGCCGCCCAAGAGCGAGGCTATGATTTAAGTTCGCTACGTGCAAGACAAGCTGTGTCAAGTGATTTTGAAAAATTTGATCATATATTGGCAATGGATACAGACAATTTATATAGCTTGCAGGATATCGAACCCAGTTCAGCCAAGGCAGATTTAAGATTGTTTTTGAATTATGCAGAGAATATAAAATCCAAAGATGTACCAGATCCCTATTACGGCAAAACCGAAGGGTTTAATCATGTAATTGATTTGGTTGAAGAAGCATCTGAAGGGTTGTTAGCAAAGATAATAAAGGAACTAAGTAAGCAGAACATTAGTTAGGTCCAGTTCTTAAGATGCAGTCTGAGACACCTAGCCAGGTATTCTGAGACACCTAGGCAGACACATTGAGTACTTAAGAGTGACAAAAAAATTGTCTAGTCACCTAACTCATAGCTTTGTTCAATAACATAAGGCCCACCCCCTTTTGAAGCCTTCGCTGAGTAAAGCTCAAAAGAAGAGACTTCAAATTCCAGTGATTGAAAGCGACTGTGATCAATAAGATATGTCTCAACACCGCTGGCTTGTCCTGCTTTAAACCGAGCCAAGGTAACATGAGGGATGAATTTTCTCCCCTCTGGCTTTAATCCAAACTTTTGAGACAGAGCTTCATGTGATTTGTGCAACTGCTCTAAGGCGGGTGAGTGAGAAACACCGGCCCAAACCATACGAGGCCTATTCCCACCAAAAATACCCACAGAGTTTAACTGCAAGGTGAAAGGGGCGGTAGATATATGAGAATAAGCATTAGCAAGATCATTTGCTAAATGATCATCAATATCTCCGATAAACCGCAATGTAATATGAAAATCATGTGGCTCAATCCATCGAGCGTCTAATAGCCCATATTGTATAAAAGAGAGTTGGTCGCAAATAGCAGGGGGAATCTTTATTCCTGTAAAAAGACGAGGCATAAATAAATCAAATCATTTGGTTAGATTGTAAGAAACAAAGCAAATTAATGCTTAAAAACTAAGAATAGTAACAAATTCGGGGTGTATTAAGTGCAATTAATGCTTTTTAAAGGTTAGTAATAAAATAAAATATAAAAAGTCGCAGCTACAGCACTTGAAATAAGAGGGTATAAACTCCATATTAGCAAGGAAAGCTGAATTGCGTTTAAATTCCTTAAATAAGACAAGTTTATAAGAGAAATGAAATTGTAAGATCAAAATTACACATTATTTTATAAGTCTGAGGTATTTGAAAATGAGGTTTGCACAATTGTGCAAGGCCAAGTTTCAAAGTTGAATAAAATGTAATCAAGCAAACAAATTTAAGTTAGATGGCAAATATTTAAAGGATACAAACATGTCTGATTATCAACAACATCAAGATGTCTCAACAGGATCGCTTAGTCGCGCCCGTGAGATTGATCAAGGCCTACGGGCTTACATGATGCAAGTTTATAACTACATGATGGCTGGTGTCGCCCTTACAGGTGTTGTCGCTTACGGTGTGTTTCACATGGCAACAACTAACCCAGCATTTGGTCAGTTAATGTATAATAGCCCGTTAAAGTGGGTTTTAATGTTCGCCCCATTGGGTATGGTTTTCTTCCTTTCAGCTCGCATGCACAAAATGAGCTTTAGTGGCGCACAAATCGCTTTTTGGATATTCGCAGCTTTAATGGGCGCATCTCTATCCTGGATTTTCTTACGCTACGGTGGCACAAGCATTACACGTGTTTTCTTCATTAGTGCCGCAGCGTTTGGTGCTTTAAGTGTTTATGGCTATGTGACCAAAAAAGATTTATCTGGCTGGGGAACATTCCTGTTCATGGGCCTTATCGGCATTATCATTGCTAGCATCGTAAATATCTTCATTGCTTCATCAGCTCTTCAATTTGCTGTATCTGTTATTGGCGTGTTGATTTTCGCTGGCCTAACAGCTTATGACACACAGCGCATCAAAGAAGCGTATTATGTAGGCCACGGTGCTGAAACATTAGGTAAATTGGCGATCATGGGTGCTCTTAGCTTGTACTTGGATTTCATCAATCTATTCATGAGCTTGCTCAGTATATTCGGTTCAAGCGATTAAGTCTTGGTTGAATGAACTAAAATAAAAAACCCGGTGAGAGCTCTCACCGGGTTTTTTATTTGATTACAAAAACAATACTAACAGATATTTATGTTTGAGTTTCTTCAATTTTCTTCGTAAAAATTTTTAAAACTTGGCTAAGGTCTTTACCTCGTTTCAATGTTTGGCCATCATGCCCGACAATACGATAAGCACCTTGTTTATTAGTTAGTTTAGGGATCTTCTCAATACGATATAACGGCTGTTCACTGCTATGCCGAAATATAGAAAACACAGCCTCATGCGGTCCTGTATCAATGGCATAATCACGCCATTCTCCTTTAGACACCATAGTTCCATAGTAAAACAGAATTTGGTTCAGTTCTGTTCTATGGAAACTAACAACTAGATTATTTGAAAAATGAGTAGGGGGTGAGTTGGAAGATAAAACAATACAGGCACGAGCAGTTTTTTGAAGACCAGAAGTTATTTTAGGAAAAGGGATAACCAAAGAACCAGAGCTCAAAAGCGCCTCCAAAATGTTAGAGAAAGGATATGTATTATCATGCCTGTAGAAGCAAATAAGATCAAGTGGGTGAAAAAAAGTAGATTACACAAGTGTAACATTCAGTAACATATATCACATAATCGCCTTAAAGCCTTCAAATTCGGGCCTCAATACCTATCTATTAATCATAACATACTGTTTGACCCAGTTTTTTGATGGTTCTAAACTTATCAGCCCCCCAAGTCCCCTTAGGACCAAAATTAAGCTGGGTCAATATGAAATACTGTAAGTTTTTCATATTGTTAGCTGGTGGTGCAGTTAAGCTTTAACGCATTGGTTTCCCCCTCCAATGTAAAGTGCAGCATCAAAAGTGCAGCATCACTAGATAACATCGTAGATACTGAATAAAACGAATACGATCCTTCCGTGGCATATAAGCCTCGAAGTGATAGAAACAAAAATTTATCGAGTTTGTTTCATAAAAATTTAAAGTTTGAGTGTTTAGTAATGCGTATTGCCGAATCGTTTTGAGTATAATATAATCGGCTTAGGTACAGAGTAATGCGTTTGGATATGGCTTAAGTTTAACTTAAATTTATATCAGTACCGATATATGTAATGCGTAATGTATATATATAATGTTTTGTGAGCTGCGTATCGTTCATAATACACCAATTGGGCTGGCACTCATTCTATATAGATTGAGAGTCAGCCTTTTGCTTTTCTAAGCTAATTAAACAACATAATTCAAACGGCAATATTGTCGATCAAACGTGTTTTCCCTAATTTAGCTGCAACAAATAAACGAGCTGTTTGATCTTCGAAGATTTCGATGATTGGCGCTAAGCTTTTAGCATCCCTTATTTCTAAATAATCCACCTCAAATCCTGCCTTAGACAATTGATTGATTGATGAAGTGATTAATTTTGAAGGATCTCCGTTTGATGTTTTGATCTCTTCAGATAGTTTCGCAAGAGTTTGATTAAGCAAAGGTGCAACCTCTCTCTCTTTCGTTGAAAGATACTGATTTCGGGATGAAAGGGCTAGGCCATCTTCTGCGCGCACAATAGGTGCCCCTAAAATTTCAATGGGGATATTGAGGTCACTGACAAAGCGCCGAATAACTAATAATTGCTGATAATCCTTTTCACCAAAAATGGCAAAATCAGGTTGCACCATCATGAGTAGCTTGGTGACAATCGTTGCAACACCATCAAAATGATCAGGGCGGCTTTTACCACAAAGAGGTGAGCTCACTCCAGAAACAGAAACTTTGGTTGAAAAACCATCCGGATACATTTCGTCGTCTGTTGGTGTGAAAACAAAATCAGTGAGCTTTCCCTCAAGCGCACGAATATCATCAATGAGCGGTCTTGGATAAGCATTCAAGTCCTCACCAGGAGCAAATTGAGTTGGGTTAACATATATGGAGCAAACGGCCTTGTCAGCGTGCTCCTTGGCAAAATCAATTAAAGATAAATGTCCCTCATGTAATGCTCCCATTGTTGGGATAAGCGCAACAGTCTTTTTGTCAGCGCGAAGGTCAGCAATTTCCTCACGTAGCACTTGAATGTTGCTAACTATAGTAAGGCGGTGGTCATCCATTTGGGAACTCCAAAATATCAACTCTCTACAAAAATTTACTAGAGAGTAATTCAATGTCATCTAAAAATGATTTTCACTACCAATAACAAAATTGATGAAAAGAGATAGGTAAGAAAATGATTTATCAAAATCTTTATAAAGTGATTAGGAATGAAAAGGTAGGAACTTTATATGGAAGTAGAGCAAACTTTTAAATGAATGGAAATTAATATAATATCACCTAGTTATTAAATAACAGAGCATAAAGGCGAAGTTTAAAATATGCACTATGTGCTCTTTGTTGGTGTCATCACCCTTTATATTTATTTCAGGTTCGGTCCAAAGGCACTTAGCGCTTCACTCTTTGTCATGGCGTTGTTGGCCCTAAGTCGAGGCTTGTTTGCTTTCGCAGTCCCACTTTTTATCATGGCCTATCTTTTTATTCGAAATACAGACTTTCTGCTTGAACTGCCATGGTCAAAAAAAAACAAGGGTATAAGAAATGCCACTGCGAGAAACCATGGTCCTCAAAATCATGGTCCAAGAAATCCAGTCATTTCATCCTCGTTTCTTAAAATCATAATAGACCCAATAAAGAATGAGATGTCAGGGACAGTCATAAGCGGTGTAAAAAAAGGGCAAAGTCTTTCCAGTTTGTCATTTGCGGAATTAAACGAGCTATTAATATTTTACTCGTCAAAAGACAAAGCAAGCGAACAAATTCTAATTAGTTATATGGATTTAAACCACGACAGTTGGCGTAAAGAGGTGCGCGGATATTATGAGACCGAAGATAAACTCGTAAGTTCAACTTCAAGCAGAATTACCAGAAGAGAAGCAATTGAGATACTCGGCCTAAGTTCACATCCAACAAATGAAGAAGTGAAAGCTAACCATCGCCTACTGATGAAACGGTTTCACCCAGATCAAGGTGGGTCACCATTCTTAGCGGCCAAAATTAACATGGCTAAGGATTGTTTACTTGGCTAAATCTCACGTCATTTAGCGCAAGAAAACAGATGTACTTATATATAAAAACAAGAAAGATTTTATTGCTGAGCAGAAATCGCCATGCAGTCGATTGCTTTTTTCTTCAGCTGACGACAAGTTTTTCTCGCATCCGCTTCGCTAAAGCCTGCAAACCTAGCACGATAAACATTGTTGCTAGAAACCTTCATGGTAAAACTTTTATGCCCGTTTAAGAGCTTGCCGGCTTTAGAACCAATGGAATGTAACCGGCGTTCAGCATCTTCTTCTGAGCCAAATGCACCGATTTGAATATGATAGGGGCCTTGTGGCGGCGTAGTGACAACGAGCTGCTTGTCAGAAGTCTCTTTAATGTCACCTGTAGTATCAGAAGGGTCAATCAGAGCTTTGTTGGCAACTTCACGCTGCGTTAAAGCTGTCTTTTTGCTATGCACAATAATTTCTTGCGCAGGGGCATCTGCCAGATCTTGCTGCAAGCGGTCATTAATAACCTTAGCCGGTGCTACTTTTAGCGCAGCTTTCTGAACAAGCGCCTTCTGTTTAACAGGAGCAGAGTTTTCACGAGGAAGGGGGCGCTTTGCAACCACTTGTTTGCGCGGTGCTATCTTTTTAGGAGCCCGTCTTTGAACAGCAGCAACTTTTCTACGCGGTGCCTTGCGAGCAAAGTTAGCAGCAACAAATTGTTTCTTTGATTTGCCCCGCCGCGCTTTGCGCAAAGATTTCTTTAGAACGCGAGCCATGAAATTATCTCGCTTGCGGGCAGTCTTGCCACCAAGAACAACAGCAACAACATGTTTGCGGCCACTCCAGATGGAAGATGTTAAATTAAAACCAGAGGCTCGAGTGTAGCCTGTTTTAATACCGTCAATTCCTCTCATGCGAGACATAAGGCCATTGTGGTTTTTATAAACCTTGCCGCGATAAGCAAATTTCTTCATTGAAAATAGCGGATAAAATTGTGGGAAGTCTTTTTGAATGCGCATACCCAAAGTGATCATGTCACGGGCTGTAGTCGTTTGTCTCTTGTCAGGTAGGCCTGACGCATTCACAAATACTGTCTTGTTCATGCCCATCTTGCGAGCTTTCCAAGTCATAAGTCGTGTAAATTTCCATTCCGAACCCGCTAAGTTTTCAGCAATGGTAACGGCGACATCATTAGCACTTTTTGTAACAAGTGCTTTGATAGCATCCTTAACCAAGATAGTAGTTCCGGGTTTCAAGCCTAGCTTTGAAGGAACTTGCCGTGCTGCATTGGCGGTGACTTTCAAAGGTGAATTCATATGAAAACGACCAGCTTCAATATATTCAAACATCATATAAAGGGTCATAATTTTTGTGAGAGACGCAGGATGGTGCGGTTTATCAACATTATGCGAGTATAAAACACGTCCCGTATGAGCGTCGATTGCCATCGCAGCTGACTTACGCGCTGCGTGTGCATTTTCCAGCCCAGTGAAAACTGGTGCTAAAATCAAAAAACTAAAAATAAGTGTATTTACACCTAGAAACTTAATGTTCCGCATGTTTGTCTCTTTTATTGTTCCTGCCACAAAACAAACTTCCAGATCAGCCAAATCCAAAAAAGATTTGATATGAGGGGAAGAAAAGCTGAATTGTAAGTCCTAAAAATTACAAAAAGTAAGCCCCCTCCAAAGAAGACCTGGAGTACATATTCAAAATAGTAAACTTGTCAAAATAGCAAATGGTAGCCCTCTGAATTTTCAAAAAAGCATCATTTTTGGGCATCAATTAGACAAAAATAAAATCAAAATAAGAAATCTTAGTCATTTGGTGCCAAAATCTATTTCATGAGGATATATATAAATGAATTACTTTGAATATTTCTTAAGCACTTAAATCAAATTTGATTAAAATTTTAGTTATCTCAAAAAATTTCGATAAAATCATTCCGAACGCCCCAAATAGAACGATAATTCGATTCGTTTGATATGAATTCCCCTCAATTCATAAAAAATAGTGCAATGCACAATTGATTTTTTTGACGCGGCACCTAGATAATAAGTAATCAATCATGCTTTTACCGCTTCATTCCCAAATAAATTCAGTAAAATTTACGATATTTTAAAGAAAAATATTCGGCGGATGGAAAAAAGTGTGACAAGATATAAAACAGATGATGATTGATTTGGTCCCTTGTCGTGAGAAGCTGCAATAATGCGATGAGAGATAAGTCTTAAAAAAAATTAAGATGCATAAAGACCAAATCGATAAAATTGAAGCAGTTGAAACACGAATGGTAACGAATAGTAACCATTGATTAAATCTAAAGTGATGTTGACGGAAAAATGTTGAATTTAGGGAGCAATATTAACAACATCTTCTGTAATTCTAATGAAGATGATGAGGATGGCAATACGGGTGTCACTAGTCCTGGCTTTACTGAAAAAGTAAAGGAAAAGACAAAGAAGCCTAGCCTTTATAAAGTCTTATTGCTCAATGATGATTACACTCCAATGGAGTTTGTTGTTCATATATTGGAGAGATATTTTAATAAAAACCGCTCTGAGGCAGAAAAAATCATGCTTCAGGTGCATCATCGCGGCGTCGGCGTATGTGGAGTATTTACATATGAAGTCGCTGAAACAAAAGTCACCCAGGTCATGTTGTTTGCTCAAGAGCATCAACATCCACTGCAATGCACCATGGAGAAGGAGTAACTTTCCATGCCTTCATTTACCGAAAGCCTTGAAGAAGCCATTCATCGCGCCTTAGAATATGCGAGCGAACGTCGCCAGGAATTCGCGACGTTAGAACATCTTCTCCTTTCATTAATTGATGATAAAGACGCGTCAGCGGTTATGCGCGCTTGTAGTGTAAATTTAGAAATTTTACGCAAACAGCTTATTCAGTACATAGATACAGACTTAGACGCACTCATTGTCTCAGAAATTGAAGATGTGCAGCCAACAACCGGCTTTCAGCGTGTGGTCCAGCGAGCACTCATTCACGTCCAATCATCTGGCCGTGAAGAAGTAACCGGCGCCAATGTTCTAGTTGCGATTTTTGCCGAACGAGAAAGCCACGCAGCCTTTTTCTTGCTTGAGCAAGACATGACCAGGTTTGACGCAGTGAATTACATCAGTCACGGCGTTGCAAAGCGCGGAGATCAATCTGAAACACGCTCAGCAAGAGGTGTGGATGATGACGCAGCAACAGTTGAAAGTGCTGAAGATCAAAATAGAGAACCAGACGTTCTCGAAAATTTCTGCATAAATCTAAATAAAAAGGCAAATGAAGGTCGAATAGACCCTCTTATTGGCCGTGATATGGAAGTGAACCGCACCATACAAATTCTTTGTCGCCGCCAGAAAAACAACCCGCTATTTGTGGGAGAACCAGGCGTTGGTAAAACCGCGATTGCTGAAGGTTTAGCCCGGCGAATTGTCAATAAAGAAGTACCCGAAGTATTACATGATGCCGTGATTTTCCAGTTAGATATGGGATCACTGTTAGCAGGCACCCGTTATCGCGGTGACTTTGAAGAACGTCTAAAGTCTGTAATCAAGGAAATTGAAAAAACACCAGGTTCAGTTTTATTCATTGATGAAATTCACACCATTATTGGTGCTGGTGCCACATCTGGTGGTGCGATGGATGCCTCAAACCTCTTAAAGCCAGCATTGGCCAACGGGGCAATTAAGTGCATCGGCTCAACGACCTATAAAGAATTTCGAAATTATTTTGAAAAAGATCGTGCAATGGTCCGCCGGTTCCAGAAAATTGATGTTGAAGAGCCAACTCCAGAAGATGCAGTTAAAATTCTAACAGGCCTTAAGCCTTATTATGAAAAACATCACAAGGTAGAATATACAGATCAAGCTATCCAAGGTTCTGTTGATTTATCTGTCAAATATCTGCACGACAAAAAATTGCCAGATAAAGCTATTGATGTGCTTGATGAAAGCGGCGCTGCTCAAATGCTCGTCCCGGAAGACAAGCGCCTCAAAACCATTGGCATTAAAGAAATTGAAGAAACCATAGCGGTAATGGCACGCATTCCACCAAAATCTGTGTCCAAATCAGACGCTGAAATTTTGCGCAATTTGGAGCGCGACTTAAAACGCGTTGTTTATGGCCAGGATCAAGCAATTGTATCTTTATCTTCAGCAATAAAACTATCTCGTGCTGGCCTGCGCCAACCAGATAAACCAATTGGCTGTTATCTGTTCTCAGGTCCAACCGGTGTTGGTAAAACAGAAGTTGCGCGCCAACTAGCTGATACCATGGGCGTGAAAATGCTCCGGTTTGATATGTCTGAATATATGGAAAAACACGCGGTGTCTCGTCTCATCGGCGCCCCTCCAGGATATGTCGGTTTTGACCAAGGTGGCATGTTAACGGACGGCATAGATCAGAACCCACACTGTGTTCTCTTGCTTGATGAGATAGAAAAAGCACATCCAGATATTTTCAACATTTTGTTGCAGGTAATGGATCATGGCAAATTAACAGATCACAACGGCAAAGCAGTTGATTTTAGAAATGTCATCTTAATCATGACATCTAACGCTGGTGCCGCTGATCTGGCAAAAGCACCAATCGGCTTTAATAGAGATGAGCGCACAGGAGATGATCAGGAAGAGCTAAATCGTCTGTTCAGTCCTGAATTTAGAAATCGTCTTGATGCAATTATTCCATTCAACAGCTTGTCTGAAGATACCATTTCGCAAGTGGTGGATAAATTCATCTACGAACTGGAAGCTCAACTAGCAGATCGTTCTGTCGCTTTTGAACTGACAAAAGAAGCAAAAATCTGGTTAGCGAAAAAAGGCTATGATCCAAAATTTGGCGCAAGACCTCTTGCACGTGTCATTCAGGAATATATCAAGAAGCCTCTCGCTGAAGAGTTGCTCTTTGGTAAGCTTGAAAATGGTGGCACGGTTGAAGTTCGGGTTGTTGGTGAAGGCGCCAAAAAAGAATTAGCCTTTAATTATGTAAGTCCTGAAACAATCAAAAAGCCAACAGCACCAAAAAGAAAGCCTGCGGCCAAAAGAAAGCCTAAGGCAAAAGTAGGTGCAGTACCGGCAACGAAGAAAACAACCACAAGGCGGAAACCAGCGGTTAAAAAACCGCGCAAGCCAACTGGAAAAAAAGAACAATAGAAACAGTTAAGCCCAAAAGTGCATTAGATTGTTAGGGCTGGATTTTTCAAAGGTTCACTTATAAAATAATGGCAATCGTTAGAAGCGGTTGCCATTTTTGTATCTACCCAATACTTAGGTCCTGAGTGTAGGTTTAAAGCCGAGCTCCATATGATTTAAGCAGGGCTCCATATGATTAAAGTGAGAAATATGAAAGCGCCGAAGGTACAAATATTTTTAAGCGGTGCAAAAACGTCTCTCTCTCCAGCCGGAATGGTATTATTCCTAACATTTTTTGCTTACGGTGCTCTCGTTGCGAGTAGTAACTTGCCATTAGAGTTAGGTCTGGGGCTCACCATTTTTGTTTTTGCCATTCCAGGACAAGTTGTTCTCGTAGATGAAATAGCAAGAGGAAGCAGTTTAATAACGGCAGGGCTTCTCACAACCTTCACCTCAATCAGGTTATTGCCCCTAACAGTTTCTCTGCTACCCGTCATTCGCGAGGAAAACACTCCCAAATGGTTAGAAATTTCGATTGCTCATTTTATTGCTGTGACAGTTTGGGTGCAATCCATGGTGAATTTACCACCCTTGCCAAAAGATCAAAGAGCACTTCATTGCTTGGGGTTTTGTATAGGGCTGTTACTCTTCACAAGTTGTGGCACAATACTCGGCTTTCATGCCGCTCATTTTCTTCCCCCCAACATCGCCGCTGCGACGTTGATGATCACACCAATTTACTTTTTCCTCTCCCTCATAGAAACCGCAAAAAGAGAAACTGAAAGACTTGCGTTTCTTTTAGGAATAACACTGGCAATACCGTTGACCATTTGGTTACCCAATTGGGCTCTCATCGGCTCGGGTCTCATCGGAGGCTCGGTTGCATACTTCAGTGTAAAGAGAAGCCAGAGAGACCAAAGAGATCCTAAAGGCCAAAGAGATCGTAAAGGAAAGTTAAATGATAAATGATCTTTCAATCTGGTTGATCATATTGGTTGGTTTTTTAGCAACCGAACCATGGCGATGGGCGGGTGTGTTCTTTTCTAAAAACTTAGATGAAAACAGTGAAGTTATTCTTTGGGTTCGCGCTGTATCCACGGCTCTTATAGCAGCACTAATCATGAGATTGTTACTCTCCCCACCAGGGAGCCTAGAGGAGACACCACTAGAGGTGCGCCTCTTGGCAGTTCTTTGTGCAACGCTGACATTCTTCATCTTTAAAAAACGTCTTCTATTAGCTATTGCAGTTGGCCTAGCATCGTTTCTAATTTTGCTATGGGGCCTACACATTTTAGTGGGATCACCCATTTAAAACGGCAAGGTATTTCTCTGCATGAGTTTTGAGTAGATCTCCATCAGCCATTTTCACACCATGCCCTTTTAGTGGGATGCCTTCATATCGTGGAATGACATGGAAGTGCGTGTGAAAAACTGTTTGGCCAGCTGGCTCGTGATTAAATTGGCGAACAACAATTCCATCAGCTTCAAAAGCCTTCATCGAAGCTCTTGCTATTATTTGCACTGTCTTCATGCAGTGAGCCAAGCTCTCTGTACTGGCTTCAAGTAAGTTCACAGACGGTTCTTTGGGAAGTATAAGGGCATGACCATCAGATTGTGGCATGGCATCCATAATGGAAATTGTATGTTCATCTTCAAAAATGACATGCGAGGGAATTTCTTTGCGAAGAATTTTAGCAAAAATATTATTGTCATCATAATTCATAAATTTAAGTCCTATGCTTAAGTTTAGCGGTCTATATTTTTGTAATTAACATGATCAGTCTTCAGTAGATTTTCAGTTTTCACTAGATTTAGTTTTCACTAGATTTAAATGGCAGGTGCTGTTTCAGGGCGTCTGTTCTCATATCAACAAAACGTTCTTCATCAATAAGAAAATCTTTTACAGCAGCCCGTAAACCCTCATGCAAAATATAATGTGCTGAAAAAGTTTTTTGAGGGGAATAACCTCGTAGTAATTTATGCTCACCTTGCGCACCAGCTTCTACACGATTTAAGTTATGTTGGAGGGCATAATCAATCGCCTGATAATAGCAAAGTTCAAAATGCAAAAAATCATGATGCTCCTTTGCTCCCCAATACCTGCCGTAAAGCGTATCTTCTCCAATAAAATTTAATGCGGCAGCTATATAATCTTCATCTCGTTTAGCAAAGATGAGAACAATATGCTTACTGAGTGTTTCATGGATTTGATCAAAGAATGAACGGGTTAAATAAGGTGTGCCCCATTTACGATCAAAGGTATCAACATAAAACTGATAAAAAGCATCCCAATGTTTTGTCTTAAGGTCGTCACCAGTGACCCTCTCCACCGCTAAGTCATTGATTAAAGCCTGGCGGCGTTCTTTCTTAATAGCCTTACGTTTTCGAGATTGTAGAGAACCAAGGAAATCATCAAAACTTTTATAGTCCTGATTTTCCCAATGAAACTGAGTGTCGGAGCGAATAAGAAAATTTTGATCTTCAAGAACTGGTGATAGTTCAGTCTCAATGAAATTAATATGAAGCGAGGATAAGCCCTGTAATTGACCTTGCCTAACAGCATATCTCAGTAACTGTATTTTAATATACGATGCGTGCTCACCCAAGGTAAATAAACGCCGGCCAGTAACAGGTGTAAAAGGAACAGCACATAATAATTTAGGGTAATATTGCCCTCCAGCCATTTCAAAGCCGCGGGCCCATCCATGATCAAAGACATATTCCCCTCGGCTGTGCCCCTTTAAATAAAGCGGCATAATTCCAACCAGTTCATCATTCTCATCTGTCGCTATAAGGTGGTAGGGCCCCCAACCAGTTTCAGGTGCAACCGAACCGCTATGTTCTAAAGCTGCAAAAAAATCATAGGAGAGAAACGGGTCGTATGGCAAATTCGTTGGGTTGGCCAAACCATCCCAATCTTCTTTGCTGATCTCATCAATGGAGCGGACCGTTTTGATTTCAAGTGGACCAGTCATACGTAATTCTTATCTTTCATGTCGGAGCAGGTCTCGCAAACGATCATCATCACCTATTTCAAAAATAGGAATGGCATTCATCTCTTTTGCACTTTGTAGCATAGCGCTAGATTTTACAGTCCAACTCATCAGTGGAATTTTTAAATCTTGAATTAGTTTCGAGAGATATGAATTATGAATATCACCAATTTCATGTGCAATAAAATCGATATCAAGATCTCGCGCTTTTTCAAACTGAAGTATGCCACTTTGTCTTTGTTCTTCTGTAATACCGGGCCAATCTTTAGAGGGGCATTGTGCAGTTACCAATCCAAGCGGGCTAGGAGAGCGTAAGTTTTTCAAGCGCTCGATAATTGACGGATCAAACGACATAAGACCGTGAGGACCATCATAGGTTTTTAATACGTCGATTAAACCTTGCTCCATTTCAGGAAGTCCAGTCCAGTGACTTTTAACTTCAATTAGAAGAGGGACCTTACCATCAACCAAACTCAAGCAATCTTCTAAGGGAATGATATGGTCTGTCCCAACTGAATAAGAAACTTTCTCAAGTTCTTTAGCTTTCATGAAAGACAAGCGCCCATCCTCTCCGGTGAGGCGAAAAAGAGTTTCATCATGAAAGACCATTGGTATGCGATCACTGCTCATTTGAACATCTATCTCAATGCCAACACCGGCTTCAACTGCCATGCGAATTGCAGCTGCACTATTTTCAACAACTGAAAAGAGAGGATTATGAAGGCCGCGGTGTGCATAGCCTGAAATTTGATCTAAGGGCATTAAAGTTTTTTCTCGATAATTTGAGTGAAAGAAACAACTTGAGGCAGGACCCTAGGCCCTAATTTTAAACAAAGCCTCAACCTCAGTTAAGGAGTTTAGGGGTAAACTACTACAGCCAACAGCGGCTCGGCAATGTTGACCATTCTCACCAAGAACGTCTTTAATTAAATCTGATGCACCATTTATCACCTGAGCATGGTCATAAAAATCAGGAGGGCAAGAAACAAAACCACCCAGACGAATGCAGCGCTCAATGCGATCAAGCGAGCCTAATGTGGCCTTAGCTTGTGTCAAAATATTAATGCAACAAAGCCGCGCAGAAGCTTGCCCCACAGAAATGTCATTGGAAGAAGCTTGTCCATCTGTCGACATTTGTCCTGTAAATTTTACTTGTCCTTCTTCAATGGGAACTTGCCCGGAAATATAAAGAAACGAACCCTCAACAACACAAGGAACATAGGCACCAACAGCCACCGGAGCATCCTTTAATTGAATTCCAAGTTCTGAAAGACGAGTTTCAACAACATTTTGCATATAATAAGTTCCTTCACTGCGCATACAAGTTCATATTAAGGAGTTTAAAGGGCTGGATATCAATTGAACAGATGAAAATTTGGTTTTGTTCTTTTGCGCGAATTTCCATTGTCTAAATAGGGAAAAGATAAAATAGTAAGAGGCTTAAAATATAAATGACTTCAAACAAAAGTGATTTAAGCCCCATTAAATATATGAAAAGAGAACAAACACATCTCTGTCATAATCTTAGCTATTTAAGAAGTCATGATAAAATTTAGCCATATGTTCCGACGGTTGCTAGTGGGCAACTGAAGGAGCGCCTAAAGTGTGATCATTAACATGATTGTGTCATCTAAGGATGTATGTCAGAATTCACACTATATTAGTTTGTTGATGAGTAATGGCAAAGCGATCATGACTTGATAACTCAGTCAATTCACTTTACTTTTATAGACTATAAAAACAGGAAAAAGGTTTAAATCCATATGATATCTCATTCACTTTCCTTCAAGCAAAAGATGAAAACAACTGTAGCGCTCGTTCTTGGAACCACTCTCATGGGAGTTTCATCAGCCAATGCAGTGAACCAAGTGATTGATACAAAAGATACACACCTTGCCCCTCACCGCGCTGTATATGATCTCACTTTAAAGGATACTCATTCCAGTGCCAATATCGCGGACGCCCATGGTCGCATGGTTTTCGAATTAAGCGGTTCTAAATGTGAAGGCTATCTAGTCAATATGCGCTTTATCCTCTCGATCGCTGATACAAAAGGAACTGTTAATCTAACAGATGTCCGAACATCCAGTTGGGAAGATGGAAAAGCAGAACGTTTTCGTTTTAATACAAGCCAATACTACAATCAGAAGTTTTCCAAAGCGACAATAGGGGATGCAGCCAGAAAAAATAAAAACGATGGCATTAAGGTCAAAATTGAAAGTCCAAAGCCAGGCACTGTAAAATTTGATCAAAAAGCATACTTTCCAACGGAACACACAAAGCTGATGCTAGAAGGCGCTTTGCAAGGTAAGAAGGTTGTCCAAGCACCGATCTATGATGGCTCTGAAAATGGCAACACACTTTACGACACAACTGCGATCATTGGCAAAGAACTAGCATCGGATGCAACAGTTACAACAAGTAAAATTAAAAACATTGCCGTACTAAAAGACATGAAATCATGGCCAGTTGCTATTTCTTTCTTCGATAAAAAGAAAAGCACTAAACAAGATTTAATCCCTGATTATGAAATCGCATTCAGACTTTATGAAAACGGTGTAAGCCGAAATTTGCTGATTGATTACGGTGATTTCTCACTTGATGGCAAAGTTTCAAATATTGAATTCCTGCCTGAAAACAAATGCAACTAAACTACTTATCTGCTTGTTATCAAAGTGAGAATTATTAAAATTTCCATAATCTCGCCGCACCTCGAACACCACTTGTTGGCCCAAATTGAGGGCGGCGGATTTCTATATGGGGATCAGAAGAAAATATGGTTGGAGCCATAAGTTTAGGCAATTCATCGTAGAGATGATCCATCTGTGAAAGTCCCCCTCCTAAAATGATAACCTCCGGGTCAATAATATTCACGACCATAGATAAAGCGCGGGCTGTTCGTGAGGCATGTCTGCCTAATGATGTTTGAGCATGAGCATCACCTTTATTCGCACCATTTATGAGCTCCTCTACAGAGTTATAAGACGCATTAAATTCCGAATTATGATGCCTAATAAGCGCTGGTCCTGAAATCCAACTTTCAATACATCCCTTTTGGCCACACCAGCAAAGGGCTGCTGATTTTTGTTCTTCATCAGTAGGAAAGGGCAGGGAACAATGACCCCATTCACCACCAATTGAGCGTGGACCATTGACGATTTTGTTGTCAATAACCAGACCACCACCAACACCAGTTCCCATTATGACACCAAAAATCGAATTAGCATTTTTACCAGAACCATCAACACTTTCAGACAGTGCAAAGCAATTCGCATCATTTTCAAATCTAAGTTGGCGGTCCAAAGCGTCCTCTAGATCAACATGGAAAGGTTGATCATTAAGCCATGTACTATTCGCATTTTGAATGAGACCCGTTTTCGGGCAAATAGAGCCAGGTATACAGATACCAACGGGGGCAGAATTATTAAGCTTTGTTTCAATTGCTGAAACGATGTCAGATATGGCTAAAATCGTAGATTGATAATTGTGGCGGGGTGTTGCGCGGCGCTGTGTGAAAAGGGTTGTTCCCTCATGAGAAACAGCAGCACCAAAAACTTTGGTTCCCCCAAGGTCAATTCCTATATGGAAGCTCATTTATTGAGATCCAAGAAGTTGAATACGGGCTGCCTCCACACCTTCAGGGCTAATATTTTCGCTAGAACAAAATGCTAACAACAAACTTTCATCAGAGCTTACAAAATCAAGGACACCTCCTAAAAACTTAAGATTCTCTTTTAGGCGAATAATGTCAGAGCTTTCAATTCCTGTAAGAGTCATGAATTTGGATATTTCTTCCTGCGATTGAGATATGTAAGCTAATGATTTTATTGCAATAAAAGCCGCAGATTTCATGCTGATTTGTTCGTTTGTTGACGTCATAAGCGGTTCCTGAATGAATGTTTCAAACTTTAATTAAATATGAAAAAGTTAAAAATATAAACGCTTATTTTACATGTTTAGGATTATATAACATATTGGTATGTAATCTTTGCCATTCAATTGTGAAGTCTCTAAAGGATTTTTGGTTGGTTGGAAACATTATATTTCACTCAAGTAAGGCGTTTTGAGTTATGTCACAAAGTATTCTAATTGTTGAAGATAATGAACTAAACATGAAGTTGTTTCATGATTTGTTATCTGCCCACGGCTATACAGTATACCAAACTCGAAACGGTGTAGACGCACTAGATTTAGCGCGTGTTCATAGACCCGACTTAATTTTAATGGATATACAATTGCCTGAGGTTTCTGGTCTTGAAGTGACCAAATGGCTCAAGGATGATGATGAGTTATGCAAAATCCCGGTTGTTGCTGTAACAGCTTTCGCTATGAAAGGTGACGAAGAGCGCATACGGGAAGGGGGCTGTGAGGGCTATATTTCGAAGCCCATATCAGTAACGCATTTTTTGGAAACAATTGGTCAACTTTTAACAGTGACCGAGGATGAGGATGTTTCACAATGACCGCAAGAGTATTAGTGGTTGACGATATTAAGGCCAATGTCAAATTGCTCGAAGCACGTTTAAGTGCTGAGTATTTTGAAATTTTAACAGCATATTCAGGCCCAGAAGCCCTGGAAGTTTGTGAAGTTGAGCGTATTGATGTGATTTTGCTTGATGTCATGATGCCAGGAATGGATGGATTTGAAGTGTGCGAGCGGTTAAAGACAAACCCTAAAACACAGCACATTCCCGTTGTCATGGTAACAGCCTTAGACACTCCATCAGATCGTTTGCATGGTTTGGAAGTTGGTGCAGATGATTTTTTAACAAAACCGGTTGATGATGTTGCTTTAGTTACAAGAGTAAAAAATCTGGCGCGTTTAAAAATGCTGACAGATGAAATGACTATGAGAGCTGAAACAGGCAGCCAAATGGGTTTGTCTCAAGAAACAACACCAATTTTTAGTGAAAAAAAATGGGCAGGAAACATCCTTATTGTTGAGGATAATCAACGATCTGCAGACAGAATGACCAAAACACTCACCAAAGAACATTCTGTTGAAATAGAACAAAACCCTCAAGAAGCACTCTTTAGATTGGCCGAGCAAGAGTATGATTTGCTTGTAATTAGCTTGGATCTAAATGGAGTTGATGGCCTACGTTTAGCAAGCCAGGTTCGTTCATTAGAGAGAACAAGAAGCTTACCTATTCTCATCATTGTAAATCCAGAAGATAAAGCACGTTTAATGCGCGGCTTAGATATGGGTGTAAATGACTATATGGTACGTCCTATCTGCGCCAATGAAATGATGGCAAGAGTGAATACACAAGTGCGCCGTAAAAAATATACCGATTACTTGCGTAATTGTTTAGAGACAAAGGTTGAGTTAGCCGTCACAGATGCATTAACAGGGCTTCATAATCGCCATTATTTAGAAAGTCATTTAAAAACATTATACGATGAAGCAAAGGCACAGAGAAAATCTCTTTCAGTATTGATGACTGATATTGACTACTTTAAATCAGTGAATGACACTCATGGTCATGATGTTGGTGATTTGGTACTAAAAGAATTCGCTCGTCGTATTCGCACAAACATTCGTGGTATGGATTTAGCATGTAGAATTGGCGGTGAAGAGTTCGTCATAGTCATGCCAGATACTAGTTTAACCGAATGCTATAATGTTGCAGAACGCTTGAGAAAATCGATAGAAATGGAGCAATTCCATATCTCTCAACTTGATGCACCTCTAAATATCACAACAAGTATTGGTATCACGTCTCTTGATGATGACATTAAAGATATTGACTTGCTAATGAAACGAGCTGATCAAGCTCTTTATTGCGCGAAGAGAGATGGGCGTAACCGTGTAGCGGCTGACGCTGCGTAAGGACGCTCGATAGGTCAAAGCCACGCATTCATCAAAAAGATCTAAATATGGAAAAATCACAGCTGAAGAAAACGGATTAAAATTTTAGGTTTTTTTTAGGTTTTAAGCTGGTTGTACCAAAAAGGCTAAATTTATTGAGAATCACTCAATTTCAGTGATTCTATTCAAAAACAGCAAGAATATGGAATATATTAACAGGCTAGTGTCACGAATTTACCATTTTTCTTTACAATGATGTTGAAATATAGCTAAGAAAATAGGGGATAATATTGATTTATTGTGCCATTGCGCTAATTTGTCTACAAGTGCGAAAAATATTTTTTAAACTAGCAAGCCAAATCTAAAGAATTTAGATGCAATTTTTTCGTTTATAGGTCGCTTGTTAGGTGAGTTATTAGGCGGCTTTATGTTGGGGTATCTAAATCTTTTTTTAAATTTCCTAATATTAAAACTGTCTACGAAAATCCCAGCGGGATGTACAGGTACCGCCGCATCTCCTGGTTCCGTTGGGTGCGGTCGGCTGGTAAAGGTATGAGTGGCCTCCTCGTTACGCCGATACTAGTCGACCTCGAAGTCAAATGACCACAGGCCCTCTTTGGTCCATTTGACAAAGGCTGGCCTCGCAACTTCGGTTTCACCCCGCTACCGTTGTGTTGTGGGGCCAGCTGCGTTTTAAGCCCCAATTTCCTTTGTTTAGCCTGGTTCTTATTTTTAGTAGTCGGGTTCGTATTTAATAGATAGACCACATAAAGTTGGTTTTTATCTAATTGAGCTCTCAATTGTCTCTAAATAGTCACCAACTTGTTGATCCAGTGTACGCTAAATAGCTTTTTCAGAGTACAAAAGGCAAAATAGAACCTTCCTGAGGCTAATCAAGAAATTAAAATAAGTATTGTGAGGAGGTAATCTAATATTTTATTAACCATAAAATATCACAAAACAAAAATCCTTATTTCTTGTTCTAGATGAAAAGAAATAAGGAAATAAGAGGTGTTATTTGATTTTGGCTTCTTTAAATTCGACGTGCTTGCGAGCAACGGGATCGTATTTTTTAAGTACCATTTTTTCAGTCATAGTACGGGCATTCTTTTTAGTGACGTAATAAAAGCCAGTACCTTCTGTGCTTAATAGTTTAATCTTTTGTGTGGTCGGCTTAGCCATTATTCAATGCCTTTAAAATTCTAATAATTAATCATTTCAGTGTGGGTGCCCGCTAGAGCATGCTTATGCTCAATAGCCAAGGTCTTAAGTAGGGGCGAACATGCCGTGAGTTGCTCCATCTGTCAAGAGGGAGTTTCCATTTCAATTGATTCAATTTGAAATCTTTTTTCAGAATATTGATAAAAAGATACTTTATCAGGTTGTTTTAAAGCTGATGGGGAAGATAAGTGCTCATTGACATCTTCAAGTATCACCCTCGTCATAGGGTGTATTTTGAGCGATAGAGCCTCTTCAAAGCTCACCCAGGCCGTTTTAACAAGTTCATTGTCACCTTCACCAGTCCAGCCTTCAGGCCCCTTATAATCGTGTAAAAAAAACCGCGTATCAAACCGATGTTTAATACCAGGAGGAGTAATCGCTCTGGACAAAAAGATAATATTTTCAAACAGAGGAATAAATTGGGTAAATGGCAAGCATTCAGGGCAAAAAGGGTGAGTTTGAGTGGGGTTATCTATGGAAGTCTCCATAATAGTTGGGTCAAGATGCAACCCTGTCTCTTCATAAAGCTCTCTAAGGGCGCAAAGAACCAATCCAGCCCCTAACTCACGCTGCGTACTGAAAAGGCCAGTATTCGACAATGATTGATTAGAAGAGGCGGAGAAATTATCTGGAATACCAGTAAGACGAGTAAGCCCTTGGTTAGAAGTCAGTGTGAAAAGTTCACTGTCTTTGTATGTATCTAAAAGATGACTATCCCGCCCAGAAAGAATGGATGTTTGAAGTGGTTGTTTGTCGAATTCAGGCAGGTAAGTCTGAGCTAGCGTTAAATCCGCCAAATCTAAAGCACCACCTGGAAACACATAGACATCAGGCATGAATGAACTTTTCTGATGTCTCAACCCCATTAAAATTTTAAATGGGGAGTGTCTGCGGTCAATGACTAGCAAACTGGCCGCATCTCTCGGGTGGATAAGAGGGTGTTTGTCAGATCTGTCTTTCCCATTGAGAAGCTTTAATCTGTCAAACGAATGAACCATAGAAAATTCCAATCTTTAAGCGCGCTAAAGATTTAGTTTATACAATTCATATCTCATCAAACAAGTGCGAATTAGCAATCCAAAAATAGCTGTGTTTTAAGTATTTGGAATTTGCGAAGTAGGATATTCATCAGCTTCGTTGTGATGTGGATTAAACCCATGCATATAATTAGCCCATTGAACTCCGATTAAAGCCCCTTTAATGCGTGGTAAAAGCCATGCACACATAATTAGGGTCATAGGAAGCCATAAGGCAATATGGATCCAAATTGCTGGCATATACGCAATTTCTACTGCCATCATGAGTGGTAATATCACGTGTCCAACAACAAAAATGGTAAAATAAGGAGGAGCATCGTCAGCACGGTGATGGTGAAGCTCTTCACCGCAAGCCGAACATTGATGGTTGACCTTTAAGAATTTGCCAAAAATAGAGCCCTTTTCGCAATTAGGGCATTTTTGGGAAAAACCGCTAAGAACCGCACGCATAATATTGCGCTTTGGTAATGTAACATTTTCATATGCTGCTTTATCAATCATGGCCAAAACTTACTTTCTAAATATAACTTAATCAATAAGAATTTAATTATCGGACATTTTGTCACAACCAGCAAAAGAACTGGTTAAAGAAAGGAATAAATTATCCTTCTTTTGGCTTTCTCTTTGAGAGGACCCGCCCACCTTTACGTTTAGCATCTTTTTTAGACGTTGAGGAATTCTTTGATCTCTTTTTAGGCTCTGATTTGTCGGGTTTTTGTTCGCCTTCTGAGTTGTTAAACTTAGAAGCTCCTCTCGTTACTTTAGATGAAGCTCCTCGTTTCCCCTTAAAAGAGCTTGATTTATGGCGAGATGGTTTTCTTATGCGTGATCGCGGTGCCCGTGAAACTTTAGCACCACCAGTAACGCCGTCTGAGATCATTTCAAAACGAATAGCCCCAGCCGTTGGAACAATTTCAACCAAGCGAACATCGACCCTCTGGCCAAGATGGAATCGCTCACCGGTTCGCTCGCCCACAAGAGCCTGATGCTCTTCATCATGAATGTAATAATCACTCGATAATGTAGAAATGGGAATAAACCCATCAGCACCAGTGTCATCTAATTTTACAAAAAGGCCTGCGCGCGTCACACCAGCAATCCGACCCTTAAAGTCAGAGCCAACTTTGCTTGAAAGAAAACTTGCAATAAGCCGGTCAACGGTCTCGCGCTCAGCTACCATGGCGCGGCGTTCAAAATCAGAAATTTGTTGAGAGAGCTCATCAAGTTGATCAATCTCATCATCAACCAATCCGCCTTCACCAAACCCAAGCGCGCGAACAAGACCGCGATGAACAACCAAGTCAGCATAGCGCCGAATAGGAGACGTGAAATGAGCATAGCGCGCTAAATTCAAACCAAAGTGACCTAAATTATCCGGGCGGTATTCCGCTTGAGATTGACTGCGAAGCACCATCTCAGTGACCATGTCTTCCCACTCTTTACCCTTAGCTTGGGAAAGAATGCCGTTAAACAATTTAGCTTTTAAAGGACCAGATCCACCAAAGCTTAAATCAAGCGTTGCTAGGAAATCTTTTAATCCTTGAATTTTCTCATCTGATGGTTGGTCATGAACGCGGTATATAAGAGGCGTCTTCTTTTGCTCGAGTGTTTGAGCGGCTGCAACATTCGCCTGGATCATAAACTCTTCGATGAGTTTGTGTGCGTCAAAACGGTCAGGTGTTATGATGTCTTTAATGCCACCATTTTCATCCATCAATATTTTGCGCTCTGGTAAGTCAAGCTCAAGAGGTGCTCTGTTCTTTCGTGCTTTTTGAACTACCGCATAGGCTTCCCAGAGAGGTTTTAAAAGAGGCTCAACAAAAGGTGCTGTTTTCTCATCTGGTCGTCCCTCTATACCAGCTTGTGCTTGGTCATAAGAAAGCTTTGCAGCAGACTTCATCAAGATGCGTGAAAATTCATGCGATTGTTTTTGCCCACCTTTGTCAAATATGAGCTTAACAGCAAGAGCAGGGCGCTCCTCACCTTCGCGCAAAGAGCAAAGATCATTGGAGATGAGTTCCGGGAGCATAGGAACAACGCGATCAGGAAAATAAACGGAGTTCCCTCGTCTTTGAGCTTCCTCATCTAATGCTGAGCCAGGTCGTACATAATAAGAAACATCAGCAATGGCAACAATAACAACATACCCGCCCTCATTGTCTGGAGAGTTATCTCGTGAAGCCCATACAGCATCATCATGATCACGAGCATCAGCAGGGTCAATCGTTATAAAAGGGGTGTCTCGTAAATCTTCGCGTTTCTCTAAAGTAACTTCTGGTAGATGACTAAGCTCACTTAAAACAAATTCTGGAAAATGGTTAGGAATACCATGTGTTTCAATAGCAATTAAACTTATAAGTCCCTGGTCTTCAGGGTTACCTAACCGTTCAGTGACATTAGCCCGCGGAATACTAGAGCGCCCTCGGCTGGTAATTTCAAAAGCGACCAGTTCGCCTGTTGTGGCGCCATTACAATCATTGGGATGAACAAACCAATTTTTCAACTGCTTCTTGTCAATGGGCTGAATTTCCCCGCCAGTCCGACCGGTAGGATCATCAACAGATTGAAAAACGCCAAGTAATCTCTGCTTGTCCCTCGGGAGAACTTTAATCGGGCGCGCCACAAAGCCATAACCAATCTGCTCTTTATCGACTTTGTCAATATGAGCTAAAACACGGTCACCAACACCAGGTGGTGAACCACGGTGTTCCTTGCCTTCACCAATTAAAATGACAGGTAAAGGGCCTTCCTTCTGGACATTCCATTGAACAGGGTTCGCAAAATAATCCCCTTCACCATCTTGCCCAACAATTTTAACAATTGTGACTTTTTGCAAGGTGCCAGGCTGGCGCATCTTTTTGCGGTTGCCTTCAATTAAACCCTCTTCACTCATCTCTTTTAAGATGCGTTTAAGAGCAATGCGTTGCCCCCCTTTAATATGAAAGGCGCGTGCAATTTCTCTCTTGCCAACTTTGCCTTGCGCATCCTGCATGAAGGTGAGAATTTCTTCTTTTGATGGTAAGGGGCGATCTGATGTTTGATTCTTTTTTTTAACCACAAGCTTGCCCTTTCATGGCACAGGAGAATACTGCAGAGTAAAATTTAGCAGAGAAAAATGAAGAGCCCACTCTTAAAGAATAAAGAGCGGGCACTTATTTAAAACCATAAAACAAATAGACAAAGTATAAAATTAGCTGACCAGAGTTTGAAAAGCATTAAAACTCACAAAACCGGTTTCTCTACTTAAGGCTAAGCCTCATCATCATCAGTAGCTTCTTTAGCTTTTTTTGTTGCAGCCTTCTTAGGTGCTGCCTTTTTAGCTGTGGTCTTTTTCGCAGCTGCTTTTTTAGGGGCCGCTTTCTTTGTTGTTGTTTTTTTCTTAGCAGCAGCCTTTTTCTTTGGGGCGGCTTTCTTTGCTTTTGGTTTGGCGTTGGATTTCGCTGCAATCAACGCAACAGCCTCTTCCATCGTAATGGTTTCAGGTTCTTTGTCCTTTGGCAAGGTCGCATTGATCTTA
Organism: Hyphomicrobiales bacterium 4NK60-0047b; assembly: GCA_040367435.1. Taxonomy (NCBI): domain Bacteria; kingdom Pseudomonadati; phylum Pseudomonadota; class Alphaproteobacteria; order Hyphomicrobiales; species Hyphomicrobiales bacterium 4NK60-0047b. The sequence goes on along the minus strand of BAABWY010000004.1, from coordinate 323,028 downwards.
CCATGTTTAATATAAGGACCATAACGCCCTGACATCACATTAACAGGTCCGCCAAGTTCTGGGTGTTCACCAAGTTCTTTCAAAGCTTGTGCCCCGCGCCGACCACCGGATTTAGCTTTTTCAGCTAACAGGGTGACAGCATGATTGAGACCAATAGTGAAAATGTCTTCAGCACTTGGAAGGTTCGCATAAAGTCCATCATGCAAAACAAAAGGTCCGTAACGTCCAAGTCCTGCTGTAATCATCTTCTCGGTTTCTGGGTGTTTGCCAACATCACGTGGTAATGAGAGCAATTGCAGGGCCCGCTCAAGATCAAGAGCTTCAGGGTCTTGTCCTTTAGGAAGTGAAGCACGTTTTGGCTTATCCGTATCTTCAGCATCACCAAGTTGTACATAAGGCCCAAACCGTCCGGTTTTCACATAAACAAGCAAACCACTTGTCGGGTCTTCACCAAGGCATTTATCTCCAGCATCACCAAGACTGGCCTCATCATTTGATTGGTTAAACTGGCGTGTGAATTTACATTCAGGATAGTTGGTGCAACCAACAAAGGCGCCAAATCGCCCGACTTTTAGACCAATCTGCCCGTCATCACAGGCAGGGCACTTTCTGGGGTCCGTTCCTTCTTCAGTCACAGGGAAAACATAAGGACCTAACATCTCATTTAAAGCATCAAGTACAGCTGAAATACGAAGGTCTTTTGTTTCATCAAGTGCAGAGGTAAAGTCAGTCCAGAATTCTTTTAAAACATCTTTCCATTTAAGTTTATCGTCAGAAATCAGGTCAAGTTTTTCTTCAAGATCAGCTGTGAAATCATACTGAACATAGCGCGTGAAAAAGCTTTCAAGAAAGGCTGTTACCAAACGGCCCTTATCCTCAGGGATAAAGCGCTTCTTTTCCAATCGAACATATTCTCGGTCTCGCAAAACACTCAAGGTACTAGCAAAAGTAGACGGGCGACCAATACCTAAATCTTCAAGACCTTTCACAAGGCTAGCCTCACTGTAGCGAGGAGGTGGCTCAGTGAAATGTTGTTTAGCTTCAATCTTATCCGTTGAGCAAGGCTCATCTTCATTTAAAGCCGGTAACAACTTGTCATCATCAGAAGTCGCTTCATCCTTGCCTTCATCATAAAGTTTTAGGAAACCGTCAAATTTCATAACTGAACCAGTGGCTCTTAATTGAAAATTTGAACCGTCAGAAGTGCTAACATCAATATCAGCAGTCGTTCGCTCCATAACAGCCGCAGCCATTTGACTGGCGATAGTCCGTTGCCAAATCAGTTTGTAGAGCGCTTGGCCATCCTTATCCAAATATTTGGAAACCATATTAGGCCGGCGCGTTAATTCTGTGGGGCGAACTGCTTCGTGAGCTTCTTGAGCATTTTTCGCCTTAGTTTTATAAAGCCGCGGGCTTTCAGGTACATAATTATCACCATAATCTTGACCAATCACGGAGCGACACGATTGGATCGCCTCAGGAATGATCTGCACACCATCCGTTCTCATGTAAGTAATGAGACCAACGGTTTCGCCTCCAAGGTCAATACCTTCGTAAAGTTTTTGCGCAACTTGCATGGTCTGCCTGGCTGTAAATCCTAATTTACGAGCAGCATCCATTTGCAGGGTTGAGGTTGTGAAAGGTGCATAGGGGCGTCTTTGAACAGATTTGGCTGCAACAGAGCCTACCTTCAAGTCGCCCGATTGCACAGCATCTCTTATCCGATGAGCTTGTTCTTCATTCTGAATGTCATGGGGAGCAAATTTTTTCCCATTTTCAGAATAGATACGAGCCTGAAATTTTGCCTGATCTTTATTTTTCAGATCAGCAAGAACAGACCAATATTCAATCGGCTTAAATTGCTCGATTTCTAATTCTCGTGCACACACTAAACGTAATGCTACAGATTGAACACGGCCAGCAGAGCGAGAGCCAGGAAGTTTGCGCCATAAAACAGGGGAAAGACTAAATCCAACTAAATAATCAAGAGCACGCCGTGCCAAATAAGCTGAAACAAGAGGTTGATCAATTTCACGAGGATTAGATAAAGCTTCTAAAATCGCTGATTTGGTGACAGCATTAAAGGCAACACGCTCAACTGTTACATTCTTAAGCGCCTTCTTCTTTTCTAAAACCTGCATGATATGCCAAGAAATGGCTTCACCTTCCCGGTCGGGGTCAGTTGCGAGGATTAGTTTGTCAGCGCCTTTCACAGCATTTGTAATGTCTTTGAGAATTTTTGCTGATTTAGAATCAGTATCCCAATGCATTTCAAAATCATTATCAGGTTCAACAGAGCCGTTTTTTGATGGAAGGTCTCTAACGTGACCATAAGAGGCAAGGACCGTGTAGTCACTTCCAAGATATTTATTTATTGTTTTTGCTTTGGCAGCAGATTCAACAATAACAACATTCATAATTTGCCTCTTTATATTCAATAATAGCGATAAACACTATGCTTTTTGTTAGATTTATGCTTAGCTATACTCAACTTGTTAGTGTTTTCACTTGAATGTAATGGCTTTAGTTTGTCTGATAATTGTACTTTCAGCAACAACTACTCACCAGTTTTTCATACATCAAAAAAATCAACCTAAGATTGATAGCTCCATGAAAACAACTAAAAAGTGTTTGCATGGTCGAATGCAATAATTTAACAATTTTATATAGCGATTTTCCAAGGCATGTAAATGGAGAGCTCAATATTAAATTTTTATGGAATAGGCTAAAATCAAAAATTGAATAACTTTCTAACCAGATTTTGAGTAAAAAATATCAATATCTCATCGAATTATACCCATAACTTTCTAGAAAACTTTAGTGTGGAGGCTCACAATGAAGACAAACAATGAAAATGAAGGGGAGGCCGCAAATGCTTACTCAGAAGTGGCTCAGTCCAAAGAAGCACACCCAAGTGAAGAAAAAAATGATATTGAATATACCGCTAGCTTACTAAAACAATTAAAAATGATAGCGGATCAATCAGGTCATAGAATGTTATATCACTTAATTAACATGGCCGAAATGGAAGCAAATTCTATTGTTCAATTAAAAGAAAAAAATAGTGTGGGTGAGGAAGATTAAAGGGACAATTAAAACTGTAGAAAAACGGATTATCCCTGCTTGAGGGATAGTTTTTGTTGACCATGATGTTCAATACAGCCCTCCAAGTCGAGCTCGAGTAACACAATCTGCAGTTCTTTAGCAGTGCATTTTAATAATCTGACCAACACATCACGTTCAATTGGTGTTGTTCCAAGTATTTCTAAAACACTCTGTTTTAAGTCAACCGTCCCGCTTTCATAATCAGTTAGAGTTGTGGACGAACTTAAAGTTGTGTCATCTCTCTCAAAGTCTTCTCTAAAACCTTGCAGCTTTAAATCTGATGCTTCAGATTTAATCTGAGGTTGTAATGCATCTATAACATCTTGCGCATTCGTGATTAAAGTAGCGCCATCTTGTATGAGCCGGTTTGTACCATTTGCACGCGGGTCAAGCGGGTGACCAGGCACGGCAAAAACTTCACGCCCTTGTTCGCTAGCAAAACGAGCGGTTGTTAGAGACCCTGAACGAACCGCAGCTTCTACAATAATCGTTCCATGAGAAATGCCTGAAATTAATCGATTTCTTCGAGGAAAGTCTTTAGCTTTAGCGTAAACACCAAGAGGTCGTTCAGAGACCAAAAGCCCTTCTGAAGCAACTCTGTGATAAATTTCCTCATTTTGCGCAGGATAAATATGATCAAGTCCACCTCCTAAAACAGCAATCGTACCATGATAGAGGGACGCACTATGGGCTGCAGCATCAATTCCTCTGGCCAAACCTGATGTTATAACAAAGCCTTGTTCATTTAAGTCTCGTGCAAGCTGAGCAGCAAACTTTAATCCCGCCCCAGAAGCATTTCGCGACCCAACAATACCAACACTTGGCCTGCATCCTAATTCAGAATGACCTTTAATATATAAAAGAGGGGGTGCACTATCTATCGATTGTAACCACTTTGGGTAAGTCTTTTCACCAAGAGCAACAATCGACGCGTTAAATTTCTCAGCCATTTCAATTTCGCGTAATGCGGCATCTTTTGAACTTATTTGAAAGTGTTTGCCATTAAACTTACGACCTTCAAGTGCTGAAAGTGCGACAGATGCACTTCCAAAGTGGTTGATTAAATCTCGAAAGGTAATAGGGCCAATGTTCGGTGATCTGATAAGGCGCAGCCAATCAACGCGCTGCTGACCACTTAAAGTTTGAGGGTGTAAAGGCGCAGTAGATTGAAACAAATCAGCTTGTTTGTTGTTGACCAATTTTATCTTCCTCACCGGCAATCAACCGTTCAATGTTACTACGATGCCGAATAAGGACCAAGATTGACATAACAAAAAGTGTCGTTGCAATAACTTCTTCTGTCATAAAAAAGGTGAGAAGAGGGGTGACAAGGCAAGCTACCAGGGCCGAAAGAGACGAATAGCGAAAGATCACTGCCATGAGTAGCCAGAAAACAATAAAACAAAGACCTGATGGCCAGAAAAAGCCAAATGCAACACCTATGTAAGTCGCAACGCCTTTACCACCCCTAAATTTAAGCCAAATGGGAAACATATGGCCAATTAAAGCCATAAAACCAGCAATTAGCCCATATGGAATTAAATCATAATTGTTGGAGATAAGAAGTGTTGGAAGAAATCCCTTTAAAATATCGGCAAGTAAAGTGAGAACCGCCAAAGGTTTCTTTCCAGTACGTAGAACATTGGTTGCGCCAATATTGCCAGACCCAATATTACGAACATCTCCCATACCTGCAAGCTTTGTGATGATTAGGCCAAAAGGAATTGATCCAAATAAATAGCCTACAAAAGCCGAAAAACATAAAATAACTAACCAATGATCCATCAATCTTCCCTCTAACAGATTGCTTTAAAACAAAGATAATCAGAGAAGGCCCTGAAGGAAAAGAGAAATTTTACATAATATGGTGATAAGTATTAAATGCGGTGAATTTTATAAGAAATACATAGCTCCTTCATTAAATGAATGAAGCGACTTAAGAAAACAAACCTTTAACTACTAGGTGGGGCTAGTTTCTCAGTAATGTTCTCAAATTCTTCACGTAGCTCTTTATTTTTAAAGACCTGATCAAACCCGGGCGCTTCAAGCATTTGAAGAGCTTTAAACGAAGATTTAGCATCATCAATTAAAGCTCGAAGTTGAAAACTTGCTTCAACCGTTGAGTAAGTGTTATCGGCAATTCGAAGGTCTCGTTTACTGCGAGCTCTGGCTCTGACAAGTTGTGAGCGCTGGGTTTTCAAATAATCACGATAAAAAATCGCAACACGTTCTGAAAAGGCCTGAGCTTTTAAATTTGCATTTAACACACGAACTTGGTCGTCTCTATTCCGTCCACGGAGTAATTTACGCGTCTCTGCACGCGCTCGCCTAATGTCTTTAAGAACAGCACTCATACGTTTCATATAAACTGTATCAATTTTCTCAATGACATGGTTTTGCGCATGAACCAACATGGCAAATAGGGCGGCATGCATCGCAAAATATCGCCGAGAGGTTTTTATTTCACCATCTGCTTCAGTCATCAGTTCAGCAAGTCGTTCATCAATTTTTCGAGACGCTTCAAAAGCTGCGACCATTTTAATCAGATCACCACCAAGAACAGAGCCAAGAAGCAGTTCCAGCTGGTCGCCTGTAACCTCAATACCAGAAGCAAAAAGAGCCGATTGAATTTCTAGTTTAGCTTTAGTGATTTCTTTTTTGTTCTCAGAAATACGCTTATTTAGATCTGCAATCTCTTCATCAATAGAAGCAACCGTGTCACTCAAAATGCCGGGTAACAGTGCGTCAGAGGGGGCAGAAAGGCGGCGTTCTCTAAGTTCAGTAATTTGATTTTCAATAGCATTAATGCGCGCGTTCGCGGCGTCTATTCTCTTTTGGATTGTGACCAAAGGGACATCAGTCACAACATCAAGGGCAGCATTAAGTAAATCTTGCACATCTTTCATGCGGCTTTCTTTGGTTTCGCTCCATAAAGGGGAAACAAGAAAATCACTTTCAGAAGGAAGCTTGTTTGCAGCATGGCGCTGGGTAGCTGTTTGCGAAAGAAGTTTTGAAATAGCCTGAAATAAACGTTTTGCTTCTTTGTCTTCATTTCCATTGAGGGAACGTTTAACCTGAGGTGCATCATTATGTTTTTGCACTTCAGTTGTCAGGTCATTCTGATCTTTTGCATCAGTAGGGGCTGAGAAACCAACAGTTAAGACAAGGGCAATTACACTTGATAGCGTCACGGTTGAGAGTGCGATACCGGAAAAGATTGGCTCCAATATAGATAATTTACGTACAATCATTATTTGATTTCATCCCTCATTATCAAACCAATCAAGCAAAGAAAACAAAAACAATCTTTTTGATTGTTAGTTTACCTCTCCAGCAATCTGGGCATCGATCTTAGTAATATTGTCTCTAGTTGAACTGTCCCTAGTTGATCCGTCTTAATAGAACAACCAGTTTAGAGCTTATTCCTCGAAAACAATCCAGATAACCCATACCATTGAGATGGGGCAATAATGAGAAGTGTCAAGTTATCTAAGAGGATAAAAGCTTAAGAGGCTGTTTGAGATATGATTTTTGTAAAAGTGAAATTTGTAAAAGTAATATTTGAGCATCATTTAGCAGCCAACTAACGGATAAATTGTTCAAATCATTTGCAGTTCGGTACGAATCGAGAAAAATAGCCGTATAAGATTAAAGAACGAGACTTTATATCTGTCTGAGATGGACAACTGTCTGTAGGGGCAAATATCCCCCTATGTGAGGTATATCTCGTGTAACAAGCTAACTAGCTGAAATTCGAAGATTAGGATAGAGCAGTGATTAAAGGATGTGAGCTCGCAACGATGCTAGGTTGCGAATGGCAATCAGATGCCCCTTTGATTATCCCTGAAGTTTGGGATGTCGCATCTGCTCGTATCCTGGTTGAAGCAGGATTTCCAACCCTCACGACTTCAGCAGCTGCCTATGCCTGGGCGCAAGGTTATCGTCCTGGTGAACGGGTTGGCCTTGAAGAGCTTTTAGTTGTCGCCGGACGCATCATAAGGGATTGCCAAAAACCAGTTATGGCTGACCTTGAAGGGTGCTTTGACCGTTCAAATCAATATATCAAACGCGGCGTAATGGCGGCGCTAACCATTGGCGGCAAAGGCGTGATTTTAGGTGATGGTGGGCGAGATGGTATGCATCAAATGCTTGGTGTTATGGAAGTTGCCAATCGCATCAAAAGTGCACGCATGGCAGCAATGGAAATGAAAAAAGATCTGGTCTTGATTGCAAGAACAGATGCTCTTCACATGGGCGCATTGGTTGCAAACCCATTTGAGGAAGCAATTAAAAGAGCAAACACATTCCTAAATGCTGGTGCTGACCTGGTTCACGTGCCGGGTCTTCAAAATATTGATGTCGTCCAACAGTTAAAATCACAGATTAATGGCCCCTTAATGATCACGGTAAGTCATGGTAATGCACCAACTCTTGCAGAATATAGAGACGCAGGAATTACAGCTGTTTCATTAGGAACAGGTTTGATGCGCTCAGCGCTTAGCGATATGAAAAACAAAGCCGAAAACCTAATGGCCACAGGTCAGTTCGGACATTTGGAAAATGCCATGTCAGAAAACGATATGTCTGACATTCTTTGTGAAACGGTGGGCGCTCAAACGAAAGTAGCGTCTTTTTAAGAAGCCACGCCGCAAATCTTACAAACATCTTACACAAAACACATTTCACAATTTGAATGTTTATAGGTACTCTTCATTTTAAAATGAAGGGATACGAAATGTCGCAAAAAATCACAAAACACATCAAAGACATGGTGGCAGATGCAAGAGGCCAAATTAATGAGGTTGAGCCCAATGAGGCAATCAGTCTCATTGGCGATGAGGGCACTGTCATAGTAGACATAAGAGATGTACGAGAGCGCCAAAGAGAAGGTTTTATAGAAGGGGCTATGCATGTGCCACGCGGCATGCTCGAATTTTGGATTGATCCGGATAGCCCTTATCATAAACCATTATTTGCAGAAGATAAGCATTTCATCTTTCATTGTGCATCAGGCTGGCGCTCAGCTTTAGCAACGAAAACGGCAAGTGACATGGGGCTAAAACCGGTCTCTCATATTAAAGGTGGGTTTTCAGAATGGATCAAAGCCGGTGGCCCTGTAAGTAAATAAAACGCTGTTGCCTATTGCGGATGCTTTGTAGTCATTTGAAGTGCCACTAAAAAAGCACTTGGAATAGCCGTTGAGAGAAGTAACCTGCAAGGTACGAAGAAGGAGTGAAGCCTTTTCGGCGTTAGGACATGGCGCCATAGTCGTCCGGCGCGAGTGCCGCCTCTCGTAGGCCCAAAGCTTCAGCTCATGGAATAGCCGAGAGAGAACATAAGAGCGGGATGCATAGTGGGCAACCTGAAGGCGCACAAACGCGGCTGATGCATTGTGGGCATCTGAAGGCGCACAAACGCGCCTGATGCATAGTGGGCATCTGAAGGCGCACAAACGCGGCGGATGCATAGTGGGCATCTGAAGGCGCACAAACGCGGCGGATGCATAGTGGGCATCTGAAGCCGCACTAAAAAAGAGAGATAGATATGGCTGTAGTAACTCCAATTTGTAATTTTGGCTGGCAAGCACCAGACTTCACCCTAAAAGGGACTGATGGTAAGGACTATGGACTGTCTGACATCAAAGGTGAAAAAGCAACGTTGGTTATGTTTATCTGTAATCATTGCCCCTATGTTAAATCAATCATTGATCGCATTGTGAGAGATGTGAAAGAGTTGCAAGGGATGGGCGTAGGGGTTGTGGCCATTTGCGCAAATGATGCCAATGAATATGAAGAAGACAGTTTTGAAAATATGATCGAGTTTGCCAAGGATCACGGTTTTACATTTCCTTATCTTCAAGACGAAACTCAACAAATCGCCAAAACTTATGATGCCGTTTGCACACCTGATTTTTTCGGATTTGATTTAAATTTAGGCTTGCAATACAGAGGCCGTCTAGATGAGAGCCGTAAAGAAGCTGCCCCAATTGATGTGAAAAGAGACCTGTTTGAGGCAATGAAACAAGTTGTCGAAACAGGAAAAGGGCCAGAAGATCAGATCCCGTCAATGGGCTGTTCTATCAAATGGAAAACGGATGCAGCGTGAGTGCCATCTGGTAAATAATGCTCCTTTATAAAAGCAAAAAACAGACAGTTGAGAAGCTAGTGTGAAGAAAATGCGCCACCTAGTTAGCTTGTTAAATGGATATGGCATAAATTCGGAGTGCATAACATATTCACAAGACTGTTATAGAACCATGATAATTGATGGGCAGAACTCAGAGTTTTTCTGGGAAATGGCGCAGAATTGCTCAACAATTACTCAATTTCTCAGTTTCTGGACATTATTTTAAAGTAAAGCTTGCACTGTTTATATTGAGCGCTTAAAACACTCAATATGCTCTTCTTGCAAGTGGAGCACTTGTTCAGACGCACGGTTAAGACTTATTTTGTTTTTTAGACAGACTGGCCCTACCCGACTATCTGAGACGACAGCAAATCTGATGGCGTTACGCTCAAAGATTGAGAGACATGAAGTCGAGAAGATTAGTTGTCAAATTTTAATATTTATCGGGAAAGGATCCCACTATGTCTACTAAAGGCACAATTAAATTTTTTAACCACTCTAAAGGCTTCGGCTTTATCACTCCAGAAGATGGCAGCAAAGACATTTTCGTACACATTACAGCTCTAGAGCGTGCTGGCATCTCTCAAGTTGACGAAGGCGACAAAGTTTCTTTCGAAATCGAAGATGATCCTCGCGGTCGTGGCAAGCAAGCTACAAACATCCAAATGGGCTAATTTTGCTAGAGCTCACTTGATCGTATGATCATATGAGTTCGCAATACTACCATTGAAAATGCCTTCCTAGAAATAGGGGGGCATTTTTTATTTCGGCCGTTTCATGAAGTAACTATGAGTTTTCAGTTGTTTTAAGAGCTCACTAGAGCGTACGGCATTAATATGAATTGAGAAGACGTCTCAGAAGTGTCTTCCCGAAGAAGGGAGTGTTCCTTTAAGGAGCACGGACATGGCAGCATGAGCTGCCCGGCGTTAACGCCGCCCATCGGAGGGCCCACCGCTATTAGCAGTGCGGTTGCTGGTAGGCAATCTGAAGCCTCAAAATGGTAATAGACCGTGAGATAAAATAAAGCTCACTTAACTGAAATACAGGTGCACTCAGCATGTTCGAACACGGTTCGTGAGGCTGTGCCGAATATTTCCGCGTCAGCTGCCGTTAGCCCTCGGCAGCCCATAACAATAGTGCTTGGTTTCATGCGTTTGCTAGCAGTTAGTATACCAGTAGCAGGGTCACCATATTCAAAATCTAAAATATCAAAATCAACGCGGCGATGTTTGGCTTTTGCAGCAGCCTTACCTATTATGGTCTGAGCATCTTTATGAGCCTCAGGGCTCACATCGGTCGGTTTAAATGGGGCTTCAAGTTGTATGATATATAAAAGAAACAACTTATTTTCATATTTCTCAGCTAAATCGCAGGCCACATGTAAGGCCTTAAGAGAATGTTTTGATCCATCAAAGGGAACGAGGATTCCAGTCATTTTATCAATCTCTATGGTTCATTGGTAAAGAAAACTCGTAAGCAACAATCAAACAGACTTAAATAGTTAGCAAATTCTTAAAAACTAAACATACAAATAATATAAAATTTTAACGAATTTTCGTTAAACTAGCTCTGTATAGTATGGAGTTAGTTATGTTTGAGTTAGTGCGTTACACCTTCCTGGTGCTGCTAGGGTTGACCTCTATTGTGGCACTTTTCATCTCAATTCCCCTATTAAGCGGTGTTATCATCCAATCGGGTGATTTTGCTCCGGAATATAACCATCATGCGGCCACCTGGATGTGGGGCATAGTTGCCTCCAGCATTTGTCTCTGGCTTTCAAGTTCATTTCTTCTAAAAGTACCAGCAACAATAGTCGGCTGGCTATCAATTAACAAAGACAATATCGCAGCCTACAGCGTGATTAGCCTGATCTTTATTATGTTCGTTGTTGTTTAGAAAGTCTTTGCAGTAGATCAATTCCTAAAAAAAGAGGAGCAGCCAAAGCCACTCCTCTTAAAATTATCTGTCAATCAGATGTTTGTACTAAAGCATCTAGGTGCCTTAGATTGAGTAGTACATGTCAAACTCAACTGGGTGAGGCATAAGCTCAAAGCGCTCAACATCTTCCATTTTTAGTTCGATAAACCCATCGATTTGATCGTCAGTAAACACACCGCCTTTTTTCAAGAAATCTCGGCCGCCATCAAGCTCTTCAAGAGCTTCGCGAAGTGAGCCACAAACTGTTGGAATGCTCTTTAGTTCTTCAGCAGGAAGATCGTAAAGGTTCTTATCCATTGGGTCACCAGGGTTGATCTTGTTCTCAATACCATCAAGGCCAGCCATAAGCATTGCAGAGAATGCAAGGTATGGGTTAGCAGCTGGATCCGGGAAGCGAATTTCAATACGCTTGCCGTTCGGGCTTGCAACGTGTGGAATACGGCAAGAAGCTGAACGGTTACGTGATGAGTAAGCAAGAAGCACAGGAGCTTCATAACCAGGCACAAGACGCTTGTAAGAGTTAGTAATCGGGTTAGCAAAAGCATTAATTACTTTAGCGTGCTTCAAGATGCCGCCAATGTAATGTAGGCAAGTCTCAGATAGGTCAGCATATTGGTTACCAGCAAAAACAGGTGAGCCGTCTTTCCAAATTGATTGGTGCACGTGCATGCCAGTACCATTATCACCAAAAACTGGTTTTGGCATAAATGTAGCTGACTTGCCATAAGCATGTGCTACGTTGTGTACGGCATATTTATAAATTTGCACATGGTCAGCAACTTTAAGAAGTGTGTTAAACTTCATACCAAGTTCGTGTTGAGCTGACGCCACTTCGTGGTGATGCTTTTCAACTCCAACGCCCATGTCTTTCATCACGCTCAGCATTTCAGAGCGAATGTCTTGGCATGAGTCAACTGGAGGAACTGGGAAGTAACCGCCTTTAGTGCGAGGACGGTGACCAAGGTTGCCCATTTCATATTCTGTGTCGCTGTTGCTTGGAAGCTCAGAGCTATCAAGTTTAAAACCACAATTGTATGGGTCTGAAGAAAAGCGAACATCATCAAAGATGAAAAATTCAGGTTCTGGGCCGAAGTTAGCCGTGTCGCCAATACCTGTTGATTTCAGGTAGTTTTCAGCTTTACGAGCAATGCCGCGTGGATCGCGTTCATAATATTCACCAGTATCTGGCTCAGTAACATCGCAAAAAACAGCAAGAGTTGATTGAGCAAAAAATGGATCAATGTGAACTGTATCAACATCAGGCATCAGCGTCATATCTGATTGAGAAATATCTTTCCAACCAGCAATCGATGAACCGTCAAAGGCTACGCCTTCAGAAAACATATCTTCGTTAACTTCACTAACATCCATAGTAACGTGCTGAACTTTACCACGTGGATCAGTAAAACGAAGGTCTACAAACTTAATGTCTTCGTCTTTGATTTTTGCCAAGACTGTATTTGCATCAGCCATAAAGGGTCCCCTTTTCATTCTATCTAATGGGATTAATCTAAAAATTATATCCCCCAAGAAATCACGAAGATCACGAGAAGGATATAAAACTAAAAAACTTAAACTGCTTCTTGTCCTGTTTCACCAGTACGAATACGGATTACATCAACAATGTCAGAAACAAAAATTTTACCGTCACCAATACGTCCAGTTTTTGCGGCCGTTTGAAGAGCTTCAACAGCTTTGTCCAACATTTCATCAGTTGTGACAACTTCTAATTTAACCTTAGGCAAAAAGTCGACAACATATTCAGCGCCTCTGTAAAGCTCGGTGTGGCCTTTCTGACGGCCAAAACCTTTGGCTTCAACAACAGTAATGCCTTGCAAACCAACTTCTTGTAAAGCCTCTTTAACTTCATCCAGTTTAAAAGGTTTGATTATTGCTTCTATCTTTTTCATTCCCAACCGTTCCTTTATTTGTTTAGCTTATTACGAGGGTGAAAATTACCGGTGCACACTCTGTTCTAAACTTATATTACGTTAGGCTGAATTGCATCGCTTATGCCAAGTAATTCACTACATAAAAAAAATAATTAAATCAACGGTTTAGTTGTTTTTCTTCTCTGGGTAGGCACAATCAAAATAAATCATTGCTTAAAAAATAGGCTGAAAGATTAAAAATTAGGCGGGAAATATGTATAAAAATTAGGCGAATTTGAGTGATTAAAAATTGGAATGTATCTTGAAGATTTACTTCTAAAAAGGGGTTCTGCAGATGGAATTATTCACCATATCTGAAATGCAAAAAGCAGATGGGTTGGCGATTGAAGCTGATATAAGTGGCATTTTTCTGATGGAACAAGCCGGCTTGCGCGTTACCAGCCATATTGAGCGAATTTCAGAAGGGCCGTGCCGTGTAACCATTATAGCTGGACCAGGCAATAACGGAGGTGATGCTTTTGTAGTCGCGCGGCGTTTAAAAGAAAGAGCCTATAAAATAGACATATTTGAGCTCTGCTTAAAAGATGGGCAAACAGGTAGGCATCAATCTGACGCAAAGTTTATGAAAGAAAAATGGTTAGAAATGGGGGAGGAGATCCATTCATTATCAGATGTTGCTGATATTAGAGAAAGTCTGGATCAATCCTCAATGCTAATTGATGGTCTTTTTGGAGCTGGTTTAAACCGTGACATAGAGGAGCCCATATCTTCTATAATCAATGAAATTAATCAGGCAAACCTTGATGTTTTGGCAATAGATATTCCATCTGGTGTGAGTGGTAATACAGGACAAATTATGGGGACAGCAATACAAAGCTCGTACACCTGCACTTTCCACCGGCCAAAACAAGGGCATTATCTTTATCCAGGGCGAGATCTTTGCGGAGAGCTACATATAGAAAATATTGGCATACCCCATCGTGTAAATATTCAATTATCACCAAAGCAAAAAATAAATTCACCTGAAATATGGAGCCGCAGTTTAGATAAGCAAACTATAAATTCACATAAATATCATAATGGGAGCGTTCTTGTGATCTCAGGAGATCAAACCATGCAAGGAGCAGCCGTATTATCCGCTAATGCAGCTGTGAAGGCAGGTGCAGGCCTGGTTACAATGACTGTGAACAAGAAAGAGCTACAAGCGCACCCAAAATCATATGCAGCCATTATGTTGGCCAAGCTACCAGAAGGTAAGGCTGATGAGGTGTTTCATTCGTTTATCAGATCTAAAAAAATTACAGCTTCATTAATCGGTCCAGGAAGTATGCCTGATATCAAAACGCAGGAAAGAGCGTTAGCATTACTTAAAACAAGTAAGAGAGTTGTTTTTGATGCAGGTGCTCTTACTGCATTTAAAGGCAAACAAGAGCTATTAAGTGCAGGAATAAAAAATCGTGAAGTGTCAGGAGAGGCATCGCGAAAGACATTAGAGCCAACTGTTGTTCTCACCCCTCATGAAGGAGAATTTAAAACTCTATTTCCTGATTTAGATGTAAAGAATAAAATAGAAGCTGCACGAGAAGCAGCCAAACGAATGTATGCTGTAATAGTATTAAAGGGTGCTGATACAGTCATTGCCTCCCCGGATGGGAGGGTGATTGTAAACGCAAATGCACCTGCAACTTTAGCCAGCGCTGGGACCGGTGATGTTCTGGCAGGAATTATAACGGGGCTAATAGCAAATACTGATAGACCTCTTTTTGAGGCGGCGGCTGCAGCAGTTTATATTCACGGGGAATGTGCAAATAAAATAACAACAGAATTGGTGGCAGACGAATTAATCGATCATATAGCTGATATGAAACAAGCCCTTATAAGTCATTCTTAGATAATAAAATGGCCACTAAGCAGAATTCGGAAAGGGTGATTAAAGAAGACGGGCATATGCACGAGCAACAGAAGCGGAAGTAGGCTGCCCAGAGGCACTTGCGGGTAAAGAGCTCGAAACACGTTCGATATTTTGTTCTAAATTCTGCACACGAACTGTCTCGGTTGCATTTAAGAGTAATTTCGCCCCAGCATGTTCATTCGCTTGTTCAACTAGTGCATCATACTCTGTCTTTTCAGAAACACTTAATTGACTGACAAGCCGAGGGACATCAATATTCGCAATTTGCTTTTGAATATTCTGTACTTGCCTGATAGCAACAATATTAGTGGAGTCATCTGATAAGCGCTCTTCAAACCCAGTTAGTAGGGTATTTAGAGTCTCTAATCGCCTTTCTTGTGGTGGTGTAAGGCGAGGGGCCAGTAGATCATCAATTTGTTCTCGAATTCCATCAAGAACATCATCATTCTCAACATTTGCAGATGGTTTTCCAATAATCGTATCCGCTTCTAAAAATAATGCAGCACGATCTTCAATTTCATCAGAACGTATAGTTCCGTTAGCAGCTTTTTCACTAAGCTTGGAGATTTCACCTTGAATTTCAGTTAGGCGTTGATTGTCAGCTGGAGTTAAAAGCGGTTTGTAACCGCGAATTCTGTTAATTTCTTGCTTACCTGCATTCACAATTGTTTGTGCTGCAATCTGAGCATCGGTCGCACCACCGCTCTTACCAGCAGCAAAAATGCTATCGGCCGAACCACCACCAAATATAGACGTTGCACTAACAGCCATAAGAAATATCTCCAAAAAATGGCACAAAATTACTCAAGCTAAATTCAATTAGGAAATACAATACCACTGATTCCGTTAATTTTCAGTAACGAAAGGTGTGCGGTGGTGGTTAAACATTTGTATTAATTAAGTTTTTTCTTGGCCGCAATGATCCTCTGATAAGAGGCTTCAATTGAAGATTTTTGAATATCACCACGTTTTACGGCATCAATGATAAGGTTTTGTATTCGGGTGATTGAGCTTGGGTTCGCATATTTACCATCCACAATTAAGAGGATGTCATTTCCAGCTTTAACAGCCTTGATTAAAGCATCGTCAAACTCAAAGTATTTTTTAATAGCCCCCATGCCTAAATCATCAGTAATAACAATTCCTTGGTAGCCAATATCCTGCCGTAAAACCCCTTCAATGGCCTTTTTAGATAAAGATGCGGGTAGTTTATCTCGATCACTAAAAGAAGGGTGATAAAGGTGTCCGACCATAACCATATCGACAAGTTGTTTTTTGACCATAAGTTTATAAGGCGCCAACTCAACCTTCTTCCAGCTTTTTGTTAAGTCCACAAATTGCTCATGACTATCAGTCCAGGAACTGCCATGCCCAGGAAAATGTTTCAATGATGTGAGAATCTTATTTTGTCGATGAGCGAGGATAAAAGCACTTGAATAAGTTTGAACTGTCTCAGGCTTAAAGCCATAACTACGCTCTCTAGCACCAATGATTGGGTTTTCAGGAACTATATTCAAATCCACAACTGGTCCGAAGTTCACATTAAACCCGGCACTAGCTAATTCTTCAGCAAGTGTTTGGTAGGTTTGAAGTGCTAAAATTTGATCATTTGCAAGTGCAATGGAAGAAGCCGTTGGGATGGTTGTAAAACCATGTTTCTCTTTTAATCGTTGTACCTGTCCGCCTTCTTGGTCTATGGCCAAAAGCGGAAGAAGTTTTTTAGGAGAACCTTTTTTCATGAATGAAACAAGTTGAGTGATTTGTGTTTTAGAAGACATATTATGTCCCATAAAAATCAACCCACCAATTTGACCATTTTTTAATAAGGCATGCGCGTCTTTAGAGCCTTTGTCACTAGAAGAAACTCCCTTAAAGCCAAGCATCAACATTTGCCCAATCATCTCTTTAAGACTGGGCTGTGACGTCGTTTTGTTAGTTATCCCTAATGCCATTAATTTAGACGAGTTTTTAGAAGCTGCAAAGCTAACTGAGATTTGCAAATAAAAAACAACAAGAGCCAATAGAAACACGCTAACTAAAAAGGTCAAGAACGGCGCCCTAATGGCGTCACTAACAGTAGAAATTTTAGGAACATGAAGACAATAAGAGAGAGACAATTGTTTTATATGCCTTTTAAATGGCATAAAAATATTATTCAAATTTTTCATTAAGACGCCTTAAATCTCTAAATTTGCCAAATTCTTGACCTTAAAACTCGCTAAACTGCCACTAACATATGAATATCATCATGAAAAGTTAAGTTAGTTCTATGCCTGTCTACTCATATCAGAGTATAGTCCGCAAGAGTGAAACGATGATCAAAGTAGATTGCCCCCAAATTTAGGCCTAAAATGAGGCCAAAAGTTAGGTGGGTTTAAAACATGTCATTAAGATGATTTCGCAAATGCGATGGAGCCCTTTAGTGATATCAAGATTTAACATATTGAATAGAGTAATAGCTGACAAGAAAGTCTTTTGCGACCAGCAAGAGAGATCAATAATGGGTATGGAAACACTAAATACATTGATGAAGCTAACTCTATCAGTCGCACTTTTCACTTTAATTAGTCTCTCTCCTTTTTCTAACCATGCCAAAGCGGCTGAAAGTGCGAGCCTTTTAGCTCGTAAAGGTAATACAGCTTTAAAGCGAAGAGAAAACGAAAAGGCCATCCAATATTTTTCTGAAGCTCTTTTCGCTGGCGCGCTAGAAATTTACACTAAAGCATCCATCTTAAATGATCGTGGCTTAGCATACAGCCGGCTAAAAAAGTTTCATTTGGCATTAAAAGACTTTAACCGCGCTATTGAAGCATTTCCAGAATATGCGAAAGCTTACAATAACAGGGGGCTGCTTCTACATCGATTAGGCCATAACGAAGAGGCAATTAAGGATTTTAATCGTGCAATTGCCCTCCATCCTTCTATGGGAGTGTCATATCACAATAGAGCAAATGCATTTTTAAAGGCCGGGGCAGAAAAGCCCGCATTTAGCGATTTCGGCAAGGCCGCAACCTTATTAGCTGACAAAAGCCCAGCCCATTTAGCCAGAGGTCAAATACACTGGAAACATTTGCGCCACTACGCTGCGTTGCGAGAGCTAAACCTTTCCCTTGAAAAGAATAAAAACCAGGCTTTGGCTTATTTTAACCGAGGCCAAGTTTATCATTCACTTGGAAATAGGGTGCGGGCTATTCAGGATATCGCTAAAGCCAGTTCTTTAGATCCAAAAGATCTCACATTTAAAAAGCACTTGGCAATTATTTATCTGGAAAATAGACAATTACCGAATGCATCTAAATTGTTCAGTCAAATTTTAAACGAGCAACCTCTCAACTTAGAGATAATGATTCTGAGAGGGCGTATAAATGGTGATTTAGGTCGCTATCAAAAAGCACTTGAAGATTTAGATCAGGCTGTGTCCCTCTCAGCTAGTGCTTCAGCCTTTGCAGAACGTGCCTTAGTTCAAGCCAAAAACAGACAACCGGACTTCGCGATTGCAGATATAAGTGAGTCAATTCAAAAGGCACCCAAAACAGGGCGATCCTGGGCAGTGCTTGGAGATGCAGCACGTTTAAGTGACAAATTAATAGATGCCGAGCGTTATTATCTTGAAGCTTTGAAGCGAGATAAAATGCAACCTAAGGCATTAACTGGATTAAAACAGCTTGGCTTTGGCTTAGATGAAGAAGAGATTGAAACTGTTGCTTCTATCGGCACAGAGGTAAATGGATGGTCAATACAAGAGCCTGAAAAAGGTAAATATGTTGCAATCAATCCGCTCTATAAAAAATATAAAATTAAACTTGATTTATACGGCCCTAAAAAACCCAAAATTCTCGAATGGACAGTGCTTAAAGGTAATTATAAAGGCTATGGCTTGTTACGTTATGATGCGGGAAGTAAAAATCAAAAATCACCGATTGAGCATGTCGCCATATTAAATTTGCGTAAGCAAAGAGTTGAGACCATCGAGCCTTATCGGTGGGGCACAAAAATAGCGAAGTGGACTTGGAACCAAAATGATGTAGTTATCAAAGACCCTGATGGCATTCAAAATAAGGTCACTTTAAGAGTGCCGGTTAGACGTAAACCGCCGCGCGTTGCTAGCCAAGGTGAAGATACATGGCACAGTGGTTTCTGGAATTCGGGTCCAAAAAAGAGAGTGTCCAAGAAGAAAAGAAGACGCAAAGTGAGGCGTAAAAAGAAGAAATCTCTCTTCGGTGGCATTTTTGGATTCTAAAACAAAGAAAATTCAAAACAAACTTATATGTAACTCTGAGTGTAAAATTATTCTATCGCTCGAGTTCTATGACTGTTGCAAGAGCCACACAAATCATAAAATAAGGCAATGTTTTATAAGCTAGTCCCATGAAAATGAAGTGAGTACCCTTGCCAATACTTCATCAAAACTGGCATTTTAGAGATTGAGATTCTTAATTTTTAGTCTCAAATTATTATTACGCCTTAATCTTCACAAAATTGTGTGAACCTGAAAGTGGTAAGGATATTCAAATTTTGCTATCTATTCTAAGAAGATAGTGAAGCAGTCGCATTATTTAGAATTTTAGAGCTGTATTTAAAAGGGCTAAGTCACGTGAGTAAACTTTTAGAAAAAGTTAGAAAAGCGACTTGTTTCACACTATTGATAGCTGCCTTCTTATGCCAATTCACTCTCGTAAGCCAGGCAAACGAAGTAATTAAACTTAAAAGTCAGAGTTTAAAAAAATACCCATATGGCTCCATAGTTGTTGATACATCAGAGCGCCGCCTTTATTACATGCTCAAAGGTGATAGGGCAATTCGCTATAGAGTAGCTGTTGGCAAACCTAAAATGCAGTGGTTTGGTAATACATTTGTAACTTTAAAACGTAAGAATCCTGGTTGGAGACCAACACCACGCATGCGAAAGTTAGGTTATCCTAAATATGTACCACCAGGTCCTCGCAATCCGCTTGGAGTAAGAGCCATTTATCTTGGATGGAGTGAATACCGTATTCATGGGACAACATCACCTCGCTCCATTGGTCGGGCCGCATCTAGCGGGTGTATACGAATGTTAAATAGAGATGTTATTGATTTGTACAAACGGGTGCATATCGGAGCACCGGTTCATGTAATCCGATAAGTTTATTGCGTTTCTCCTAAAAGTGGCTGCCGGTTTTAGGGAGCAGGGAACGGCAAGACAAAGAAAATGTTTCTCCTAAAAGTGGCTACCGGTTTTAGGGAGCAGGGAACGACAAGACAAAGAAAATGTTTCTCCTAAAAGTGGTTTCCAGTTTTAGGAAATAAGGAACTACGTTAAATAAATTTAAGGGGTAACCACTGGCAAATTAATATATTCTTTTCCATGTTCAGTTATAGGATATAGTTAATTTTAAGAAGACACCTTAAAAATATTAGATTAGACGACAATCATGAGGAAAATTGAAATGAAACGTTCAAAGTCTATAGCAACGCTCGTTGCAACAATGGCAGTTGCTGTATCTATGAGCTTCAGTGCCACAAATGCAAATGCCCAGGATCTATTCTCAGTACTATTCGGTGATGGCCCAAGTGGCGGTGCAAGTGGAAAACAACATGTTTCATTTTCTAAAAAATTTAGAAGAAACACAGTTGTCGTAAGCTTTGGTGATCGTCGGCTTTATTATATCAACAAACGTGGCCAAGCCATTTCATATCCAATTGCCATTCCAAAGGGAGACGCGCGTTGGTCCGGTAATTCACGTGTTAGTCAAAAACGCGTAAATCCATCATGGACGCCAACTGCATCTATGCGCCGCGAAAATCCAAAATTGCCAGCCTTTGTTCCGGGTGGGCATCCACGTAACCCACTTGGTACACGCGCACTATATATTGGTTCATCTCTTTATCGTATACACGGAACAGATGCCCCATGGACAATCGGCAAAGCAGCTTCAAAAGGTTGTATCCGCATGTATAACGAACATGTTCAAGACCTATATCCTCGTGTGCCAGTTGGAGCGAGAGTTATTGTGACATGGAAAAAGTTTAAATCAGCTTAGTTCATTCGAAGTGATTTAATTTATTTTATTCATTAAAGATAAAAAACACCCTCTGATAAATTTATCAGAGGGTGTTTTTTATAAAACTACTTTAAAAATGTAAGAAGCATTTGTTTCTAAGGCTTCATGCATTTATTGATCTCTGTACTTAAATTCTTCATCATAGTGAAATAAGCAGCCGGGCCAGCTTTTAGTTTGGCGCCAATTGGGTCAAGCACAGCTGTCTTAACTTTATGTCCTTCAGAAAGAGTTTTGACTAAATTAGGGTTGTACTGAACTTCAGAAAATATGCAGGCAACCTTTTTCTCTTTTAATCTACTAATCAATTCTTTCAGGTGTTTTGCGCTCGGCGGAGTTGCCGGGTTAAGAGTAATTGCGCCAGAAAATTGCAAATCGTGCGATGCCGTTAAATACTGATAAGCATCGTGAAAAACCATATATGAGCGATCATCTAATGGTTTCATAAGAGCATTTATCTCAAGCGATAATTTATCAAGTTGACCAGAAAGTTCAGCGGCATTTTTCTTATATGTATTGCTGTTCTTAGGATCAAGTTCAGCTAATCTTTTAGCTAGAGCTAAGACCGTTGTTTTCGCGTTGCCAGGATGAAGCCAGATATGCGGATCTTTTTCTGAGCTTTCGTCATTCTTATGATCATGATCATCATGGTCGTCATGCTTAGCATGTTTTTCTTTATGATCGTGATCATCATGGTCATTATGCTTAGCATGTTTTTTCTTATGATCATGGTCATCATGATCATCATGGTTGTCATGCTTTGCATGTTCTTCTTTATGATCGTCGTGATCATCATGATGATGGTGCTTAGTCCTCATTTTGTAATGAGTAATACCATCTAAATCGACTACGTCCAGAACAGAATTTGTATTGCTCAGCGACTTAAGAACTTTATTCATTGGAGTTTCAAGTAGAGGTCCAATCCGTACAATAAGGTCAGCTCTTTTAATGGCCAATGCATCGGAAGGTTTAATCTGGAAATGATGCGGACTAGAAGCCCCCTTAAGAAGAAGGGTTGGTTCTCCAACACCTTTCATCACACCGCTAACCAAGCTGTGCAGTGGTTTAATTGTTACCACAACTTTAGGAGAAGAATTTTTCTCATCGGCATGAACAAGAGGGAACGCAGAAAACAGTGTTATAAGAAACACTGATAAGAAAGAAAGTAATTTATTAAATTTTGGATAAACCATAGGGTAAGCCCTTTGTAAAATTTATGTTACAATATTACAATTGAGAAATTGTTACAATATAACTAGAACTCATGCAATGAATTTCTCATTTTGAACAAAATTTATGGTAGGGTTATTGTGGAATTTCCGAGAATTCCTATTTGTTTAGGAATTGAGAACAAAAGCTATGTAGCCATTAAAAAGGCTGGATAATAAGGAAACGAAGATCTTGTCTGTATGTCGAGAGCAAACTAATCAAAATCAAATCTATCGACACCTAAGCTATTTGGTTTTGGGAATAGTAAGCTTGATCGTAGTTCTTACGCCATCAAAAGCGAATGCGCATCCCCATGTGTTTATTGAGAGTGAAACAAAACTACTCATGAATAACACATTCGAGATTACAGGGTTTCGTCATCGTTGGAAATTTGATGATGGATACGCCGCCTTTGCTCTAGTAGGAATGGATGTCAATAAAGATGGAAAATATTCTCAATATGAACTTGAACCTCTAGCGAAGGAAAATATTGAAAGTTTGCACCAGTTCGACTTTTTTACTTACGGTAAACAAAAAAAAAGAAACTTAGAATTTAACCAGCCAATAGACACAGTGCTCACATATACAAATCAAGAACTGGTACTCGAATTCACATTGCCTTTAAAAAAACCGCAAAAAATTCTGGCAAACCCATTAAAATTCGGTATTTACGACCCCGAATTTTTCATCGCTTTCCTAGAGCCAAAAAAGAACTCAGCTGTTGCCTTTTCTAAAGGGACTTCACCACAATGCATGATAGAGAAGAAAAAAGCTGGGGCGGATCAAACAGCCTTGATCGAACAAA
>BAABWY010000003.1:300000-391078 GCA_040367435.1 Hyphomicrobiales bacterium 4NK60-0047b | reverse complement strand
ATTCATTAAATTGGAGACCGCCAACACCTGAGGGAAAAATTCCAGTGGACCAAATGCAAGCTTTAAATTAACTTTCCAATTGGACCACTCAATGGGGGCCGATCAGAAGCAGGAACGCCTTCTCTTCAAAGCTGCGTTTGCAACAGAAGGACAAAAAGAAGGCATGAATGCCTTTGTAAATAAAAGAGCACCAGTTTTTCGAAACAAATAAAATAAAACTAGAGTTTCATGAAATCGCTATGAAACTCTAGTCCAACTCTTCATAGAGAAAAGTGTGCACGGCATTTATCAGTGAAAAATTAAAAAGCTATTTTCATTGAATTATCAAACATCTGGTTCGGAATTTTTACTATCGGCTTCATCACTTTTTATGGCTTCACGATCTTTGAATATAATTCGTTGAAAAAATAGACCTATACCGATGAGAACAAGTCCAAGCCCAATAAATGATAGGGCACGTAAGCCTCCCTGTAATGCAGACATGTCGAACAGAAAGACTTTCACGACAGCAGCGAATATGAAAAATGCAGAGGCTGCCCTAAAGTCTTTGGAATTTCGCCATTCAGAAATAATTAAAATTCCTACCCCCAATGCGAGCCACAGTGCTGAGTACGCATAAGTCTCCATAGAATACAAACTGTTTAAATAAAGAGACGAACCATGCCATACGTGGCGAACGGTTAAGGTCGCCCAGAAAAAGCTAGAGATGAAAGCCAGTCCACCTAGAACGCGTGGAATAAGAGGCACTTGCCAAAAATCTACATTTTTCCATACCAAACGTATTAGCAAAAATATAAGAGAAGGGATTAGAAGTCCTGGAAGAAGTAAATTAAAGAAGGTCTTCTCACCAACGTCGACCCCAGGTCTCAACGGTGAAAAATGTACATAGTTAGCAAATATAAAAGCTCCAATTATGAGTGGAAAGGCTACCGGCAATATTCTGCTTTTCCAGCCGCTAAAGAGAGTGCGATAGAAAAAGCTCACTACTAGAAGAATTAACAATAAGCTGATTGAATGTGTATATGCTTCAGCCGTTGATATAACCTGTAAATTTTCTAAATCATACGGACGTAAATGCTCCCCTACAAAAAGGTGCCTTATTGTGAGTAAGATAAAGCCACTCAGTAAAACCCAACTGGTCAGTTCTAGCACTGTTACATAGATGACAGGACGTCTTGTTCTTGCAATTAAGTGAACAATAGCCGCAATGATGCCGGGTACGAAATAAGCAATCAGCAACATATTAAAGATATGTCCAGTGCCAACCGGCTCGTTTGTAAAAAACGGGTTGAGCAATAAACCATGAGAAAGCAATACCATTGCAAGTGATAAGTAACCCAAAATCTGAGTGGCAGTCCTAAATATTACACTTGGCGATCTATCATCTAATCGCATAAGAGCACCAGATAATACAAGAGCCGTAATTGTATGAGCAGCTTGCTCGCCAAGTCTGAAATCTCCACTAAGCAAGTCACCATTATTCATACCATGACGAATTTGCACGGTGAATAGGAGAGCGGTAAATAAAACAGCAACTCCTTCAAAAAATCGTTGTGGAGCGTCTTTAGCGGTTTTCCCCAGCAAGAAACTAGCAATCCAGAAAGAGAGTGCAGGAAAACCATAAGCGGGTAACAGGGAGTTGAAGATGATCGTAGTTGATGGAGTAAGGTTTAATGTCGGATGAAACAAGGTATAAGCGATAGCAACACCAGCTGCTACCATGGCGCTAAAGCGAAATATTTGTAGAGGGCGAACAATACTAAGACCGGCGAGAGCAACAGTTAAGAAAGAACTCAATACCACTAATATTGCACCATCAAATTTAAAATATACAGCCATGATGGCAAAAAGAGCTGAGCCGCCTGCAATGAAGGTAAGGGGAAAAACTTCATTAAAATCCAGGGTCTTTATGGAAGGGAGGCGCTTTAAAATTATTTCTGATGATAAGCCTAGAGCTAGAGTGCCCAAAAGTCCTAAATATGCAATCCAATTCGGACTTTGTGTAAAAATTGAAACCCACGTTACTGCATAGGCAAAGAGGGGAACAACTGATGCCGGTATTGCCCAGTTCAACGCATGTGTCTCAAATTTCTGATTGTTGGTTGCTTTAAGTACACCCAAAACTCCGATCATAATTGTAATAATAAAAAAGCCTAAACTTAATAAAGTAGTTTGTGTATTTTCATACCAATGATCGATAGAGTCTAATTCTGAATTCGCTATAGAGTAAATAAATTCGGGTATGGAAATTCCTTGGAAAATGAAACCGATAAATGTGAACAAACCAAGCGCCGAACCGACTGCAAAAAGTAGAGAGAGTGCAGGTCTTATCCAAGCGCTAATCCAAAGTGATAAGACAATCATAGCAGTTGTTGCGATCGCGGTCGTTTCATACGTAGTCGCATCAACATACAACAAGGCAATCCCTGCAATCCCAGTCATAAACGCAAGTAAAATTACAAAAAAATCTTCATCTGGGTTTTGTTCAAGTACAGATGATTTTAGTGATGTTTCACTGTTTTTATCTGTGTCTTCTAAATCAACTGGCTTTTGAAGTTCCCAAGTCAAGCCCAACATGCAGAACCCGGCAGTCAGTAAAGTTAAATAAGTCTTCAGAACAAAAGATTGCAACAGCTCAAAATCACTATAAACGGTCAGAATAAGCGCCCAAAGGAGTGCCCCGCCAGCAGCACAACCCATCAACCAAACCCAGCCACGAAAACGAGCGATAGCCATTGCCGAATATGTGACAATCAATAAAAACGAAATAAGCGCAGTATAATTGGGAGCTGTTGTGCTAACCAATGCTGGAGTGACATATGATCCAAGCAGACCTACCGCGGCAAGTGGTGAGCCATGTAGAAGTGCCAACGTCAATGTTGATAAAGACAAAATGCCCATAATTGAAAAAGCAACAGCAGGAGAAATAAAACCAAATACCCCGTAGCTAATATAAGTTACGGCAAATAGTATCATGGAACCAACCGCTGTGAGGATCCCAGGGACATAGGCGTTTTTGATATGAGATATATCGATCGCAAAGGGAAGGCGGCGAAAATACTCACCGGCCCCCATTAAAGCTAGGCCAAAGATAGCTGCTATTGCTAATCTAACTTTTGGTCCAATAAGCCCAACCTCAATAGAATATTTTATGAGAAATACTGCGCCAAATGCAAGGGCAATTCCACCAATCCAAACGGCCCATTTACCGTCTGAAACTATGTTTAATAACTTAGCTGAAATCTCCTCTAAAATAGGTGCAGGCGCCTGAGATGCTAGTTTGTTTTCCGTGCGATCAGTTGCATGAATTGAACTTTCGCGGCGCGAGTTTGGTGAAGTTTCTACATGTTCAGGTTGATTATTGAGACTATCTCGTTGAGGCTTGTTAACCTTCAACGTAGCTTGCTCTAGAGGATTTTTTTCTTCAGTACTTATAGGGGGAACAGAAGTGCTTTCGGTCAGAGTAGCTGTCATTGCGCTATCGTCTGTAGAATTATCAGCTTGGGAGTTCTTTAGTTTAAACAGAGTTGATTGAAGGTGCTCGATTTTATTTTTCTGAGCCTGGACTTGGTTATGTAATTTCCAGCAAATAAAAAGAGCTAAAAATCCAGCAATATGCGCTAAGAATTCCAAAGCAATCATCCTTCTTGTAAATCCATTAAAACCAGCAAAGTTCATTACCGGTAAAATACATTTAATGTAAGTATACAAAGAAATTTAATGAACTTTTACTTAAGTTGTTATTATGTAAGGAGAATAATGTTCATAAGTTGGTTGAGATGAGGTGGTAATATAAAATTATACGCTTTGTTGCGGTAATAAGGCCAAGTCAGCGTTTTTAGGATTGAGGTAAGCACAGTTAAAGTTCTAACTGACGAACTATGTAAACCATCAATGCTTAAGAGACAGTTTTGACTAGGAAAGTAAAACTGAAAATTAAGATCATTGATGGTGTTACATTTAATTGTGGTTCTGCCAAGACTTAAAGTCGAAATTGAAAGGGCCATATCAAACAGCTATTTCAAAGTCAGAGACAGAAGTCCGGCACGATTAATATCCCTTAAAAATGAACTGATTTTGGATCAAGTGGCTTTTGTTGTGGCGGTGCAAACTTAGTAAGGTCAATACCTTCCACCGCAGTTCTATACTCTTCCATAGTAGGTGTTCTACCTAAGATAGCTGAAAGAACCACAACTGGTGTTGATGCCAGCAAAGATTCGCCTTTTTTCTCAGAACTATCTTCCACAACACGTCCTTGGAACAATCGCGTAGACGTTGCTAATACTGTGTCACCTTTAGCAGCCTTTTCTTGGTTGCCCATGCAAAGGTTACAGCCAGGACGCTCAAGATAGAGAATGTTTTCGTAGTCTGTCCGAGCCGTATTTTTCGGCGCATCATCATCAAATTCAAAACCAGAGTACTTCTGTAAAACCTCCCAGTCCCCTTCGTCTTTTAATTCGTCGATAATGTTATAGGTAGGAGCTGCGACAACCAAGGGCGCGTTAAATTCAACACTGCCCGTTTCCTTCTCCAGGTTACGAAGCATTTGCGCTACAATTTTCATATCCCCTTTGTGAACCATACAGGAACCAACAAACCCAAGGTCAACTTTCTTCTCGGCCTTATAGTATGAAATTGGTCTAATTGTATCATGCGTATAACGCTTTGAGACGTCTGCATTGTTCACATCCGGATCAGCAATCATTGGCTCATCAATTTTGTCAAGGTCTACGATAACTTCCGCAAAATATTCAGCATTATCATCTGGTGTTAAAGCTGGCTTCTCGCCAGATTTAATTTCTGCAATGCGATTATCAGCGATTTTGATGAGGCCAAGGAGCGTTTGCGCTTCATTATCCATGCCTTTATCGATCATGATTTGAATGCGGTTTTTGGCAATTTCTAGAGAGCCAATGAGAGTATCATCTTCAGAAATACAGATGGAGGCTTTTGCTTTCATTTCAGCAGTCCAGTCTGTGAAGGTGAAAGCTTGGTCGGCAAGTAAGGTTCCAATATGAACCTCGATAATGCGGCCTTGGAAAACATTGTCACCAAATTGCTTCAACATCTGCGATTGTGTCGCGTGAACCACATCACGGAAATCCATGTGAGCTTTCATAGAACCTTTAAAGGTTACTTTAACAGATTCAGGAATAGGCATCGTGGCCTCGCCTGTGGCCAGGGCCAGGGCAACAGTTCCACTATCAGCACCAAACGCGACGCCTTTAGACATACGTGTGTGACTATCACCTCCAATAATGATTGCCCAATCATCAACTGTAATGTCATTCAAAACTTTATGAATAACATCGGTCATAGCATGGTACTTATCCTTCGGGTCTCTTGCCGTGATAAGACCAAACTTATTCATGAACTTCATAAGTTTAGGAATATTTTCTTGTGCTTTTATATCCCAAACCGATGCTGTATGGCAGCCTGATTGATAAGCTCCATCAACAGTTGGAGAAATAACAGTTGCGGCCATAGCCTCAAGCTCTTGCGATGTCATCAAACCGGTTGTGTCCTGGGACCCGACAATGTTTACCTTCACGCGCACATCAGAGCCGGCATGCAATACAGCACCCTCAGCCACCCCAACAGCATTTCTGTTAAAGATTTTCTCAACTGCAGTGAGGCCTTGTCCCTCATGAGAAATTTCTTTGGAAGAAGCAAAGACAGGTAGCAATTCAATTCCAAGTGTTGAGGCTGCGAAATTCTGTAATTTTTTACCAAAAACAACAGCATAAGAGCCACCAGATTTGATGAATTCAACCTTTTGAGGTGTCAGAGCTGAAGAAATATCAACAAGCTCTTTGTCACCATTATAAAGCTTCTTTGTTTTAGTGTTAATGGTGAGAACCGTGCCAGTTTCTACAGAATAGGTTTGCTCAAGAACCGGATCATCATTTTCGTTCAAAATCGGGTTGCCATCAGCGTCTAGCTTTTTCACCCAGTTTTTCAGATCAATACCAATGCCACCTGTAACACCAACTGTTGTTAGGAAAATCGGAGAAATACCATTTGTTCCTGCAACAATAGGAGCAATATTCACAAAAGGAACATAAGGGCTAGCTTGTTTGCCTGTCCATAATGCCACATTGTTCACACCAGACATACGTGAGGAGCCAACACCCATGGTGCCTTTTTCAGCAATTAACATAACCCGAGCGTCAGGATTTTGTTTTTGTAGATCTTGGATTTCAGCTTGTGCTTCTGGAGAGATCAAACACTTACCGTGTAATTCGCGGTCTGATCTAGAGTGAGCTTGATTACCAGGAGAGAGTAAATCTGTAGAAATATCACCTTCAGCTGCGATGTAAGTCACAACTTTAATCTTTTCTTCTACATCTGGAAGCTTTGTGAAGAATTCCGCTTTTGCATAACTTTGAAGAATGTCTTTAGCAATTTCATTGCCATCTTTATATGCAGTTTCTAATCGTCCTGTATCAGCTTCATATAGAAACACCTGAGTTTTTAAAACTTCGGCAGCTGGTGAAGCTAGCTCCAAATCGTTACCTAAAGCAAGATCAAGAAGAACCTCGACAGATGGTCCGCCCTTCATGTGAGACAATAGCTCAAAAGCAAATTTTGGAGAAATTTCCTCAATAACAAAATTTCCAAGAATAATCTCTTTTAAGAACTTTGCTTTTTCACCGGCAGCGCTGGTTGTACCAGGCAAAGTGTTGTAAATAAAAAACTTAAGAGAATTTTCTCTGTGCTCATTTTCAAGATCTTTAATTTGCGAGATGAGCTCACTTACAAGCGCACCATCATCAATTGGCTTGGGATTCAAACCTTCATTTTTTCTATTTTCAATCTCATTTAAGTAGTCTGTATACAAACTCATGTCTATCCTGAAGCAGTTAGTGTTTAATTATAGATGAAGCTTGAACGCTCTATCGTAGAAACTTCCTATTAACTGGCAAAAGTTGTTTGAGCGTATCAATATTTTAGCCGAGATTAACTTGCAAGATGTTTTTCTGCACTGGCAGAACATAGTCTCATGTTACATTTATTCCCGGCATCATCTTGGTTAGATAGCCTCTAAAAACTTGGTTTTTAAAGAGCCGCCATCGTTGCTCGTGCATTTAAATTTTTCACATATGAAAACTATACACTAAGAAAAACAAATATGCCTTTTTTAGATCGGTCAAATAGTCACTTCTCAACGAAATTAGGTCTGAAGGACACAAGCAAAAGCAAGGCAAAGGAGCCAGCTGGGAGCTAAAAAAGCCTAAAGGCCTTAACATCGGCGAATATCTAGATCCAACCGGTATCTAAGTTTAAAATTAGAGATGGCATCAGGGTTCATTTTTCCTGAAATACCGTACCAAATTCTGTTCAACTTTGGCGCACAATGCCATTGGGTGCGACAATTTGTCAAGTACCCTGTTGCAAGGTCTCTTGAAGTAAATTGTTACGAGTGTTTGTAGTTTTAAATTTTAAGATTAATGTGTTCTTTGATAGAGCAAACTAAGTCGTTTTTTTGTAAAATTCTAGGTGGAATTTCACGGGACCAATGATCTCAACATGATGAGGTTCTTCAGGTTCAATAATGACAAATTGACCAGCACTTAGTGTGAGAATGTTCTCTGGTTTGTCTTCCAAAACATAGGCGATGGTCCCTTCACTGATCACCGCTTTGGCCCAAACATTAGGTTTCGTTTTATGTTCTTTCTGCAGAGCAAGTGGGAGAGTGTCCTGATCAAACTCAGGACTCTCAGAATATTTAATTAGCCCCTCGGGCAAGTTAATCAGCATAATACATCTCCATCAATGCTTTGTTTCTACTAATTTATTTTGACTTGGGCTAATAAAAACTTAGAATTTTTTTCACAGTATTTTAAAAATTATATATAACACAAAAGATGCTTTTAAAATACATTTTTATAAATTAGACACACTCAAATTTGAAATCATAAAAGTCAGAAATAGATGCATTTAAAATATTTGTATTGACAGATCAAACCACTCCCCTTTAAATAAGTATATAAAATACATCTTTTAAAAATGAGGGGTTATCATGCAACTTTATGTCCTGGCACTAAGCTTAAGCTTAATGGGCTTTGTTTCACTTTTTTTCATTTCAGCTGTCCTGGCGACTAGAAGTGTCGATGCCTCTGGGAGTGAGAGAGTAAGCCCATCACCAGAAGTAAGAAGAAAAAAATATATTTGGGCAATGTTCTTCATCGGGATCATCGTTACATTTGCCTCACTTTGGCGATATCCCCACACAATCTCTAATTCGACGCAAACTCAGTCAATCAATGTAACTGGTGCTCAATGGTACTGGGAGATTGATAAAGAAGAAGTCCTGCTGAACAAGCCAGTGGTCTTTAATGTCCATACCACAGATGTAAATCATGGAATGGGTGTTTTAAATTCTGATGGCAAGTTGATGTTTCAAACCCAGGCAATGCCCGGTTATGTCAATAAAGTTGAGCACGTCTTCACCAAACCTGGTGAGTATAAAGTTATTTGCCTGGAGTTCTGCGGGGTATCACACCATGACATGATCACAGAATTCCAGGTTGTGGCAAAAAAGGAAAATAAAAATGATTAAGCCATCCCATGAACCTCACTCAAATCTAATTAAATTTACCATGCTCCTTGCTGGTGCTGTTCTCTTGTTGATGATGATCATTGGTTTATTGATGCGAGCAGCACAAGGCGATTTAATTGAAATTGATGCAGCTATTTTTTATCAACTCATGACAGCTCATGGAGCAGGTATGGTTGGCGCAGCTTCCTTAACCGGAGCCGCAATCATGTGGTACTTCGTTAGTCGTTATGTGCATCTAGTACAAGAAGTATTTGTTGTCTTTCTCACCTTGTTTCTATTTGGCGTATTATTCATTTTAGGGAGTATTTCCTTAGGACAATTTGGTGCAGGTTGGACATTTCTCTTTCCACTACCTGCTATTTCAGGCGGAGCATGGGAAACAGGGGCAGCTGCAGCATTTATCATTGGACTCATACTCATTGGTGTTGGGTTTCTCTTGATGAATTTAGAAATCGGCCGGAAATTAATTGCTGCATTTGATGGAATAGGCGGTGCCTTGGCCTGGCCTGTTATTTCAGGAAAAGCTACGCCGGATGAGGCCCCACCTCCTGCCATCGTTGCAAGCATGGCAACCATTATCTTTAATACAATTGGGATCGTAGTGGGCGCCGCCGTTTTAGTGTCGAGCCTTATTAACTTATATGTTCCCAGCTTTGAAGTCGATGCGCTTTTGGCTAAAAATATGATTTACTTTTTTGGCCATGTTTTTATTAACGCAACCATCTATATGGCAGTCGTCGCGGTTTATGAAATCATACCTGAATATACTGGCAAGCCTTGGAAAACATCTCGCATCTTTGCAATTGCATGGTCTGCAATTCTATTATTTGTCATGGCTGTCTATCCCCATCACTTACTGCAAGATACAGTCATGCCAGCCTGGGCTTTAATCATGGGGCAGATTGTCTCTTATCTATCAGGCATACCATTGCTAACTGTCACTGCATTTTCACTCTGCATATATTTAAGAGGCTCTAATATTAAATGGGATCTAGCATCAGCATTATTGGTGCTTGGTGTTGCAGGGTGGTCTGTAGGTGTCGTACCCGCAATTATAGATGGCATGATTTCAGTAAATAAAATCATGCACAATACCCAGTGGGTGCCTGGCCATTTTCATATTTACTTATTGCTTGGTGAAGTCGCCATGAGTTTTGGCTTTATGGCTTACTTGATCAAAGAAGCAAAATCATCAGAATTCCAAATGATCGATAAAACAGCTTTTGGGGTTTATCTCGCAGGTGGTATTGGTTTTACCCTTATGTTCTTGGTCTCCGGCGCGATGTCAGTTCCAAGAAGATGGGCAGTTCACGCTGAAGAGTGGATGCTACAAGATCGTATAGCAACGGCTTTTGCATTGTTGGTGATTGTGGGCGCATTAATCTTTGTGGTCAGATATATAATCGGCATCGCAACATATAGAAGGACTTAGATTTGAATGAGTGCCTTCAAAGTAAATATTGTTATCATTCTTATTGGCTCGCTCATTTTGTGGTTCAAAACAGATGGGCTGCAAGCCCTGACAAGTGAAGGTGCAAGACGAATAGAAATAACAAAGCTGAAACCAGTGATGCCAAATGTAGCTTTGGAGACAATGTCAGGTGCTTATACAAAACTCAAAAGTGAAAACGGGCATGTAACAATTGTAGATTTTATTTACACAACATGCCCGTTCATCTGTCAGGTGGGCGGTGATAACTTTGCCCGATTGCAGGCTGAAATTAATGAGAGCAATTTAGACAATAAAGTCCGGATTTTCTCGATTAGCTTCGATCCTTTGAAAGATAATATAGAAGAGCTTTCTTATTACGGAAAACGCCATAGTGCAGATGGGAAAGTTTGGACAATTGTAAGACCCAAAATAGAGGATTTACCACGTCTCTTAAAAGCCTTTGGAGTTGTTGTTATACCAGATGAAGAGGGAGGTTATGTCCATAATTCAGCAATACATATCATTGACCAGCAAGGGAGATTATCATCCATACTTGACAGTAATGATGTTCAAGGTGCTGTGAAAACCATTAAGCGAACGCTCCAACTTAGGCGGGTGCGCCAATGATAGATGGTAAAATGAAGCTGCTAATCTCATCCCTCATATTTACCTTTTGTGTTTTGTCAAAAGGGGCTTTAGAAAAGCTCCCCCTCACTCATATTCTAGTTCAAATGCCTTTGTTGATTTGTGTTGGCTATCTTTTGGTCGAAGAAAAGTCTCAGAAAATCGGTGAATGGTATATAGGCGGTGAGTGGAATAAAGGAGGCTATGCCTCTCTTCTAATTGCAATATTCACCATCGCATTTTGGATGTTACCAAGATCAATAGATGCTGCAATTTCCTCTGGAACTATGGAATTGCTTAAATTCCTGACAGTGCCATTGCTAATTGGTGTTCCCTTGAAGTTAGGATGGCACAGAGCTCATCCAATCTTAAAAGGGTTTTTAAAAGCTCAAGCTATTTCAATGTTAGGTGTGGCTGCTTTTATATATATTCATGCGCCAATTCGGATTTGTAACTCTTATTTAGAAAACGCTCAACAAGACTTAGGCTATGGATTTTTATATACCGCCATTGCTCTTGCTGTGGTCTGGAGCGCGCCATTGTTTCTTAGCCAAAGTGCAAAAAGCTTTCACCTGCAAATATTAAGAGGTTAATGAATGACAATCCGAGAAACAGTATGTTATTTCGCAGATCTCTCAAAAGAGAAAGTTGAGAATTTAAATAATAATCCATTGGGCTTTATCATATCTAGTTTAATGGCGGGAGCTTATGTTGGCATTGGGATCTTACTCATCTTCTCCGTTGGCCAAGCCGTAGAACCTTCATTTCGCAGCCTTGTGATGGGGGGCAGTTTTGGTATCGCCCTTACATTAATAGTCTTCGCCGGCGCCGACCTTTTTACAGGCCACACGATGTATGCCGCTATAGGGCGATTAACAAGAGCCTGTAGTACAATGAATGCCATAAAAATTTGGGCAACGACTTGGGGTGGCAACTTAGTAGGGTCGTTGGGCCTGGCCTTATTATTTATCATAGGTGGCGGCGGCATTGTTCTCCAGGAAGGAGGGCAAGATCTATTGCATCAAATAGCCTACAAAAAAATGTCGGGAACACCGGCTGAATTAGTAGCAAGGGGAATGTTATGTAATTGGCTTGTTTGTCTGGCTATTTGGGGGGCAGCCCGAACAAAAAGTGATACTGCAAAATGTATTATAATTTTTTGGTGTCTTTATGCTTTCATTGCCTCAGGCTTTGAACACAGCGTTGCAAACATGACGGTGTTTTCACTCGCATTGTTTTCCGAGCACCCAGAAACAATAAGTTTTATAGGAGCTGCATATAACCTGTTCTGGGTGACAATCGGCAATACAGTTTCAGGTGCTGTTTTGATGGGAACCGGCTATTGGTACGCAGCCGGCAGACCAATGAATTCAGAAGCAAAAATCAAGTGAGTTCTGACTATTTTATTGAACAAGTGGACTGTCTGCTCCATCGAGCTCAAAGCCAACTATTTTTGCCTTACCCGCTAAGATTTTAATATATTGATTGATGCCAGTTTGCAGTGATCTTGTTTGTAGGTAGTCATGAATATATTGGCGGACCATTTCAAAGGGCAAAACCTTGTTTGTTTTCTTGTCCACAAAGCGTTCCTTGTTTTGTTCGTAATATCTCGAGCAATAAGTATCATCAGCAATTGGGGCAGTGACATGTTCTTGAAGCAAAGCGTCAATTGCCTCTTCTTCCTCTTGAGGCGTGCAGTTTTCACTTGTCTTTAATAAGTTTGTTTCAACAGCTTCTAGCAAGAGTAATTTTCTTATAACCAAAGCCCTGGCAGCGCGGTGCCGCGCTTCATCAACCCCGCCAGCCGGATGGTGTTGCATCTCTGCATGAACGTCATCATCCGATATCTCTATGTTATTGATTATGATTGGCATGGAGCTAACCTCTCTTTCGTACAATTTGATAGCCAGAGCGGAATAGATATTTCAAAGGCGCGGAAACACCACTGAATATATGTACCAAACGAGTAAACGGGAAAATTAGGAAGATAGTTGTTCCTAAAACCAGATGAAGCTTGAAAACAAGAGCTTCATTAACGATGAAGTCAGCAGCACCAGAGCGAAATGTCACAATGTATTGCGCCCAATTAGCAAGAGCAATCATTGAGCTACCATCAGGGTGTTGGGCTGAAAAAGGAATGGTGATTAAACCTAAAATCAGCTGAATATAAAGAAGGACTAAAATCATAATATCTGATGGTTTGCTTGTGGCGCGTATACGCTCATCAAACAGCCGGCGTTTTAACAAGATGGTCATACCGATGAAACAGATAGTGCCGAAAATACCTCCAGCTACCATAGCCATTAATTGTTTGGCCTCTGCCGTCATGAAATGATGATAAACAGCATGGGGCATTAAAAGACCAACTAAATGACCGAAAAAAAGCAATATGATGCCAATGTGAAATAAATTACTTCCAAGTCCCATCCCTTTTTTTCGCAGCAATTGGCTTGAGTCTGCTTTCCAGGAATATTGGTCCCGGTCATATCGAAGAGCACTGCCAATAATAAAAACAGCCAGGCAAATATAAGGATAATATCCGAATAGAAATTCATGAATATAATCTAACGCCATTTTAAGCACCTCCCATTTGTTTGTTCAAAGCCTCAGTCGCATTTGGAAACGCGTTGCAGCTATTACAATCAGCAACAGGGTCGCCGCTGAACGCTTCCGCCTCTTTCCATTCTTCGTCTAACTCTTCTAGTGTTTCAGGGTCTTTAGGCGCTTCTGCTATCGCCTGGGTAATTTTAGTTTTATCGGGCTTAACAGAGGAAAGCACCTCAATCGCAGAAAAAACCTCAGCGTAAATGGAGCCGCGTTTTTCTAACTTTTTGCCAATCACCGCAATCACATCAATAGCATCGCCTAAGAGATCGCTTGCTTCATGAAAAGAGCAATGAGAAAGATATTCCATGAAAAGAGGGAGATAATCAGGAAGCTCATTATTATCGATATAAACACCTTTGGATTTATAGGTCTCTATCAGGTCGACCATAGCCTGGCCGCGGTCTCTAGACTCTCCGTGAATATGTTCAAAAAGGTGAAGGCAATGAGCGCGCCCGCGATCAAAGAGGTCAACATAATCTTCTTGGATTTCTAAAAGCTCTTTGTTGTTTTGAACATCGATAAAATGTTCAATTTTTTTAATCGCACCTTTTGGTAAAATCGCTTCATCTTGTATGACTTGAAGCAATTCATCATGAGCTTTTAAAACGGAGCCTTCCGGGTAGGTGAGTAATAATCCTAAGATCTTAAAGGTTTTCATGAGCGACCTCCTTTTGAGCCAGGTTCATGTAGTCTTCCATTCATAGTGTTTTGATGAGTTTTAGCGCCAAATAGATTTGGTTTGCTTGTCCCACCAGAACAGCCATTGCCAAAACTAAACCCACAAGCAGAGCGAGTATCAAACGGAATTTCATTATCAAAGGGTGTCTCACCCGCATACTCTTTGTGGTTCGTTGGAATATTAAAACGATCTTCGTAACTAGCTAACGCCATGATGCGGTACATATCGTTGACGGTGTTTTCATCAAGACCAACTTGAGAGAGAAGCTCTTTGTTGCTTTCACCATCGACATTTTGCCCGCGTTTAAATTCCCGCATAGCGATCATTCTCTCTAGGGCATGAACCACAGGCTCTTCTTTGCCAGCTGTTAAAAGGTTAGCTAGATATTTCACAGGAATACGTAACTTGTGAACATCTGGAATAACACCAGCCATGTCAATCTGTCCTTTTTCAGCCGCATTTTGAATAGGTGACAATGGCGGGATATACCAAACCATAGGCAGCGTGCGATATTCAGGGTGAAGCGGGAACGCAACCTTCCAATCCATCGCCATTTTATAAACCGGTGAATTTTGCGCCCCTTCAATCCAGCTCTCAGGAACACCATCTTTTCTTGCTTGTGCAATAACTTCAGGGTCATGAGGGTCAAGGAAAATATCTAACTGAGCTTGATATAGGTCTTCAGGATCTTCAATGCTCGCAGCTTCTTTGATTTTATCTGCATCATAAAGCATGACGCCCAAATAACGAATGCGCCCAACACAGGTCTCAGAACAAACTGTAGGGTCACCGGCTTCAATCCGTGGATAGCAAAATGTACATTTCTCAGATTTACCTGATTGCCAGTTATAGTAGATCTTCTTGTAGGGACAGCCAGAGACACACATGCGCCAGCCGCGGCATTTGTCTTGGTCGATAAGCACAATGCCGTCTTCTTCGCGTTTATAAATAGCGCCACTTGGGCATGACGCAACGCAGGTTGGGTTGAGGCAATGTTCGCAAAGGCGCGGGAGATACATCATGAATGTATTTTCAAATTCACCGTAAAGTTCTTTTTGGATGGTTTCAAAATTATAGTCTTCACTTCGCTCAGAAAACTCACCGCCAAGAATTTCTTCCCAGTTTGGGCCCCATTCTGGTTTTTCCATTTTTTTACCAGTGATTGCTGAATGAGCCCTTGCCGTGGGCATCGCTGTCGAAGATGGTGCTTTTTGCAAGCGCTCATACTCGAAAGTAAAGGGTTCGTAATAATCATCAATTTCAGGCAAATCAGGGTTGGCAAAAATTTTGGCTAA
The DNA here is from genome assembly GCA_040367435.1 of Hyphomicrobiales bacterium 4NK60-0047b. Lineage (NCBI taxonomy): Bacteria > Pseudomonadati > Pseudomonadota > Alphaproteobacteria > Hyphomicrobiales > Hyphomicrobiales bacterium 4NK60-0047b. The sequence goes on along the minus strand of BAABWY010000003.1, from coordinate 375,878 downwards.
TAGCCTGAATTTGCCTCCCATTTTAGGAGTGAGGCTACCATTAGATTTACGCTCCCAGCCCCCATTCCAGACTTTTTGATCTTCCCATTTGCGCGGATAACCAACACCAGGTTTTGATTCAACATTATTAAACCAGGCATATTCAACACCCTGACGAGATGTCCAAACATTTTTGCAAGTGACAGAGCAAGTATGACAGCCAATGCATTTATCCAGGTTAAGAACCTTTCCAATTTGAGCACGAATTTTCATTATGCAATCTCCTCATGGTCAAGATTCTCATCTGGGTTTTCTAACCAATTTACTTTGTCTACTTTTCTAACAATCACGAACTCATCTCGGTTCGACCCTACGGTTCCGTAATAATTAAAGCCGTATGAAAGTTGAGCATATCCACCGATCATATGTGTTGGCTTCACTACTGCCCGTGTGACAGAGTTATGAATGCCGCCTCTGGTGCCAGTAGTCTCAGCACCTGGTGTATTGATGATTTTCTCTTGCGCGTGATACATCATGCTCATTCCCTCAGGGACACGCTGCGAAACAATCGCTCTTGCTGAGATAGCACCATTGGTGTTGTAAAGTTCAATCCAGTCATTGTCCTTGACATCGATTTTTTTAGCATCAACTTCACTAATCCAAACCACAGGGCCACCGCGGCTGAGAGTCAACATCAATAGGTTTTCAGAGTAGGTGCTGTGAATGCCCCATTTTTGGTGCGGTGTAATCCAGTTGAGGACAACTTGTTTGCGTCCCTTACCAAATTCATCAATTACCGGCGCAATGGTCTTGGTATTAATCGGAGGTTTGTAGACACAAAGCCCTTCACCAAAATCTCTCATCCATTCATGATCTTGGTAGAACTGTTGGCGTCCGGTTAAAGTACGCCAAGGGATGAGTTCATGCACATTTGTATAGCCCGCATTGTAGCTAACATGCTCATCTTCTAAACCGCTCCATGTGGGAGACGAAATGATTTTTCTAGGTTGTGCCTGAATATCTCTAAAGCGAATTTTCTCATCTTCTTTAGGTTTGGCCAAATGAGTATGGTCGCGGCCAGTAAAGTTCCCAAGGGCTTGCCATGCCTTTACAGCAACCTGTCCATTTGTCTCTGGTGCTAGAGACAGAACAACTTCAGCGGCATCAATATCAGTTTCAATGCATGGAAGGCCGTGTGAGATGCCTTCCTTAGTAACCGTATGATTTAATTGCCCTAAAAACTCGACTTCATTTTCGGTATTCCAGGAAATTCCCTTGCCACCATTACCAATCTTGGTCATGAGAGGGCCAAGGGCTGTAAATTTTTTATAAGTGTTTGGGTAATCCCTCTCCACAGAGATGTAGTTCGGCATGGTTTTACCTGGAATTGCTTCACAATCACCAGACTTCCATTCTTTCACGTCAATACCTTGAGCAAGTTCAGCCGGAGTGTCATGTAATATCGGAAGAGCTACAACATCAGTTTCTGTCCCTAAATGACCAACGCAAAGCTCTGAGAATTTTTCAGCAATTCCTTTATAGATATTCCAATCACTGCGAGATTCCCAGGCCGGATCAACAGCCCTTGAAAGCGGATGGATAAAGGGATGCATATCAGATGTATTAAGGTCGTTTTTTTCATACCAAGTGGCTGAAGGCAAAACGATGTCCGAATACATGCAAGTGGTCGACATTCTAAAATCTAACGTGACAACTAGATCTAATTTACCCTCTGGTGCTTCCTCATGCCACTCAACTTCTTTTGGTTTAGGGCCACCAAGCTCACCAAGGTCTTTTCCAAGCACACCATTGGTTGTACCAAGAAGATGTTTGAGCATATATTCATGCCCCTTGCCTGAAGACCCTAAAATGTTAGATCGCCAGATGAACATATTACGTGGAAAGTTCTTCGGATTGTCAGGGTCTTCGCATGACATGCGCAATGACCCGTCTTTCAATTTTCCTGTAATATAGTCCTTTGGATCTTTGCCCGCTGCTTGAGCCTGCTTTGATAATTTTAAAGGATTTTCTTCTAACTGCGGAGCAGAAGGAAGCCACCCCATACGCTCAGACCTGACATTGCAGTCGATAAGAGAATAATCTTTCCATTTATCTTTATCCGCTAAGGGTGAGAGGATTTCATCTACTTCCAATTTTTCATATCGCCATTGGTTTGAATGGTTATAGAAAAAGCTGGTTGAATTCATGTGACGTGGTGGGCGATGCCAATCAAGCGCAAACGCCAAAGGTTGCCATCCGGTTTGAGGCCGTAGTTTTTCTTGCCCTACATAGTGAGACCAACCTCCACCAGATTTACCAATGCAACCGCACATCATCAGCATGTTTATAATGCCACGATAGATCATATCCATATGATACCAATGATTAATGGCAGCCCCTAAAATCACCATGGAACGGCCGCGCGTTTTGTCTGCATTGTCAGCAAACTCACGTGCTATTCGTGTGACCTGTTCCGCAGGGACCCCGGTTATTTTTTCCTGCCAGGCCGGTGTGTAGGGAATATCATCTTCAAGGGACGTTGCAACATTCTCCCCGCCTAAACCCCTGTCGATACCATAGTTTGCAATGAGAAGGTCAAAAACGGTTGCGACAAGTACATCTTTGTTCTCACCCAAGCTTATACGGCGCGCTGGGATATTGCGCTGTTGTATGCTGTCATGTTCAGTATGAGCAAAAATGGGTTGATCATTTTCAAGGTTTCCAAAATAAGGAAAACCAGCAGAGATCACTTCATCTTTCGTGTTTAGTAGAGAAACTTCCGGCCAGATTTCTGAGCCATCAGCCACGTTCTTGGCTTCCATATTCCATTTGCCGCTTTCATCCCAGCGAGAGCCAACAGTGCCGTTTGGCACAACAACCTTATTCGTGTTGGCATCATAGATAACTGGCTTCCAGTCAGTGTTTTTTTCTTCTCCTAAATTGCTATCAAAATCAGACGCCCGCAAAGTCCGGCCTGGCACATAAGTTCCATCTTTTTCATCAAGCCCGTCTTTCTTATCGAGAATGACAAGAAACGGCATGTCAGTGTACATGCGGCAGTAATCATCAAAATATTCACTTTTTCCAGAAAGATGAAATTCCTTCAAGATGACATGCCCCATAGCCATAGCCATGGCACTGTCTGTACCTTGCCGCACAGGCATCCAGCTATCAGAAAGTTTGGCAACCTCGCTATAATCAGGTGTGACGGCAACTGTTTTTGTGCCGTTATATCGTGCCTCAGTAAAAAAATGAGCGTCAGGAGTTCTTGTTTGCGGGACATTAGACCCCCAGGCAATGATATAAGATGAGTTGTACCAATCAGCACTTTCAGGAACATCCGTTTGCTCCCCCCAAACCTGTGGTGAACTGGGCGGCAGATCACAATACCAATCGTAAAAGCTCATACATGTGCCACCAATTAACGATAAGTATCGGCTACCTGCAGCATATGAAATCATAGACATCGCAGGAATGGGAGAGAAACCAATGATACGATCTGGCCCATAGGTTTTGGCTGTATAAACATTAGACGCGGCGATTATTTCATTGGCTTCATCCCAACTTACTCTAACCATACCACCAAGGCCGCGTGCTTGTTTATACTCTGTTGTTAATTCTGTATCGCTCATAAGAGACGCCCAGGCATCAACCGGGTCTTTATGAATAAGCTTTGTCGCGCGCCAACTTCTTAAAAGCTTCGAGCGGATCATTGGGTATTTTAAACGAGCAGAGCTATAGAGGTACCAACTAAAACTTGCACCGCGCGCGCAACCACGTGGTTCGTGATTGGGTAAATCTGGCCGAGTGCGCGGATAATCAGTTTGTTGAGTTTCCCAGGTGACAAGACCGCTTTTTACGTAAATTTTCCAACTACATGACCCCGTGCAATTCACACCATGGGTCGAGCGGACCACCTTGTCATGGGACCAACGATTTCTGTAAGCGCGTTCCCATTCACGGTTTTCGTCTGTTGTCACTCCATGACCTTCAGAGAAGGTTTCAGATGCCTTGTTTGTAAAGAAAGTCAATTTATCTAAAATATGGCTCATGATATTTCTCTCGATTTATGGGTTCTGTACATATGCGTTTTTGCGAAGGTAGAACCACCAATTGATGATGATGCAGATGGTGTAAAAGGCAGCAAAACCGTAAAGCGCATATTCAGGTGTGGCAGCCTTGATGTTTTCGCCAAGCACTTTAGGGATATAGAAAGCTCCATACGCAGCAATGGCTGATGTCCAGCCAAGAACGGGGCCGGCCTGTTCCTTATCAAAGACCATTGCAATGGTCCTAAATGTTGAGCCATTGCCTATACCAGTCGCAGCGAACAAGATGAGGAATAAGATTAGGAACGGCCAGAAAAATTGCTCGGGGGTCGCAGAGGCATAAGCTTGCTTCATATAGTAAGCAACACCCAAAGCGCTAGCGACCATAATCACAGAGATGATCTGTGTGACTTTAGCGCCGCCAATTTTATCGGCAATCATCCCGCCAATAGGCCGAATAAGCGCCCCAATGAAAGGCCCCATCCAAGCATACATCAGGGCAGAAGGCCCATTTGGGTTGGCAGTATTGTGAGTTAAAACTCCGTCGACCATTAAATGCTGAAAACCAAAAATAACTTTAATTGAAAGAGCAAGGGCTGCTGAATAGCCAATGAAAGACCCAAAGGTCATGGTGTAAATAACCGTCATGGCCCAGGTGTGTTTATTGTTGAAGATCTTATATTGGCGAGCTAACCCGTCTTTGTAATCTTTGCCAAGAGGTAGAATTTTTAAGGCAAAGACGGTGGCAGCAACCACAAGAGGAAGAATGATTAATTTATCAACATTAAGCCCTGAACCATTCGCGCTTGTCGGAAGCATGAGATACAAACCTAGAGCTGCTATGGTAAGGCCGAGTGATAGCATAATGATGATTTTGAAAAATGCATTTAAGGTGCCACCAATATTAGGGGAAACATGTTCATCAATAATATTATTCATCCCCATCCAGGAAGCGATGGAAAGTGGAATTAAGAAACACAACCAAATGTAACCAGCATTTTGAATAAAGGTTTCTGTTCCAACAGGTATTTTACCAATTAATGTGCCACTAGTATTTTTGAGGAGCATGGCATCCCCGGCAAAGAGGGCTGTAGTCATAACAAGGGGCACTAAAATTTGCATAGTGGTAACACCAAAGTTTCCCAAACCGGCATTCATCCCGAGTGAGTAGCCTTGAACTTTCTTGGGAAAAAAGAAGCTAATGTTAGACATAGAGGAAGCAAAGTTTCCGCCACCAAAGCCAGATAAAAGAGCAAGCAATTGAAAGTGCCATAAAGGCGTGTCTGGGTTTTGAAGAGCTAGGCCAGTACCGAGGGCTGGTAGGATGAGCAAAGTTGTCGTTAGAAAAATAGTATTCCGGCCACCAGCTAAGCGAATAAAGAAGGAACTTGGTATCCGAAGGGTCGCACCGGATAAACCTGCAATCGCCATTAATGTAAAGAGTTCCGGTTTGCTAAAGGGAAAACCAAGGTTCAGCATTTGAACGGTGATGATGCCCCAAAATAACCAAACAGCAAAACCACATAATAAACTAGGAATTGAGATCCATAAATTTCGGTTAGCTATGCTTTTTCCTGATGACAGCCATTGCTGCTCATCTTCAGGATTCCAGTTAGTTAAGTCTTTTGCCATGATTGTGTTTCCACCTTTCATTGATTGATGGTTAAACCGGGTTTAAGTCTTCACTTTTTTTGAGGAGGTCTTCACTTTGCCTTTTTAAGGTCTCAGCCCTCTGCAGCATTTGCTGGCTCTCTTGAGCTAACAATTCGCTTCTCTGCTGCAGTGCCTGTGCCTCGAGGTAACTCATGATGGTGTCTTCATCACTTGAAAGCTCAGGCAAATATTTAGGACCGCGTAATTCAGGATGTTTTTCACGTTCTTGAATTTGAATGGAGATGTGCATCCAGACCAAGGCAATGGTGATGATGACAGTTAAGAGCATGAAGCAACTGGTCCACACACCAACAAGGTCATTCATGATGCCAAATGAAATGGGTAAGAAGAAACCACCCAAACCGCCAACAAGCCCGACGATGCCACCAACAGAGCCAACATGATTTGGGTAGTAAACGGGAATGTGTTTATAAACAGCAGCCTTGCCAAGAGACATAAAGAAACCAAGCACAACTGTGAGGGAAACAAACATCCATAAGGGGATGGTGAGATTGAAATCAATGTCTCCATTGATGCCAGCAACTTTATAATCAGTCGCCGGATAAGACATAATAAATGTGCAAAGGGCGCAGACAACAAATGTCCAATACATGATTGAGCGGGCGCCAAATTTATCTGACATCCATCCGCCAAGAGCCCTGAAAATACTACCTGGCATCGCATAACATGCAGCCAATAAACCAGCAGCGCCTAACTCCAGGCCATAGGCTCCAACATAGTAACGCGGCAACCAAAGGGCCAAGGCGACAAATGCACCAAAAACAAAGAAGTAATAGAGAGAAAACCGCCAAACCTGAAGTTGTTTCAATGGTTCTAATTGTTTTAAAAATGGAACATGCTCAATGCCCTTAGCTTTACGTTCCGCAAGCGCTGGGTCATCCTTAGTAAAAAGGAAAAATAAGATGGCTGTTACAGCAACAACGATAGCGTAAATCTGCGCTACAGCCTGCCATTCATTGCCCATCGCAACCAGTAAAACCGGGGCGCCAAAGTTGGTAACAGCGGCGCCCACATTACCGGCACCAAAAATACCAAGCGCAGTGCCTTGGGTTTCTTTCGAATACCAGGTTGAGACATATTGAACGCCGACCGCAAAACTACCCCCTGCCAGACCAACTCCCAAAGCTGCAATTAAAAACATCGGATAAGTGGAAACAGTGGTCAGTAAATAAGTTGCAATGGCAGTTGCTAGCATCTGAAAAGTAAAGATGATGCGACCACCATATTGGTCAGCCCAAACACCGAGAAAAATCCGGCTAAGTGACCCCGTTAAGATCGGAGTGGCGACCAATATACCAAATTGAGTATCATTGAGGCCCAATTCAGCTTTAATGCGAATTCCGATAATTGAGAAAATTGTCCAAACAGCAAAACATACTGTAAATGCCAAAGTACTAGCGCCTAAAGCTTGTATTTGATCATTCTTGGTAACGGCTTTGATTGTCATTGATCCAACTCCGATTGTCTCCATTAGTCTGCACTTAGCATTTCAGGATCTGAGTTGATGAATGTGATTTAGGTCAAATATGGAGAAAAAAAATACTGCTATAGAATATTCAAGTCATTAAGAGAGCAGATTTATGGAACAAATTCCAAGGTATACAAGTTATCCAACAGCCCCCAATTTTCATAAAGGCATTGATGGCAAAACATCTAAAAGCTTGCTGGGAAAATTAGGGAAAAATGATATTTTATCTTTGTATTTTCATATCCCGTTTTGTCGTCAGCTATGTTGGTTTTGTGGCTGTCATACAAAAATTGTAAACGGCTATAAACCCATTGAACAATATATGGAATTGTTAAGCCAAGAAATTGCCATGCAATCAAAACTTTCCGGAGCACATATAGTCAAATATATGCATTTTGGAGGGGGATCGCCCACAGTCATTGAACCGAATGATTTTGTAAAATTCATGAATGTGGTTCGCTCAAACTTTGATGTGTTAGATGATGCAGAAATAGCAGTTGAAATCGACCCAAGGACAGTAAGCAAAGAAAAAATATTGGCTTATGCAAAAAGCGGTGTGAACAGGGCCAGCCTTGGTGTTCAAGACTTTAATGAGCAAGTGCAGCGAGCAATAAATCGTCACCAATCATTTGAATTAGTAAAGAACGTCGTTGATAGTTTACGAGGCACTGGCATAAATGAAATCAATTTTGACCTGATCTATGGGTTGCCGTTTCAAAGTTTAGATACCATCAAAAAAACGATCGATAGTGCTGTAAAGCTAGACCCAAACCGTATCTCTCTATTCGGATATGCTCACGTTCCGTGGATGAAAAAACACCAAGACTTAATCCCATCTGAAGCTCTGCCAGGACCTGAATTAAGAATAGAAATGTTTGATTTCGCACATGACTATTTAATAAAGAGCGGCTATGTCTCAATTGGTTTAGACCATTTTGTAAAACCAGATGATAGTTTAGCAATCGCACAAAAAAAACAAGAAATACAACGTAACTTTCAAGGCTACACAATAGATAAAGCCGACGCCTTATTAGGCTTTGGGGTGTCTTCAATATCCACTTTATCAACAGCCTATTTGCAAAACAGTTCAGACTATAGACACTATGCCACTTCAATTGAGGAAGGAAACTTTCCAGTGGCGCGCGGTATAGAACTCTCAGATGATGATATTAAAAGACGAGATATTATCATGTCTATAATGTGTGGGATAAGGACCAGAGTTTGCTCAAATGAATTTGCAAGCGAACTTAAAAGCCTAAGTCCTTTTATTAAAAATGGAACAGTGGAGTATAGGGATGGTTTTCTTATAATGAACAAAAGAGAGCATCACCAATTTAGAAAAGTAGCTGCAAAGTTTGATGCTTATTTAACAGAAGGACAATTTTCTTTTTCTCAGGCAGTTTAATTCTCGGCTGAAAATAGAGAGAGGGCTCCTAATATTGTCTCAATCTCTTATCTACCCTATACTGTAATGAATTGGTTTCTCTTTAGACCTAAAATCATGTTTTTAAATGTATAAGAAAAGGTCTTTTATGAAAGAAGCGCTGTATATCATAGGGGATCTTATTCATCATTTACAAAGAGAGCGAGGGTGTAGTGCCATGCTTCTTTGTAGTGAAGGGAAGCTGTTTACCAATCGAATAGAAACACAGTTCGAAAAAACAGACCAAATTTTAAAAGTCTTTGCAGGTGGTATTAGACGTTGGTCAGATGATGGCACTTTAAAAAATCAAAATTTAAAAAAACTAAAACTGATTTTGAATAAAAGTGAAGAACTAGCCCTTGTTCGAGAGAAACTCCGAAACCAAGATCTGGGTGTTTCAGCTTCCTTAAATTTTTATTCACATGAACTCATTTGTCCTTTGTTGAACAGCTGTATCGAAATCGCTCTTAACATAGAGGGCGTGAAGCCTGCATTTGTCAGCGCGTTAAATGCGTTTCTCCAATGGAAAGAACGTATTGGTTTAGAGCGGGCCATCGGGGTGAAAGGGTTCACAGCTTACAGTTTTCAAAACATAGAATTTGTTGAACGTTTGCAATTCCTACTCTCAGAACAAAATAATTATCAAAATACGTTTTTAGCTGTCGCAAATGAAAAACAAAAAAGAATTATTCTCGAAGTATTAGAAACAGAGGCTTGCCAGAAACTTGACCACCTCCATGATGATTTAAGGCAATCTCCAGATTCGGCTTCTTTATATGAGTTAACCCCAGAAGCTTGGTTCGATTTAATTTCTGAAAAAATAAATGCCTTACAAACAATTTTAAACGAGCTCATAGACACTCTGGACGGTGAAATACCATCTATAAAAACAAGTGCACTCTCAAAAGAAACAGGCAGTATAGCTGCTGAGAGAAAAGAGCTAGAGCATGAAAAGTCTATTGAGACAGTATTATCTTATTCTAACAATATTTTTGCAAAGCACGCTCTGCTAATAGATTCTTTGCAAATATTCTCAGGCCTTTCCCGGACGTCGCTTCAGTCTCTTTTTCAACATGCTCAAGTTCGCGAATTTAATAAAGGTAAACTCCTGTTTCTAGAAGGTGAACAAGCCAATCGTCTTTATATTATCCTAAAAGGTTGGATTAAATTATTTAAGGGGACAAGTAGCGGCGATGAAGCCATTTTGCAGATGTTGAGTGCTGGGGATACCATTATGGAAACTGCGGTTTATCTCAACTTAAAATTCCCAGTGAGTGCCCAAGTCTCAGAAGATGCTACGATCTTATCATTACCAGCACCTGTTATTCGCGAACAGGTTAAGCAAAACAATATTCTAGCGGTGAACCTTTTATCCAGTATGTGCTACCGGTCACAAAACTTAATTCGCCAGATAGAAATTGCTAGGTTAAAAACTGTAGATGAAAGAATTGGGTGGTTTTTATTAAAGGTCGCTTTAGATCAGAAAAACCATTCAAAATATTTGCAACTACCTTATGATAAAACAACGATTGCTTCATATTTAAATATGAAGCGAGAGACCTTCTCTCGCGCTTTAAAACGCTTAAAGCAAAAGGGGTTTATAATCGAAAATGACCTGATAATTTTACCACATGAAAAAGCGTTATGTGAATTTTGTGACCATAGCCTTGCGGAAAATTGTCCCCGTCATAATACGAATGATTGTCCTAACCCTCAGTTTTTAAGCGATGATGATATTAAGATTGCTTAATTGACCTTGGTCAAATTTTCTCAATTCAAATCATGCTGTAATTGATTGACGCTGATTTTCTGCAAAGGAAGCTGGTGTCTTTCATTAATTCACCAATTGCCGTTCGCAATTGGTGATGGCGAGAGATTAAGTGGAAAATGATTTCGTTTAAAGACGCACAAAATATTATATTAAGACAGAAACGGCTATCGAATACGGTTTTACCAATAGATGAATGCGTTGGATGTGTAGCTGGAGAAGATATCTGTTCTAAAGTGTTTGTTCCCTCTTTTATAAACTCAGCTGTAGACGGGTTTGCTGTGCGGTCTTCTGATTTGTTAGAAGCTAGTTTGAAGAACAAAATAGAATTGAAAGTCGCTGGCCGAACTATGGCAGGTGATACCTGTGTAGAAGATGAGGGGATTTTATACGGATCTGACGGCGTTGGCGCTTGGGAAATAATGACAGGGGCTTGTGTGCCAAAGGGGTATGATGCTGTCGTACCAGTTGAGAAGGTTGAAACCTTAAGCCGGAATGATGAGAACTTTCCTTCGATTGTTACTTTTCAAGAACCTCTAAATGGACAAGCTAATATTAGAATGCCGGGAGAGGATTATAAACCGGAAAATCTTATAGTTGAAAAGGGCCGGAAAATAACCTCAGCGGCCATAATGGCACTTTCCGCTGTTGGGCAGAATAAAATTTCGGTTGTTAGTAAACCCCGGGTTACTCTTTTTAGTAGTGGCAATGAGGTGGTCTCAAATGGCTCTTTTGCCTTGCAATCGGGACAGATTAGAGATGCCAACGGGCCATACTTAAAATCAGCTTTAACTGAAAGTGGAATGGCAAAAACAAAATTCGCTGGAATACTATCCGATGATATAGAGCAATTTAAAACAACAATACTCACTGAGATTGAGGAAGCAGACGTAGTTATTTCTACCGGGGGCGTTTCTGCAGGGCGGCATGACTTCATACCCGAAGCTCTAAGAGATGTAGATGCTGAAATCCAGTTCCATAAAGTGGCAATACGGCCTGGAAAACCAATTCTCTATGCAACTTTTTCAAACGGCAAACATTATTTTGGCTTATCTGGTAATCCGATCTCGGCAGCTGTAGGTTTGCGTTTCTTTGTTCTGCCGCTGTTACACCATCTTCAATCCATGCCAAGTGAGGCTCCCTTAAAAGCATGTTTAAATAGGCGGGTAACGAAAAATCATGACTTTCATTTCTTCGCAAAATCTAAAGTGTCAGTCACAGCTGAAGCCGAGTTGGTTGTTGATGTTTTAGATGGTCAGGAATCTTTTAAAACCCACCCACTGCTGGAAGCAAATTGCTGGGCTGTATTTAAAGAAAATGATTATGCTCTCGATAAAGGTGAAGTCATTGATGTCTACCCATTGAGCCCCGGCTGTGTTGATTTATCTGAGGAGTTTAGGTGATAGAATGGCCATTTCCTCTAATGATGCCCCTGTAAGCTTTTCTATTTTTTCATACGGATTTCGACCATTTTTTTTGGCCGCGGGAGCCTATGCTATTTTGCCAATAATCCCGTGGCTGCTTTATCTAATGAATTTAATAGAACCATCGATCCCCCTTCAAGCGTGGCATGCCCATGAAATGATATTTGGTTTTGTAACAGCAGGCATAGCTGGTTTTTTATTATCTGCCATACCAAACTGGACGAATACACCACCCATAACCGGTAAAAATTTAAAAATTTTATTCAGTCTTTGGTTTGCCGGAAGATTTGCATTTTGGTTGTTCTTATTTTTTGATCATCCGTTTTTTAGCTATTTATTATTTATCGATATGTTATTGCCAATTGCGCAATTTATCCATGTGAGCAAAGTTTTAATATCAGCTAAAAATAATAGAAACTATATTTTTATCGGTATCTTATTTTCCCTAGCCTTAGCTAATTTCTTAGCCATTCTAGATATCAATGATTATAGTATTTCTAGGTCGAGCAGTGGAGCAATATTTGCAACCAATATTCTAATGATAACTCTATCTGTTATCGGCGGCAGAGTTATTCCAAATTTTACTCGTAATTATTTGAAACAAAAAAACAATCCATATGAAATTGGAAAATTCTCTTTGGTTGAAAAACCAGCGCTTACCCTGCTGATTTTAATCGCAGTGTTAGATTTATTTTCTCCCCATTCGATAGCGAGTTATATGATAGCTTTGTTAGCCTCTATTATACATTTCATTAGATTTAGTAGGTGGGGAGGGGGGAAGACGCTGGAGAATCCAATTGTTTGGGTTTTACACTTGGCCTATTTTTTGATGATTATTGCGTTGTTATTAAAAGGGGGGCAGGGAGTTGTAAACCTCCCGTTTAACTTATACCTTCACTGCTTCACAGTCGGCTCAGTAGGGTTGTTTATGATCGCGATTATGTCACGGGCGTCCCTTGGTCATACTGGACGACCGCTAATTGTCAATTCAGTAATTTCATTGGCGTATTTATTCGTGCTTTTCTCAGCTCTCATTCGCATTGTAACTCCCTTTTTCCCTTCATTACTTTCAATTGGAATGGCTCTTTCAATCGGTCTATGGAGTGTGGCATATACCTTGTTTTTAAAAATCTACATTCCTATTTTAATTGCTCCTAGAATTGATGGAAAAGCGGGGTGATATCTTGTTTCACAATTTATGAGTTTACGGCTTGGTTAGCCAAATCATTGGAAGAAATTAATAAGGGTAATGTAATCACAACTCTTGTGCCCTGATGATAGGTTTTATCGACATGGATGGTTCCAGTATGATCAGTAATAATTTTTTTACATATGGCAAGCCCAATTCCTGTACCTTCATATTCGTCTTCATTATGTAATCGCGAAAATATGTTAAATACTTTTTCGGCATATTGTGCGTCTATGCCAATGCCGTCATCGGAGACTGATATCTCAACCATATTGTTGGGAAGCACTTGGTTTGTGATGAAAATGGTCGGAATATCACGGTCATTAAATTTAATTGAATTGCAAATTAGGTTTTGCATAACCAAAGCTAATAAGTCTTCGTTACCTTTAATTGAACAAATACTATCAGTATATAAATCAACTTGAATATTGGCATTACTGAGATCAAAATCAAAATTATCGATAGCTCTCTCGATAAAGTTGTTTAAAAGGACGCGCTCACCTTCATCTAGAAAATTACCGCATCTAGCATATTCAAGCAAGGAATCAAGCATATGGCGCATTCTTTTTGAAGCGCGCTCAATCCTATCAAAAATATTTTTTCCCTCTTCGTCAAGCTCTTTAACATAGTCTTGCCTTAAGATGGCGAGAAACGCTTCAATTCTTTTTAAGGGCGAACGAAGGTCGTGTGCAACAATCCGGTTAAAGGCCAGAAGTCCTTCATTCGCAGTGTTCAGTTTTATATTTGTTTCTTGTTCAAGTACGCGCAAAGTCATTTCATTTTTTTCACCAACTTCCGCTTTTTCTTTAGCAAATCTCAACTCATCAGTCATACGCAGTGCCAACTCATGGGCACGTTTTCGTTGAGAAGAAAGTGACGATATGGTGAGAAACAATAAAATATCAATAAGGATACCACCGGCCGCTACCAAAAGTGGTTGGTTTTTTTCACCCTGAGAAATAAAGCCTGGTTTCGACCTAAATTCTAATAACCAGGTTCGTCCACCGATAGTAAGCAGACGCGTAGTTATAAATTGATAATCTTGAGTAACCAAAGTGTGGATATATTTATCTGAGCTATCATAAAGCAACCTATCCTTGATAGCACCATCATATACACGAAAGTCTAGATCCCTATCACCTTTACCTAAAATGCCTCGCATAAGGTCTTTAATGCGAAACGGGCTATAGACATAACCAATTAAAGCAAGACGTTTTTCTTCAATAGTTGTCGTTGGCAGAGACTGATTATAAACTGGCAAATACATCAAGAAACCGACTTGCACATCACTTCCCGTTTCTTGAACAAGCGTCACTTTACCAGAAACAGAAACTTCTCCCGTGTCTCTAGCTCGTTGCAAAGCTTCAAGTCGTGTTGATTCAGAAAACATATCATAGCCAAAAGCACGTAAATTGCGGTCTTGAAACGGTTCTAGATAAATAATTGAACTATAAACGTCACGTTTGCCAGGCGGGTAAATTTTAAAATTAGGAAATCCTTCGTTTCTAATTCGCTGAACATGAGTTTCTTTATCAGCATGCCGAACTATTTCAGCAAAGCCATATCCCTGCAAGCCAGGAAGGTATTTTTGAAGACGAAGAGATTTTACATACACTCTCCATTCTTCACGAGTAACTTGTTGACTGGCATTAAAGAGGCCAACGCCTCCCCAAAGAGCAGCCTCTTGTTCATTCATTCTTTTTCTTATGGCTGTGTGAATGTCTTCAGCTTTAAATAAAAAACGAGATTTAGAGGCTTGAGTAACCCATTCAGTAGAAATTAAATAAGCAATTATAGTGACCACAACAGACATGCCCAGAATAACCCAGGCTGTCATAGAGCCATGCAATTGAGCAAATGACCACTTGCTAGATGTAACAAATTTAGAAGGTTCTGTATTAGAGGCATTCGTCTGCCTGAATAATTTCAAGTCTCACCTCTCTCAGTTATTTTCATACTCAGTATTTAAGGAAAAGTGTGTAGAGATGATCAACTTATTTTCATTAAATATAAATTTGTTCACTGCAGTAGCTTTTTCTTTATGTTGGGTATGTCTTTTAAGACATTAAAAAATTGAGTATCTGAAAATGGTTTTATAATATAGCCATTGCTTCCAAGGCTCTCAGAGCGGTTTTTGTCTTCCAAATCCTCAGATGAAGAGAGCATAAAAACGGGAATATTATTGTAAACAGGGTGTTCGCGAATTGTTTTTAAAATTTCAAAACCATCTATTCGCGGCATGTTAATATCAAGAAAAAGTAAAAAACTATCTTTGCTTATGCCCTGTTTAACCAAATCATCTAAGGTTGAAACGAGGTCTTCCGAGTTTTGTTCACTTATAAAACGATTTACAAAACCACAACTTCTAACAATTCTTCGTGTGAGAAAAATTTCATCCACATTGTCATCTAACATAATCAAAGTTGTCTCAGTGAGATCGCTCATACATTCCCCGTTTTCGCCTAATTGATTGCCCCAAAGCACTTTAATATTAAGTTACTTAAAAATATTGATTAAGGCAAATCAAGAAAGTTTTGATAAAGCTCAGTTAATATGCAAAGCGAAGAATAAGTAAAAACTCATTTAAAGCGGATGGGAGCAGTCACTCTCAAAGATTTATGTCCGTGTGGTAAGGGAGGAAAAGGGGAGGCTCGCTTGGCTGTACTCAGAGCTGATTTGTCGAGTTTTTTATTTCCACTGCTTTTATAAACTCTGAGACCGCGAATATGACCTGATTTTGCAATGGTAAAAGAAATAAACACGGTTCCACTGATACGTGATGATCTCACATTTCGCATTAATCGAGAACGAAGCCGACCTTTATAATTAGAAAGGGATGCTTTGCCAGAAACTTCTGTTTTAACCCGTCCTTGATTGCCTGACTTGGATTTGGTTTTTCTTTTCTTATAATTGCGAGTGCTTCCAATCACTTTTTTAGGCTTTGCCCTTGCTTTGGCCTTCTTCTTTTTCTTTATCGCCTTTTTTTTAAGTTTTTTTTGTAAAGTCTCTTCTTTTTTTGGGGGGAGAATTTTCTTGGTTAAAGGTTTCTCTGATTGCTCATCCTTCTTTAAGGAAAGTTCAGAGTGTTGCTCTTGCTTCAATTGGGCTTCATCAACAAAATTTTTACGGACTGATGTCTTCGCTTCAGGAGTTTTAGGTCTTCGCTCTGTTTTTTTAACCCTTTCTTCAAGCATTTTTTTCCCAAGAGGTTTGACTTTCTTAGGATGAGCAAGCTCTTCTTCCTGCGTAATATCAGGTAGGCTATTAATTTCTCCGGATAGAATAGACGTTTGGGTCTCAGCAATCAGTAAAGAAACTCCAGCCGTACGTTCTAGTTGCGGCGTGTTCCATTGGCTATAAAAACTTAACCCAAGCGTTGCATGAATGATGAGTGAAATACAAAAAGCAAAAAACCATTTAGAACCACTTAGCATTATTGCCTCGCTCTTAGTGTGAGGAGTTTTACTTTTTCAATACCAATTTTTTTTGCCTGATTGGCGATCTGAATAAGATGAGTTGCATTACTCTCTTTGTCCGCAATTATATATAGAGGTTGCCCATTAATGGAGCGTTGCATTTCAAGTAATCTATCCTCAAGTTCAGAAAGAGAAATCTGAAGAGATTGAGAGAGAAAAATTCCTTCCTTGGTAACATAGAGGGCCCGTTGAGGGAGTTTATCTGCCTCAGCTTCGGCAGTCCTTGGTGGTTTTAAAGAAATTTCAGGACTTTTCGAAAGAGTTCCTGCCATTAAAAAAAAGATCAAAAGCAAAAAGACAATATTGATAAGAGGCAAGATATTATCTTGTCCTCGTCTTCTTTCCTGGTGGTGGTTTAGGTCTATTGTCATTTGTCGGTTCGATGCTGTCTCAGTTTATTGTGAAACTGTCACGGGTGAAATTTTATGAATTTTCAGTTCGTCGATAATTTTTGTAAGTCGTCTGGTCGGAACACTTTCAGCAATTTTCAAAACAATTCCGGTACTGTTTGTCTTGTCCAGTGAAGTTATTATTTGGTTTAATGAAGTCCCCGGGACAATCGGAACGCCATTGATGGAAATCTTCTCATTGGCAAGAAGATGAATATACGTAGGCTTTAAATCCGTTGATTTAGCTTCAGTATTAAAACTAGGAAAAATCAAGTCAATGCTCTGATATTTATCAAATTGCGTAGCAAGCATAAAAAATAACAAGAGTAAAAAAACAACATCGATTAACGGCGTCAGGCTTAACCGCTGTCTGGTTTTAAGAGGTTCTAGTACAATCGCCATTGGATCTTCCCGGTTTACTATGCAGATTGCTTCAAGTTTTGAGTTTGAGTATCAGGATCAGCAATGCGGCCAGTAAAAAGTGCGCTTAAAGCATTTTCCAGCACCTGTCTTTGTCGCTCAATGCGGCTATCAAACCAGCTAAGAGCCATGGAAACCGGAATGGCCACAGCAAGCCCTACAGCGGTTGTAAGAAGAGCAACCCATATACCACCAGCTAATATTGCTGGGTTCACTTGGTCTCCAGCAGCCTGAAGTTTATGAAAGGCGTCAATCATTCCAACCACAGTCCCAAACAATCCAAGAAGCGGGGCAATTTGTGAGATAAGGTCAAGAATTCGCAAATTCGACTTGATAGAACTTAAATGATTAGAAGCCAATCGTGTTGCGTCTTCTCGAACAGACGCAACAGGTTGACCATTCGCAAGCGCGGTCATGGTACCCGTCAAGCTGGCACGAATGGGGCTGGGCTGTTTTTGAGAAAGAGATAAAGCTTCCTCAAGTTGGTTTGCTTCCCAGTGAGACAAAATCTTATCTAACTTGCGAGCGCTACCAACTCTTAAAAAGGTAAAGTGAGCAAATTTAAAAATAATGATAGTAACGGCAATAATAGACAGACCTAATAAAATGAGAACAACAGGCCCCCCTTTATTGATGATGTTTAAAAGCAAACTATTTTCAAAATAAGAATGAAGTAACATTTGAACCTCTTAAATTAGGGGCAAGCCCTAGTTTTGTAACGAAGTGTTTCTATGAAGAAGAGCGACGACGCTTAAACAACATAAGATACCCAAGAACGGTAAAACCAATCGCCGCTATCAAAATAACTGAAATGACAATGTCTCTTTTCTCTCTCCCAATGAGCGGGGCAAGGAAGTTCCATTTGTGCAAAAATGAAAAGGAATAACCCTCATAGCGCTCAAGATTAACTAGACGGTCAACAAGCATGCCGGTTGCTGGGTCGATAAAAAGTTTGTCACCTTTAGGGGTGTTAAAATCTAGCCGCCAGACGGGTAAGCGCTTGTTACGAAAATCATAATGCGGTCCAAAATGTGTGACCAATTTTGTCTGTTGCAGCTGTTCCATTGAAAAACCAAACTGAGTTTTTGCAATATAAAGCGCCATGTCTTTATCATTCAGTTCTTTATCATTCAGTTTTGCTTTTTCACCTGTAAGGGCGTCAAAATAATAGGATTGCTTTTCAGTTGCCATTCCCTTGAAGCGTTTCGATCGAGAAACGGCTTGCCCCGGTTTGCCTTTAGGAATGCTAATGCGATAGAGCAAACTAGGCGTTTTTGCTCCATTAGTAATTCCCTCAACAAGGGAGAGACTATTAAAGGCCTTACCCTTGAATTCATCTAACCAGGCAAGGTTTTCACCAAACCGAGAGGCACTAAGGTCGATAGGTTGTCCAAGTTTTAACCCGCGGTGGTTGTCTCCAAAAGAATATTGCAGAAGATGGTAGATACCACTTGCTGTAAAAAACAATAAAGGTAACCAAATGGCAAATGAGAGCACGCGGTGCCATTTGCGGCGGTCATCAGGAATAGAGCGCTTCTTAATCATGAAGATCAAAGCAATACCAGTTATTGCCATTCCCAATAAAGAGAGCAAAAGCAGCATCATCAAGATGATGCGAGCATATTCAAAATCATCTAGCCAGGCCCAGCTATGAAATGTTCGAAAGATGGTTTGAACAGATGTTTTCCAGTTGTTGGTCATGCCAGCAAGTGCGCCAAGTTCTGTGTAGATGAAAGTTGTTTTATTATCTGAGGTTTCAAATTCAACACGGTAAACAGGAAGCAGCCTGTTCACCCAAGGATAAGCCGAAGAAAATTCGGTCTGAAAATTAATTGTTTTTATAGGCGTTGATTTTAAACCAGAATAATACCGCGCCAACCAAACGGCTTGCTTCATATCGTAGTTTAATTTCTCAGTACCAGTTGTAAGGTCAAAATACCGACGCGGCACTTCATTTGATTGAGTGACTTGTAGAAGAGCACCCTCTTTAGAAGGAATGATCTTGACCATAATAGCGCTATCGATAGCGTTATGCTGCAAAATTTTAGGAATTTGAGCAGCATGCTCAGAAGAGATCTTAACTTGTGGGGGAAAGAACGAGGCCGCTTTCGGCCCCGTCCATGTCATAAGTGGATGGGTCATTCCAGAAATGGCAAAAAACAACAATGCCAACCCACCTGTCCACCCAAGCCATTTATGTAACTTTGTGCTACTTCGCAAAATAGCTGTTTTTCGTTTCGTCATTGTAGGTGTTCCAATTCTTAAATCTAAAAAAACATTGAGATGAATTAGAATTTAGATCTAAATCCAACATAGAAACGACGCGGCAAGCCAGGGCGGTAAGAAACATCTGAGTCACCAACCTGATTGCTTGTGTAAGTCGAGTAGCGTTCATCAGTGATGTTCATAACGCGGCCATAAAGCTCAAATTTTTCAGAAATTTCCAGACTAGCTCTTAGGTTAAAAAGGTCGTGTCCTTGATATTTGTTCGTGTTGGTTTCGTCAGTGTAATAGTCACCAACATGAACCCATTCGGCTTCAATCATCAGGCCACTAACAAATGAGGGGCGATATTGAATAGCAAGGTTTCCTAATGTTTTAGGAGCTTTGCCAATATCATTCCCGGCAAAGTTAATCTGAGAAGCAGGGAAGCCAAACACAGCCGTGAAATCTTTATATTCCTGATTGGTATAACTAAAAGCAGAGGTATAGCTCCACTCATCCGTGAGCTGGCCTTTGAGCTCAATTTCAATGCCTTGGTGTTCTGTCTCACCAGCATTTGAAATTTTTCTGTCTCCAGAAACATTATCGATATAGCTAACAATGTCGTCTTGGACCATCATATGATAAAGGGTCACATTGTAGTTCAGCCAATCAGCCAATTTTCCGCGTGTACCAATTTCAAAACTGTCAGAATGAACCGGCTTTAACTCATCCGTATCTTGGCTAGAGCCAGGGCGAAAGATCCTCCCAACAGAGGGGGCGCGAAATGAGTGACGGTAATTCGCAAAAAGATCAAGGTCTGGCGAAACATTCCATACAGCACCAAATTTAGGGCTTAGGCTATCATAAGAAATAGTCTGACTTTCTGGGCGCAGATGATTAAAGCCACCAAAACCAAATTGTTGTTGCGCAACAGAGGCATCGAGGTTGTCAGTGTAATCAACACGAAAATAATCATAGCGAAGGCCAGCTGAAAATCTCAATTGAGAAAGGGCTTGCCACTCACCATGAATGTAGGGAGAAACCGCCAGCATGTCGGCATCATAATCATAATTCACTCGGTCTGTCTCTGTCGTGTTTACAAATAGTTCCCCGCCTTTTTCAACTGACAGGCGCTTTTCTTTATATTGTGAAGTCGTGTAATCAAAATCAACACCAGCAATGATTTCAGCATTTAGGTTGTTGAGTTTATGCCGGTATTTCGTGTTCATACCAAATGATTGAAACTCATAATCTCTATCATTCGGGTCATATGTAAGCATCCAGCTCGGCATAAGTTTCAATTCATTGTGGCGCATGAACGGCGTAATCGTAAGAAGATTATTATCATCTGGTTCATAAGCAAATTCTGTAGAAAAACGAATGGCATCTAACTCTCTGCGGCCAACATCATTGTGATAAAGGTTTTTCTTAGGATTGTTCAGATAATCATCTTCTTCAAGGCCAGAAACACCACTTTGATCAACATGGGTGTATGAGAAAATTGATTTAATTTTCAAATCTTCATTGATCTTGGCATCAAAGCGCCCACTTGTTGCATAACGGCTAAATGAGCTCTCATCTCGCCAGCCATTATTATCAGTTAAGTTGATATTGGCTCGAAAGCCTGAGTTAAGACCGATAGGGGAGCCAACTGAAGCAAGCATTCTTTTAAAGCCAAATGAACCAAATTCAGGGTTAATATAGATCTCTCTCTCATCAGGGCTCGGTGGTGTGATAACGTTGATAATGCCACCAATAGCATCACTTCCATAAAGCGCTGAACCAGGTCCTTTAGTGATTTCCACACGGTCAGCTTGCGGAACGTTTATTTCATAAAGAGCATTATGGTTAAAGAGACCAGTTGGACGCGTTGGAATACCATCTTCTAAAAATAAATAGACGGCGCCGGTGGTTAATGGTTGGCGAATAGACGTCATATGACCTTCACCGCCCAAGTCATTAACATAAACGCCAGCTTTTCTATTTGTGACATCAGAGGGGTGAGCAGGGCTTACAAATTTAATGTCTTTCTCTGTGACAACACTAATGGTCTCAGAAAGTTCACTCACGGGTTTAGCTTCTTTAGTTGTGGTCACAACAATCGCATCAAGCGTCACATTCTCGTCTGCAAAAGCAGGAGAGCTGAGAAGAGCAAGCACAGAAATAGTACTCAAAAGAATAGATTTTTTACACATAGACATACCTGTATGGTTCAAAAGAGCAAAGCAAGCATCTTCCGAAAAAAGACGGAATAATAACCGCTATCTCGTTGAAATTAATGAAAATAAAAGGAGTATTAAAGGTCTATGCAAATAGTGGGGGACCACGTTTTAACGTGGTGAGGAGAAAATGATTTTGTTTCTGTCTCGACTTTAACTCTAGTCGGTAGTTCACCTTATGAATATGAGAAGGCAATGGCAGTCTAACTTCAGCATCAGGCTGCAACACATCAAGTGGGTGCGATGCGCTGTAACAAAGCGGACATTCAAAATGTTGCTTTGGCCGCTCGCTTTGATCAGTATTTTCCAGTTCACTAATATCAACCCATTTATAACCTTGTGCCGTACAAATTAAAATCTTTGTAGAACCTTCAGATTGGGTAGATGTTTGAGAAAGGGAATGAACAGAAGCTTGCACAAGCGATGGTAACAGGGCGTTCACGAGGAACACCCATACAAAAACAAATGATATTTTTTTGAACCATACTTGCTTACACATAGTCGGCAACTTAAAAAAAACTTACATCAAAATCAATTGTTATTTTGAATCTTTTTGACGCGGTTTGTCTTTGTTCAAACATTTAATCTGCTTTTTGATGAATTGTTTTAAAAACTTGAATGGTAAAGTTATATGTAATTTTCTTCATAGACAGTTCGTCACTTAGGTCTTTATCATATAACCAAAAGTGGAATAATTTCTTGAAGCCTTAGATTCTTTAGGGGGAAAATATGAAAAGATCAATTATGAAAACGGTTGTAGCTGGAGTAATAACCTGCACATTCGTTGCTGAAGCGATGGCAACCGAATGGAATGTCTCACTCTGGGGCAAAAGAAGAGCATTTACAGAGCATGTGGAAAAATTAGCTGAACTGGTTGAAAAGAAAACCGACGGCAAATTCAAACTGCAAATTTCCTATGGCGGCCTTTCAAAAAATAAAGAAAATTTAGATGGTATCTCAATTGGCGCATTTGAAATGGCACAATTTTGCGCAGGTTACCATGCAGATAAAAACCCATCTATCACAGTTTTAGAGCTTCCATTCTTGGGTGTTAAATCATTAGAGCAGGAAGTTAAAATTTCAAAAGCTGTTTATAATCACCCTGCAGTTAAAAAAGATTTGGCCAGATGGAGTGCAACGCTTCTCATGCCATCACCACTGCCTCAATATAATGTTCTCGGTGTTGGAAAAAAACCAAATGGACTTGAAGATTTCAAAGGCCTGACAGTGCGCGCAACCGGTGGCATTGGCCGTGCAATGAAAGCGGTTGGTGCTGTGCCGACGTCTATGTCAGCGTCAGAAGTTCGCCAGGCTTTAGATAGCGGCGTCATTAAAGCTGTTGCCTTCGCACCTCATGCCCACATGGCTTTTGGAACAGTTGAAAAAGGAAAATGGTGGACAACGAACCTCAATCCCGGCACCGTTAATTGCCCTGTTGTTGTAAATACGGACGCTTTAAATAAACTGAGCAAATCAGAAAAAGAAGCGCTATTAGGCTCAGTTGATGAAGCTCTTGATCATTATATCTCCACTTACAACAAAAAAACGATGGCAACATGGGGACCAAAACTAGAGAGCAAAAAAATTGAGAAAGTCACCTTTAGTAAAGATGCTATTGCAGCGTTTAAGAAAAAAGTTGCCGCTCCAGCAGCAAATGCCTGGATTGAACAAAACAAAAAACGCGGGCTGCCAGCAAAAGAACTATATGATCTGGTCGTAAGTGAAATTAAAAAAACGAACTAAGTTAAGAGCAATTGGACTTTACCGGTATAAAGGGAGGCAATTTTGGCCATCCCTTTATTAACCGGTAATGTTCATATTGTGTTTGGGGAGAAGTAAATGGCAGCAACAGGATCTGTTAGAACTGATGGAACTTTACTTAGTAGAGTTGATCAGTTTCTTTTCAAAATTGAAACCATATTTTGCCTTATCAGCGGACTAGCCGTTTTTTCTCTTATGATACTGGCCGTCATAAGTGTCACGGGTCGTCATTTATTCAATCAACCTTTATCAGGCTATGTTGATTGGATCGAAATTATCATGCCAGTGATAGCATTTTTAGGGATATCTTATTCCCAAAGGTTAGGCGTTCATATCCGTATGGATATCCTAATCATGAATTTAAAGGGCCGCCCCTTATGGGTCCTAGAGCTCATCTCATCCATCATAATTTTACTATTAGTTTTATTGCTTCTTTGGGGTAGTTGGTCTCATTTTTTGCGCTCCTTTGATATGTCAGCGCCTTTATGGAGCCGGGATTCAAGTGTTGATATTGGCCTGCCAATCTGGCCGGTAAAACTCATTGTACCCATTGCATTTTTTGTCTTAGGGATGAGATTAGTTTTGCAAATATGGGGGTATGCACGTGCTGTTTATAAAGGAGTGCATGAGCCGGTCGCCGTACCCTTACCTGAGGGAGCTGCCGAAATAGCAGCGGCAGAAGCAGCAACAGTTACAGATTAAAGAACAGAGATAAGAACATGAGTTCAATTGAAATCGGTCTATTCGTATCTGCTGGCTTACTGCTTATGGTCCTCATTGGAGTAAGAGTTG
The DNA here is from genome assembly GCA_040367435.1 of Hyphomicrobiales bacterium 4NK60-0047b. Lineage (NCBI taxonomy): Bacteria > Pseudomonadati > Pseudomonadota > Alphaproteobacteria > Hyphomicrobiales > Hyphomicrobiales bacterium 4NK60-0047b. The sequence continues at coordinate 351,642 of BAABWY010000003.1, read as the reverse complement.
CATTTGCAGCAGCTCTATCCGGCCTTATTGGGTTAGTGTGGATATTCTGGGCCAAGAAAGGCTATGCAGGAGAAGAATTTGGCTGGGCCTTAACGGTCGCCACAAAAATAGCAGGGCAAGTCCCTCATTCTAAAATTTCATCTCAAGCTCTATCTTTAATACCAACCTTTATCCTCATCGGTTATTTAGCGTATTACGCCGGGCTTACCAAAGCATTATTTGAAGCGGCAAAACGTTGGATCGGTTGGCTTCCTGGCGGTTTGGCAGTGTCCACTGTCTTCTCAACAGCTGGTTTTGCAGCTGTGTCCGGTGCTTCAATCGCAACTTCGGCCGTGTTTGCAAGAGTGGCCATTCCAGAAATGTTGGCCCTTGGATATGATAAACGATTTGCCGCTGGCGTTGTTGCAGCAGCAGGCACTCTAGCCTCACTTATTCCTCCATCCGCAATTTTGGTGATCTACGCAATTATTGTTGAGCAAAATGTGGGAGCGTTGCTTTTAGCCGGTTTTTTACCGGGGCTGTTTTCAGCCGTTCTGTATGGTGGGCTGGTTGTCTGCATGGCCATGATGTTTAAAGATTTCGGCCCCCCCGTAAAGGGCTTTACTTGGAAACAAAAATTCGCATCACTTCCAGGTGCACTCCCAATCTTGTTTGTCGTCACAATCATTATCTTCTTTATTTATAACCCCTTTGGCGGCGACGCTTGGGGGACACCGACAGAAGGCGGTGCGCTTGGCGCTTTTGTTGTGTTTGTTATGGCTCTTTATAAAGGCATGCGATGGCCTCAATTAAAAGATAGCTTGCTAGAAACAGCAAAACTCTCTGTGATGATTTTCTCAATCATTTGGGGCGTGTTGATTTATGTTCGCTTTTTAGGCTTTGCAGACCTCCCGGGTGTTTTTGCTGACTGGGTTCAGGGCCTTGATCAAAGCCCTCTCTTAACGTTGGTTTTAATACTCTGCGCCTATGCGGTTTTAGGGATGTTCATGGATGCCATTGGTATGATGCTTTTGACATTACCTGTGGTTTTTCCAGCGATCATTGCGTTAAATGGCGGAGCTGATGTTACTGCCGCCAATAGTGCCTTTGGTATGGATAGTGTGAGTTGCGCCATATGGTTTGGCATCATCGTTGTAAAAATGGCAGAGCTCTGTTTAATTACCCCGCCCATTGGATTAAACTGTTTTGTCGTAGCTGGTGTTTGCCCACAAGTCACCGTACAAGATGTCTTTCGGGGCTCCGCCCCGTTCTTCATTGCTGACGCCCTTACAATTGCAGGCTTAATCGCATTCCCGCAAATTGTCTTGTTCCTACCCAACCTGCTTTTAAGTGGCTGATAGAAGGTGCATACAAAAGAGGAGGGAAGTATAATCCCCCCCTCATTTTAAAGATTGAGAAGAAATTAAAAACTTAATATACGAACATTATCCACTAACAAACGCTGCCCCATTTTCTGAGGGTTGGCAGCAGTGATGCCATCTATAAGTTCTGAAGCTTTCATATCTTTATTCGGCAAGTAAAGAGCACAGACCTCAACTTTTGTTTTCGTCTTTTCCATAATCAGCTTCATGAGTTTTTGCGGGCTCATTCCTTTTGGCTTTTGTGGAGCAGTAACCGTCTTGGGCGCATCTTTTAAAGCCATATCCCCAGCATCGCCACAAAGTAGAATATGAGCATTTGCCCCTTGTTTAACGGCCTGCATTGTCAAAACCATCGCCATTAATTGAGTTTGAGCATGCGAAGATGTCACAATCGTCACAATGTTTTTCTGGGGTTCTGCAACAGCAGGGTTACTAAATAAAACACTAAACAATCCCAAGATGGCAACTGAAAGTTTTTTCATAGATTTTGTCCTTTTTGATGTAGATCAGATAAGAGGAAAACAAAATCGTAGTAAGACAGGGAGAAACCAATCCTATCAGTGACAATGTCACAGAAGACTGATGAGCCCAGGAATAGAGTGCACTTAAACCTAAAAAAGGAGAAAAAAAGTGCGTAATTTAAAATGGTGCTATTCTTTAAAAATATTCTCAAAAATACTAACTGGCTTGGCTGTGCTAAGCCTGACAAATACTGCTTTTGCAGCAGAAATAAAGTCAGATGTCTCCCCTGAAAAGGTCAGCCAATCTCGATCAACATCTTTAGGCTTGTACCTCTCTCCGAAAGGCGCTTTTAAAGCATTAAAAGAGAACCCTAAAATAATATTCATCGATGTCAGAGATCCAATAGAAGTCTCATTTGTTGGGCATGCCGTTGGTACAGATAAAAACATTCCACTGGCCATTGCCTCTCATGAGTTTTCCCCTGAACTAGGGCGCTATAAGATGAAGGAAAATCCAAACCTGTTAGCAGAAGTTAAAAACTTGATAGATCGTGAAGGGGTGACCAAAAAAAATCCGATTTTTGTCGCTTGTCGTTCAGGCGGACGATCAGGTAAGTTTGCTCGCAAGCTAATCAAGGCCGGTTATACAAATGTTTGGAATTTGGTAGAAGGGTTTGAAGGTGATAAAAACAAAGAGGGGTTTCGCAAACTAAATGGATGGCGGAACTCAGGCCTTCCATGGACCTATAAAATTCCTGAAACAATGGCATGGAATAAAGAACATATGGCGCCTAAGAAGTGATTGGGTATAAATCTGAGTCTCATCAATTTTCTAGAGCTATCAGGAGCCAAAACAGACCAATTCAATAAAGGCAAACCAAAAAGAAATTTGCCTAGAAGAGATAAAAGGTGAGAGAATGAAAGCCCTGAATGAGACTGATGCTAGATTAGATCATATCCCGGATTGTTTAAAAGGGTCTACCATTGTCTCCTTGCCAAAAGGAACACGGGTCTTTCAATCTGGCGATGTCTGTGAACAATTCTTTTATCTACTAAAAGGAGTGGTTCGGGTTGATCTCATATCGCTCAGCGGTAAAGCGATTATGCTTTACCGCGTTGGCTCAGACCAAACATGCGTCTTAAACACGTCATGCCTTTTAAGTGGCAATGACTATTGCGCAGAAGCTCATATAGAAGAAGATGTTGAAGCCTGTATCATTTCTCATAGCGAATTTGAAGCAAAGCTCAATCACTCGGCTGAGTTTCGCCGCTTGGTTTTTCTTTCTTTTTCTGAGCGCTTGGCATCAATGATGAGCAAGATTGAAGAAGTGGCTTTTGTTCCAATTGATACAAGGTTAGCAGCAAGAGTTCTTCAACTACAAACTACATCGCCGATGATCAAAGTAACACATGATGAACTGGCAACAGATCTTGGAACAGCCCGTGAAGTCATCAGTAGGAAATTGGCGCAATGGGAAAAGCTTGGAATGATTGAACGTGGGCGGGGCATACTAAAAATATTAAATGAGAAACAGTTACAGAACTTGGCGATCGGAGAAAATTAAAGCCTGGATAAAATCCAGGCTTTAAGAGTGAGAAATTATAATAAAGTTTTTAAGATCAAAATCCTTCAATAACGATTTTACCTTTGGCTTGCCCCGTTTCTATCAATCTGTGTGCCTCACGAATGGACTTAGCATTAATCGGAGATAAAACATCCGTAACCGTTGTACGAATAGTACCAGCATCAATTTTCTCTGAGATGTTAGATAATAACTTATGCTGCTCAATCATATCTTCTGTTTGGTGCATAGACCGGGCAAACATATACTCCCAATGTAAACTCGCCGCTTTCGCTTTCATACCAGCCATAGGCATAGGTAACTCAGTGTCATCAATGGTCACAATCCCCCCTTGCGGGCGAATAAGCTCAACTGCTGTTTCCCAATGACGCATATCATTAAAAATCGCAATGTGGTCAACATGATAAAGACCAAGATTTCGTACTTGCTCAATCATATTCTCTCTGTGATTGATCACATAATCAGCGCCAAGTTCTTTAACCCAATTTGTAGTTTCAGAACGCGATGCAGTCGCAATAACTTTTAGTTCCGCCAATTTAGCAAGCTGAATGCCAATCGAGCCAACACCACCACCAGCACCAATGATCAAAATGGTCTGGCCAGCATGTGCGCCGTTTGGATCAATTTTAAGTCTGTCAAAAAAGGATTCATATGCGGTAATTGTTGTGAGGGGTAAAGCTGCCGCTTCAGCAAATGAAAGAGATTTGGGTTTAAATCCCACAATTTTTTGATCAACTAAGTGAAATTCCTGGTTTGTGCCAGAGCGCGAAATATCTCCTGCATAATAAACCTCATCCCCCTCTTTAAAAAGGGTGACATCAGAGCCAACTGCTTTAACAATCCCGGAAGCATCATAACCAATAATACGAGGGCTCTCTTCGACAATATCTTTAGGCGCACGGACTTTTGTGTCTACCGGATTAACAGAAATAGCTTTGACCTCAACCAGAATATCTTCATTCAAAGGAACAGGAGTTTCAATATCCAGATCGAGAAATGAATTCGGGTCTTCAATGGGGAGATAATGTGTAAATCCAACAGCTTTCATTAAATTCTTCCTTATATCTAGCCTGGTGACACTGAGCCTAAGGGGGAGAACATTAGGGATAAGCATACCAGAAGGCTGTGTTATTCGTTGTTTAGACTATAGAGAATGTCACGCGAAAGGATAATCATCTTGTTTTGATAATAACTATTTGGTAAAACGGGACAATGAGCTTGGATATAAAATCAGTTGAATTCTTCGTCCGTGTTGCCGCGCTGGGTGCAATCGGCAAAGCAGGTATGGAGTTTGGCTATTCACCAACGGCTGCCTCACAGAGAATTCAAAACCTGGAACAAGCGCTGGGGGCAAAATTACTCAATAGAACGACACGTTCAGTATCACTTACCAGAGATGGAGAGTTGTTTTTAAGTCATGCCAAAAAGATTGTAGCAGATGTTGAAGACGCCCTAACAGATCTACAAGGCACAGGTAAAATCATAAAAGGAGAGCTTCGTGTCACAGCCTCAGCTTCGTTTGGACGGCGGTATATTGCACCCTACATCGGAGAATTTTTAAAGGAACACCCAGAAGTCTCAATCCAACTAGAATTAAGCGATAGCATGTTTGATATCGTACGTCACGGGTTCGACTTGGCCCTGCGCATCGGTGTGTTAGAGCCCTCAACATTACGGGCAAAAAAAATAGCTGAAAGCCCAAGATTACTGGTGGCTTCAAAAGAGTACGTAAAAAAATATGGCACCCCAAAAAAAGCTGAAGACTTAATTTCACATAATTGCCTGTTATTAGGAGAAATGCGCACTTGGCAAATAAAAGATAAAATAGGAAAGCTAAGTGAAATAAAAGTCTCCGGTAATTTTTCCACCAACTACGGAGAAGCAATTACTGAAGCGGCATTATCTGGAATTGGTATCGCATTAAAATCAAAATGGGATGTGCTTGAGCAATTAAAAAGCGGTGAACTTGTTGAGATCTTGCCAAATCATAAGTTAGAACCTGAGTGGGGCATATGGGCTGTACGCCCCCCAGGAAAGCTCATGTCAGCAAGAGTTCGCATTTTTATAGACTACATAGAAGCAAAGCTAGCAAAGGCCTTGAAGTGATAGCTTAAAAAACACCTCTGTCTCAATTCAGAGGAAGACCACAAACTAACAATTATTTATATTTAGCCGCTGTGATAAATTCACCAAAAGCTTCGCACCAAACAATTACAGTAGAATAGTCAGCAACATTTATTCCCTCAGGTATGGTCACAAGAAATCCATCAAAGGTTTTTACATCACCAATTTGTTTTGTATCACTTTTGATTTTTAAGAACTCAGCTTCATCTTCAACAAATGTTTTGGCTAGATAAACTTTATAATCAGGTCCCGGAGCGAGTTTGCCTTCATGAACTATCTTTTTGTCTGTAAGGCTAACTTTACCCTCTCCCCAATGAAGAAAGTCACTTCCCCTTAAGTCACGTTTAAATTCGGTTTTAAAAAGTGCTGATTTCGCAGTTTGTGTCAGCATACCTTTGTCTAAACTGGGCGGCGCCGTTAAAATCGGTAGGAAATAAACCCCCAAAGCAAAGCCAATTGCAAGCATTGCCAAATGTGTCCCAGATAAGAAAATCCAACGTAACATAGTTCATCCCCCAGATATGAATAGCAGTTATTAAAAATAGACCATTTTCAAAAAGCTGTATAGAGCAGGATGGGGGGGTATTAGGTATATAGTTTTAAAGCCGAAAACATTTGCAAAAAGGACAAACTTGGATTACCTCATTGCAAAAGTCTAAATCATTAATGATATAGGTCTTCAATGATTAAAGGGTGTAGCCAATGTCTATTGTAATTCATCACAATCCAGAATGTGGAACTTCACGCAATGTATTAGAGATCATTCGAGCCTTTGCAAAAGAGCCAGTTATTATAGACTATATAAATGAAGGCTGGACAAAGGCGCAATTACAAGCCCTTTTTGCCGCTGCCAACATAACGCCGCGCGAAGCTTTGCGCACAACAAAATCTCCGGCCAAAGAGCTTGGCTTAACTGACCCAACAGTGGCAGATGAGAAATTGCTAGAAGTGATGCTGGAACATCCAGTGCTAGTAAATCGCCCAATCGTTTGCACAAAAAAAGGTGTGGCTCTGTGCCGACCATCAGAAGCAGTCTTTAAATTACTCGATGTGCAATCAGGCACAACATATACAAAAGAAGATGGCGAGGTGATAACTGCGCCATAACTTAATCCTTAAAAGGTAATGTCTCAAAAAAAGTCCCATTCATCTTTGGACAACATGAGTTAAAACCTAAGATGAATGGGCCAGTCAGCCTAAATCAGTTTCTAAGGCAGTCATGTTACTCAAATCTTTAGAAACTAATTTTGGGCAAAATTCTTATGGCAATGAGTTAAGTTGATAAACAAGAACCGCACGAATTGAATGAATGTCTCCATCTAACCCTGAGATAGAATTTCCACGTAAGATATTTTCAACCTCTGTGTATCTACGACCTCTTCTATTGCGAATGCTATTGTTTGTGGAAGAATAAGCCCCAGCTGCGGTATCATCATCAAAGTTTGTATAACGATACTCAAATTTGAATGAAACGTTACGAGATAATTTTGTCTCAATACCAGCGCCAAGGGTTAACCCTTCAAGTTCATCCGGAAAAGGAAGGCCTGCACTATTTCGAATGCGTTGGCCTCCTCGGCGGTTAACCCGACCAACTGTTTCAGTTAAGTCTCCATCAAGTTTCAAATAGGTGTAACCAACAAGGCCATAAATCAGTGTGTTTTGATTATTCGTCAAAAACCCAATGCGACCACCAACAGTGGCGCTATAGTCAAGATCAACAGAACCAGAAACTTCGTTAAAACGACGACCGCGACGATTAAAATTAATGTCGTTAAATGCATCTGAGTTTCCAATGTATTTATCAAAGTCAACAAAGGCACCTACAACAAACATGCTGTTGATTTGTTGATTGTAACCAAGCTGAATGGTTCCAAAAAAGTAAGTCTCATCTTCATCAAAAGATGAGCTCTCACTGAATCTGTAACGACTAGGTCTTGTGTATCTGGTACAACGTGGAGGGCCTACGCGGCGCTCAAAACAACGCCGACGACGTTGGCGCTCAATTCCATCAACTTCATTATCAAGTTCAAGGTCAGTTAAAGCTGCTCCAAGTCCAACACCAAAATAAAACCCTGTCCATGAAGGAGGGGTCTCCGATGCTGAAGACGCATCTTGAGCGTGAATGATTGAAGGATTGAAAAGATTAAAAATAAATAATGCACTTACAGCACTTAAAACTTTAAGCGAGAAGCGCGGTTGATTAAAAAAAGTACTCATTACTAAAGGCTCCCAACGCAGTACGAACCCCGCCTTTAGTCAGTCAATTACGTCATATAAATTCTTAAAAAAACACCTCTGCTTAAGTCTTCACATGCAAGTCATCGATTGATCAGATCAACAAAAACTGAACTGATACTTAGAAGCATGCACTAAAGAAAAAATATGAAAAACAAAAAAATGTGGATAAAAATAAATTGTCACAATTAAGTAATATTTTTGACACATTTATTGGGCCGCAATAATTACAAACCGTTTAAATGACTGTGAAATATAAGAAAAATTTAAAACACTTGCTAGAAACGTTAATAATACAAGCCTGTAAATATCAGAAAAGTCACACTCATTTAAGGTGAATAAGTAAGAAGTGAAATTTTTTTTACGTAATCAGAGTGCTTTTATTGCTTCTAAATTTTTCGTCATACCGCTTGCTATATGCTCAATGTCATAACCAAGTCCGATAATATCCCATCCCATTTTAATTAGAGTTTTGCCATACTCAGCATCATTTGCGTAGATCCCGGCAATGACGTCATTATCACGACATGCTTGTAAAATTTGAGGTAAAGCATTCAAAACCGCTTCATCTCTTATGTCTCTGGAGGAGCCTTCGGAAAGGGACAAGGCAAGGTCATTCGGGCCAACCAATATCATATCAAGTCCACGAATTTTTAAAATTTGGTTTAAATTATCTACTGCCATTTTAGTTTCAATTTGTGCGCAAGTAATGGTCCAATCATTCGCTCTTTCTATATATTCTGGGCCATGGATCAGTTGGGCACGATAAGCACCAAAACTGCGTGATCCAAGTGGGGGGTATTTAGTAGCCTCCACAAGAGCCCTAGCTTCATCGGCTGTATTGATCATCGGACAAACGATACCTTGCGCACCAGCATCAAGAGCTTGTGTGATCAAGTAGGGATCAATCCACCCAGTTCGAACAAATGAAGGAAGCTGAGCGTTATCAGTAGCTAAAATGCATGACATCAATTCATCAATCCCCCCTAAGCCATGTTGATGATCAAGTAATGCTGCGTGGTAACCAGCCTTACCTGCTATTTCAATAGAAAGAGGCGAGCCAAGTCCATGCCACGACATGATGAGAGGTTGTTGAAATGAAATTTTTTGACGAATAAGGTCTTCCATAGATAAATCCTGTTTATCAGTTTTTATTTTTTTAAGTTACTAAAAATTTATGAAATTCATAGTTTGGGAGTTAAGAATGGAAATTATTCTATTTGAATTGATACGCTACCAAGTCCATCAATCTTAAATTCAAAAAAATCGCCAGCTTCTGCAAACTCAGTTTTTTGAGAGCTGCCAGTGATGAAAATGTCTCCCTTTTTTAAAGCGTTGCCACGTTGTCTTTCGTGATTGACGATAGCAACCAGACCTTCTAAAGGGTGTCCCAAAGCATCTCCTGTAATTGAGGAAGCTGACAAAACTCCATTTCGATAATGGGTCGCTGATAAATTCGCAAGGTCAAGTGACGACCAATCAGTGACAGCAGCCCCCAAAACAATGCCAGCGCACCAGCATCGATCCATTAAAATAGAAGCTGCATCGAGAGTTTTATAATCAGCATTTCTATCATCAATTATTTCAAAAGCAGACATGCAACTTTTAATATAATCACCGATTGTTTCAATGGTGAGAGGGGGGGCAGCGGAAAGAATGTCCTGTCCAAGTTCGAAAGCAACCTCAAACTCAAGCCCTAAGCGGATATAATTTTCTGATCGAATTGTATGAGGGGATTTATAAATTTGTTTTGTGAAAGTTTTTCCAAAAACGGGACTTTTAACTCCGCATAGTTTTTGCATTACATCAGATGTCAGTGCAATTTTATAACCGCTAATTGGACCAGAATCTGTTTCATTTTGGAAAATTTTATATAGTTCATCCTGGATATCATAAGCGTCGTCAAGTGCAATCAAAGTTCCATCTTTATCTTTGATGGGCAAAAAAACCTTTCTGTCTAAAATATCATTATATATGTTGCGTGCTGTCTCGTTAATCTGTTCAAAAGTCATTGAGGTAAGCGATCCATTTAAAGTTAAATTAACATTAAAACAATGAATTACTTAGGTGAGCGTACATTGCTTCATTAGATTTCTTGTTAATTTGACATAAAGTTTGTAGTATTTGAAATATAAATATTGAATACAATACATAAGAAAAATTAATGTCTATTACTTTGCAGCAAATTCGTTATTTTCTAGGTGTGGCGGGAGAAAAACAGATTTCGGCAGCCGCAAGAAATATGAATGTTTCTCAATCAGCAGTGACCCTTGCTATAAAAGATTTGGAAATGCACTTAGGGGTGAGTTTGTTTATCAGGCACTCGAGTGGACTAACATTAACTGAGGCAGGCGAAACATTCTTAAGGAATGCGCTTTCAATTGACAGAGAAGTTAAAAATGCAATTGAGAGCGTGAAAGTCGAAAATAAAGCGATGTCCGGTATCATCAGATTAGGAGTAACTCATACACTCTCGGGGTATTTTGTTTTTCCTTTTCTATCGGATTTTAAGAAACTCTTTCCAGACATCAATATTCAATTGGAAGAATTAAAAAGAGAAGATTTGGAACTAAAGCTTATCTCTGATGAGGTTGATTTAGCTTTGATGGTGACATCAAACGGTGAAAAAAATTTGCGGTTAACATCTAAAGTCTTTCACCAATCGCAACGACACCTTTGGGTTGGCAGTCATCATGAATTGCTAGACAAGAAAAAGGTTTATTTAAAGGATCTAAAGAACTATCCCTTTGTTTCTCTCAATGCGGATGAATGCGGGACATCTGCAAAAACATATTGGCAAACTAGAGAAGAAAAACCAAATGAAGTTTTTGCTTCAACATCCATTGAGGCTGTACGGAATATGGTCGCTATTGGGGAGGCTGTAACGATCTTAAGTGATGTGCTTTTCAGAGCGTGGACAATTGATGGCAAGCGACTGCAGAAAATAGCACTTGCAGATAAAATTCACCCGTTAGAAGTCGGTGTTGTATGGCGAAAGGGGCGAAAATTAAACCAGTTAGAAAAGCTGTTTTGCTCGAAATTATACGAACAGAAAAGTTAAAACTTTTATATATAAAATCAAGTCTAACTCTCATCAATCTTAGCTAGTTTGCGCGCTAACTTTTTCTTCTCTTCTATCTTCATGCCCTTAGCAATTTGAATGCGCTGGGCTTGCGGTGAGCCAGCTCCATGGAGCGATTCTGTTAAATAGCCAACCGCGTTACGCCCCAATGTCATATTCTCTAAGAGACGAAGAATTTTCACTCTGTCAGTGACATCGCCCCCCTCACGGCCTTGCAGATATTTTTTCAAAAGAGGGCCGATTTTATTGTGGGTGAGATCTTTCTCAGAAGGAAGCGTCACCATGATCCCGCCGGCAAGGTCTTGTGCTAGGCGAGATATTTCATATGGGAAACGAGTGACATTATGTTTGCAAACATTTGCCAAAAGCTCATCATTCATCCAAACACCAGATTTATGCGGTGCCCCTTCATAGGCTGAAGCCAAAGCATTGCTGCGAATGGTTTCATTCAAATGAGCCATCTCAACAAGCTTGTCTTTAATGTGAGAGGCTGTTGAGACCCCGTTCATATCAGCGATTTCAGCTGAAGCTCCAATGAGCACATCCCCAACACCTGTCTTGCATATATAACTACACCGATGATACGTAGTAAAACGTTCAACAAGAGATGCCGCAAATTCATATTCGCCATTCATAAAGATAAATTCATTAGGAATGAAAACATCTTCAAAAATAATCATCGCTTCCTGGCCGGAAAATTCAGAATTTCCAGTGTCTATCTCACCACCTTCCATGGCACGGGTATCACAAGACTGCCGTCCATAAATATAAGTGATGCCTTGTGCCTGAACTGGAATAGCACCAACAATTGCATAATCCTGATCCTCTTCAGTAAGGCGAAGAGTTGGCATGACGATTAGCCAGTGAGAATTAATACACCCTGTCTGATGACACTTCGCCCCGCTGACATAAACCCCAGTCTCATCACGCTTCGTCACGCGTAAATAAATATCCTGCTGTTCTTGCTGATGCGGAGGTTTACTGCGATCACCCTTTGCATCTGTCATCGCCCCGCCGATCACCTGGTTTTTAACCTGTACCTTTTTCAAAAAGGCAAGCAATCGCTGATGATAAGAAGTGTCATGAGCTTCATCTATATCGAAGGTCACTGAATGCAAAGCATTAATCGCATCTAAACCAACACACCGTTGAAAACATGTGCCGGTTTCTTGGCCCAAACGTTTCTGCATCTGCGCCTTCTTCACCAGGTCATCTTGGCTATTCATAATGTGTAAAAAACGATTTATACGCGCGCCAGATAAGGACGAGGAAACAGTTGCAACATCTTCTTCTGTTTCAGCTAGGCCAAAAGTTGCAGCCATTGCATTGATGGAAGGACGAATAATTGGATGATCAACCGGCTCTTCAACGAGTTCTCCAAATAAATAAACATCAAGGTTTCTGCCTCTGAGGCTTTCAATATAAGCCTCAGCTGTATCTAACGTTTCATAAGAACCCCAGACATTTTGATCATTAATTGATGAATTACTTTCATTTTCATTCATAACCACACGTCCTATCAATCATTTCAAGCGTTTTAAGTTTAAACACTAAGGCAAACATATTTGAGTTCCAAATATTCTTCGAGCCCAAAATGAGAGCCCTCTCGCCCAAGGCCAGAATGTTTAATACCTCCAAAAGGTGCTTCTGTGCTTGAGATGAGCCCGGTGTTCACCCCAACCATGCCATATTCTAACTGCTCCATAACTTTCCAAACACGCGAAAGATCCTTACTGTAAAAATATGAAGCAAGACCAAAATCAGTGTCATTTGCCAAAGCAATCACTTCGTCATCCGTTTTAAATTTATAAAGTGGCGCAAGCGGACCAAACGTCTCCTCATGTGTAAACAGCATGTCATTAGAAATGTCAGTGATCACGGTGGGCGGGAAAAACAATTGATCCGGGGCAATACGCTCCCCGCCCGTCTTCACTTTAGCTCCCTTAGCCAGGGCGTCAGAAAGTTGTTTTTCAACCTTAGCAAGTCCCGCATCATTGATGAGCGGGCCAATGTGAGTGCTTTCATCAACCCCATCGCCAGTTTTTAAATTTAAAACCGCCTCAGTTAGCTTTTCAGCAAAGGCATCATAGATGCCGTCTTGTACATAAATTCGGTTGGCACAAACACATGTTTGTCCAGAATTGCGAAACTTGGCAATCAATAAACCATCAACAGCCTTTTCAATATCAGCGTCATCAAAAACAATAAATGGAGCATTGCCGCCAAGCTCTAAACTGAGTTTCTTAACACTCTCAGCACTTTGTGCCATCAAAAGAGACCCAACACGTGTTGAGCCCGTGAAGCTAAGCTTTCGAACCATCTTATTTTTACAAAACTCCAAACCAATGGCAGCAGCATCAGCTCCAGTGACAACATTGAATACACCAGCCGGAATTCCAGCCTGTTCACCAAGCTCAGCCAATGCCAATGCCGAAAGGGGTGTTAGCTCACTCGGACGCGCAACAAAGGTGCAACCAGCAGCAAGTGCAGGTGCAACCTTTCTGGTAATCATTGCAATCGGAAAATTCCAGGGAGTAATTGAAGCTGCCACGCCAATTGGCTGTTTAAGCACCATCAGTCGCTTGTCTGGCATATGCCCTGGTATTGTCTCTCCATATACGCGGCGTGCTTCTTCTGCAAACCAACGAATAAAACTGGCACCATAAGTAACTTCACCGCGCGCTTCGACAATTGGCTTGCCCATTTCTGCGGTGATGATCTGTGCTAAGTCTTCCCTGTTTTCTAAAAGTAACTCATACCACTTTAAAAGTATGTCACACCGCTCAAGGGCCGTTTTGTTCTTCCAGTTGTCCTGAGATTTATATGCCGCGTCAATTCCAAGGCGAGCATGTTTGGTAGAAAAATCAGCAACATCAGCAATTTTCAGGTTTGTTGCTGGGTTAATCACAGGTGTGACGTTAGAAGATGAGATCCACTTCCCATCAATGTAGGCATCAGTCTTGAATAAATCTTTATTGTTTAAATTGAGCATGTTTGTCCTCGCATCACCAAGCCGCTTCATAAATTGAAAGGGCATCAAGCTCTGTTACCACTCGGGGGTTGTTCACCAATAAGCGTGTTTGGTTCATGGCATCTTTAGCCAAAGTTGGTAAAAAATCTTGAGGTATATCCATTTGACTTAAATGTTGTTGTAAACCGCATCTTTGAGAGAGATCCCGTAGCGTATCACAAAAAGCCACGGCCCGCTCAGCCCCTTCAAATTTTTTCAACTCAGGAAAAGCAAAGAGAGCCAGCTCACTATAAGGCTCTGGCGCAGTGCTAATATTAAAGCGAAGCACATGAGGAAGTACAAGAGAGTTCGAAAGGCCATGCGGAATATGAAAATGCCCGCCAAGCGGATAAGCCAGAGCATGTACAGCCGCAACTGGCGAATTTGCAAAAGCTTGTCCCGCCATCATAGAACCAAGTAACATGTCAGACCTGGCCGAAATATCACTGCCATTATGAACAGCTGTTTCCAGAGATGATGCCATCAAACTCAAGGCCGTGCGGGCTAGGTTTTTTGAGATCGGGTTATTATTCGGGCTAGCTGATGTGTATGCCTCTATTGCATGCACCATGGCGTCAATACCAGTCGCAGCAGTAATGTGTGGCGGCAGCCCCATCGTCAATTGCGGGTCAAGGATAGCAAGATCGGGAATGATTTCAGGAGAAACAACACCCATCTTTTCATTCTTGCCAGTGGTGACAATAGAGATCGGTGTCACCTCTGAGCCTGTGCCTGAGGTGGTCGGTACGAGAACAAGGGGCAGGCGCTGTCCCTTAGTTTGGTTGATGCCGAAAATGTCTTCAAGGTTTTCTTCCCCATTGACAAGGTAAGCAATAAGCTTGGCTACATCCATCGAGCTGCCACCACCAAAGCCAACAACACCCGTAATCCCAAGATCTTTGGATGAAGCAACTGTTGATTTAATAATTGAGGCAGGCGGGTCAGCTTCAACCTCTCCATAAATCGTTATTTCAAAACCAGCGTTTCGAAGACTAGTCAATGCTGGTTCTGCTAATCCCAGTTCAAGAATACCAGGGTCAGTCACAAATAAAATGTGCGGGCTGACAGTTTCTTTTTCAAAAAGCGGCGAGACTAGTTCACTAAAGCGGTTCGCCCCCCCATTTTCAAAATGTATAGATTTCGCAGTGTTAAAATAAAAATCCGTCATAAGACACCTCTAACTCTCATCAATCAATTTAATTTGCCATAAGGGAAATCTGCCCACGCTCAATCGAGTAGACTTTGTTCACCACAGACTTGGAATGTGTATAATCAGACTCTGAAATGAGAACAGTTAAGTTCTCTGATTTTAAAGACTTGATCACTTCCATTAAACGGTTAGCCAAAACCGGAGCAACGCCTTCAAAAGGTTCATCAAGTAAAAGCAGATTGTTGCCAGAAACAAGCGCCCGGGCCAACGCCACAAGTTTTTGCTGGCCACCACTAAGAGTAAGCGCCTTGCGATCTGCAAATCGGCCAATCTCCGGCATGAGCTCATAAACCCACTTCAAGCGAGACCTATCCTGATTGTTGGTAGCCCAAAGAGGCACCATAATATTCTCTTCAACCGTAAAGTCAGCAATAAGACGTCGGTCTTCAGGTAAGTACCCAATGCCTAATTTGGCCCTCTCATGAGCTTTAGTCTTGTGTAGCTCTTTTTCTTGAAAGTGGATCTCCCCTGTCTCAATCGGAAGGACCCCCATGATCGAACGCATAAGAGACGTCTTGCCAGCACCATTGCGACCAATAAGGCCGCAAATCGAACCAGTTTCTATCTCAAGCGAAACATCTCTTAAAATAGGAACCCGTTGAATAGATAAGTTCAGTTGATTAACTTCAAACATCAAACATCTCCCTCTAGAACGGAGCCAATTTTCACAGAATCAGTTTCAGCTGTAGAAGAGGGCGGTGTCTCACCTTTGCGATGAAATTCACTCCCAATCACAAATTCACGGACCTTAGAATTCTGAAGAACTTCAGCCGTAGGACCATCAGCTAAAATCGTCCCCTCATAAAAAGCAACAACACGCGGTGAGAAAGCTTCAACAATTTCCATGTCATGTTCGATAAACAAAACAGCGGTATTAGTGGCCTTTAAAGCAGTGATGAGAACTTGCATTATTTCTAATTTTTCATGGGCACTCACGCCACTTGTTGGCTCATCAAGGAATAAAAGCTCAGGTTCAGAAACAGTTGCCATAGCAATATCAACAAGCTTACGCACACCTTGAGGAAGAGTTGTGATTTCCTGGTTTGCATAGTCCTCAATGCCAAAGCGTGACAAAAGGCGAAGAGCTTCTTCTTCAAGACTTTCATTAACAGCTGGAGCAAAAAGAACAGGAGCATTCCCCTTGGCAATAATCAAAGCAATGAGCATGTTTTCAAGTACGGATAATTCAAGAAACAATTGAGGAATTTGAAACGAACGACAAATACCTAGCTTCGTAATGTCTCTGGTCGCTTTCCCATGAATGGGGTTGCCCCGATAAAGAATTTCGCCAGAGCTTGGGCTTAAATAACCTGTGACCATATTAACAAATGTAGTTTTGCCAGCACCGTTGGAGCCAATTACCCCCAATATCTCACCAGCCTTAATCTGAATGTTGATATTGGAGGCCGCTACCACAGCCCCAAATGTCCGCTCCAAATTGCGAGTTTCGAGTAATACAGTCATGAGCGTGTCTCCTTACTGTCTTTCGTGGATTTCTTAAGAGTAGTCCTGACAACAGATGAAGAAGGTTGGATCAATGACCACAGCCCTTTGGGAAGAAAAATGATGGTCAATAACATGATGCTACCAATCATCAGTTGCCAGGTGTTGGGTGAAATCTCAACGGCATAAACACGAATAATCTCAAGAATAAACGTGCCAAAAAGCGGAGAGATTATGTTGCCTGTACCACTAAGAATGGAGATGAAAACAAACTGGCCAGACGTTGTCCAATTGGTCATCTCCGGGTCCACATGCCCAAGAGCTAACGCCCACAGCACCCCGCCAATAGCTGAGACAGTTGCAGCAAGCACATAAGTAATATGAACGGATTTGTGAGCTGATGTTCCAAGATATTCCACACGCAATTCATTCTCACGAATGGCCTCACCAACAAATCCCATCGGGCTTCTTAAGTAACGGTGTAAAAGAAGCGCACATAAAAGTGCTGGAATACAGGTGGCGATGTATAAAGCATAGCGAGCCATTTCTCCTTCGGGCGACCACCCAAGATATGTCGGTGAAGCAAGGTTAAACCCATCTGTGCTACCAAGCTCTTCTGTGCTTGATAGCAATCCAAACAGGATCATAGAAACAGCCAACGTGAGCATGGCGTAAAATATTTCTCTGTAACGGCGCAAAAGAAAGCCCAAAAGAAATGAAATGGCAAGACCAGCAAGTGCCCCTAAAAAGAGCAATAAGAATAAGTCCGAAACACCTAAGAATTTACCAGCCATGCCAGCAGTGTACCCACCAATGCAAAAGAACAATCCCTGGCCAAAAGAAACTAAGCCAGATCGCATCTGCGTCATGACTGATATAGCAACCAATCCAGTTCCGAGAGAAACTTGAATATAGTTCACAATCCATTGAGGCAGAATAAAGCCAAGGCCAATGAGCACAGGGATGCATAAAAGAAGAGTAATTTCAGTTCGATCAAAAGACTTCATCATATTTTTCTCCCCTCAGAAAGAGCAAACAAACCATATGGTTTGATGGCCAGTACAAGAGCCATCACAATGTAGATAGAAAAGAGTTCAGCTGGAGGGTAGAGATGAACGGAAAGAGCGCGGGCAAATCCAACAATTAAAGCCCCAATCATAGCGCCGCCAATGCTGCCCATGCCGCCAATGACAATAACGGCAAACGCCATAACAATAATCTCAGCACCAATACCAGGAACAACAGATATCTCAGGCGCAGTGAGCGCCCCACCTAATGCACCAAGCGTAGCTCCAATCACAAAAGTTGCTGTAAAAAACAGGGTCACATTAATACCAAGAGCAGAACTAATTTCCCTGTCATTGATCACCACGAGCAATAATTTTCCAGTGCGCGTGCGTGTAAGTCCCCACCACAAAACTAAACCGACGGCCAGTGCAATGCCGATGGTTAAAAATTTATATATCGTGTATGGAATGCCAAAAATTTCAATGGTACCAAGCCAGTAAGCTGGTTGATACGCAATATAAGAATCTGTGCCCCAAATTAGTTTAGTGACATCTTCAAGAATAAGAAAAATGGCATAGGTCACAAGAACCATCAAAACTTCGTCGCGCCCATACATGTAGCGCATCACACCGCGCTCAATTGTGAGGCCGGCCACCACACCCACAACAAGCGCAGCCACAGGAATGATCAGATAGGTGAGGGCAATAGTTTGCCCCGTTTGTGTATAAAGCCCGATGGCCCATGCAGCAGAGTAAGCGCCAAGCGCATAAAACCCACCATGAGCAATATTCAAGATGCGCATAACTCCGTAAATCAAAGTTAATCCAACAGAGGCAAGAAACAGCCACGCAGCAAAGCCCAGGCCATCCAATGAAATGGCAACAGCCGTTAGCATAATAATCTCCTAATAGATAAAAAGTGAGAGGTGAATGCGAGGTGCAGGCAAGGGGGCCTGCACCTCAACAGACAACATCCATCCGTGATGCAATTACTTGCAATCAGCTCCTTTAAAATTGGAAGCAATCCAGTCAGTGCTTGAAACACCTTTTGGCGGATTAACACATTTGGCTTTGAACCTTTGAATATCGACAAGGCTAGATTTGCCAGTTGATTTATCAAACTTGTACATGCCATAAGCCGTGTCTTGGATGGCTTGGTGACCATTTGAAAGGGCCATAGTCACTTTGCCACTTGGCGTGTCAAATTCAGAGCCTCTAAGAGCTGCCATAATGGCATCCTGGTCAGTCTTGCCAGCTTTGTCAGCGGCTGTTTTTAAACCAAGAAGCGCTTGCGCCATTTTATAAGACGGGTAAGTTGGTAGTGAACCAAACCGATCAAAATATGCTTTTTTAAACCAGTCATTTAGCGGGCCTTCAGGGGCAAGAGCACCGTGTGGACCACGCGCGCCAATAATCGTACCATCAGGCATTTGAGCACCAAGACGATTTGTAGCAGTCTCACCGGTAGTTAAGATCACCTTGCTGCGTTTGAAAACACCGCGGGCGCTACCTTGCAAAACAAAGGCTTCCATGTCACCACCCCAAAAACTTGAGTGGATAACATTTGGTTTCTTAGTCAAGAGAACTGAGATTTCAGAACCATATTGACCAGCATAAATTTTAGGAAATTGTTCCGTCGAAACTTTCAAGCCAGGCTTCAGAGCTTTCATGCTATGTGAAAAGTCTTTCCACGAATCTTGACCCCACGCATAGTTTTGATTGATCCCAGCAATTGATGAAGCATCAATGTTGCGGGCCATGAGATACCGGGCTGCTGCAACATTATCCATCGTTGCATGTGCGCCAGTTCTAAAGACATATTTCGGGCTAGTTACAATTTTTTCAAAAATTTGCGGCGTGCCACAGTCAAAAAGAATGGTGAATTTTTTAGCTTCTTCAGCAACAGGGGCAATAGCTTTGCAACTGCCAGAAGAAATATAACCAACAACAATGTCGACTTTATCTTTTTGAACAAGCTTCTTATAGTCAGCAACCTTCTGCTTGCTGGCCTCATCAACAAAAATAGGTGAGATAGAAGCACCCGCCAAACCTTTGCTGTTATAAGGGGCTGGAACCGTTCCTTTATTAATCGCTTCGATCATTAATTCAGCAGCATTACGAGCAGGCACCCCAAAAGGACCAGCAGCACCACCAGATAAAAAGGTAACAAAACCAATTTTCAAGTTTTTATGACCATCAGCAACAGCTGTCGTTACACCGCTAGACAATCCCAGTGAAGAGAGTGCTGCAAGTGAGAAAAAAAGAGATTTTTTTGAAGTAGATTTAAACGAAAAACCAGTTCGTAAAAAATGTTTCATAAGGTTCCTCCCAAAACGTCAATATGAAAATATATGTCGAACCACACCTTTGTTGCCTATGGCTTAGTGCCACGAGTTTTTATTCAGTGTAGTTGGTATGATAGATAGCAAGGCCCATACCAATTAGAAGAAAGAAGGTAAGGGGTTGAAAATGCTTGGTAAAATGGGAGGTGCTAAAGTGCGCAATTATTGGTGGTTTAAAAGCGCTCAAAAAATTGAGTGTCTATGAGCGAAGAGCGCTCATAAAACTTGTCTATATTAAAACGGAATTTACTTTTTCTCTTCCAGTAACGGCCAGATGGAAGGAGGGTAATAAACACTCCAGTCAGAAAGAAGAACTTTAGCCGGATTAAAGTGATCATTTGCAACTGTTTTGCCAATCGCTTGCACTTGTAAAATTTGATGAGAGCGTGGGTCCATGTATGACATAAACCCATGAGGGTCTTCAGGTAGTTTCAGTTTTAAATTTTCAAAAACATCTCTGAGTTTTTCTTTATCTAAAACCGAACCAGCTTGTCTCACAGCCTCAGCAATAGCCATTATTCCAGAATAGGCACCTTCAGCAGCATAGCTAGGATAGCGTCCTGTTCGAGAGAAAAAAGTTTCAACAAAGCTCTTATTTTCTTGTGTTTCGGGCCAGTTCACATGATGCCGAGCTGACAGCACTAGGCCAAGGGGCATATCAGCACCTAGTTCGGAGAGAACCTCAAAATTACCACCTGCATCAAAGTTCATAAAAACACTTTGTTTGAATAATGAACTATTTCTTGCCTGCTTGATAAAGCTAACAAGGTCATGCCCCCAATGACCATTAATAACAATATCAGCTTTTAGGTCGATGAGTTTCTTAATATAAATGGCATAGTTCTGTTCAAATAATTTAGGCCAGAATTCACCACTAATTTCAAAGTCGACTTTTTGTTTTTTTAAAAAAGAACGTAGGTCACGCCAGGCTGAATAGCCATAATCATAATCAGGGCCAATAAAAGCAATTTTCAAACGTTTTGCCTTTGAATAATTGGTCTTGATATATTTGGCTCCAGCCAACATAGATTGACGAGTTCCATTACTCATTCTGAAGTAGTAAGGTTGCAAAGCTTCACTCACAATAACCGGTGAAGCATGGTCAGTACCAATAAAGAAAACATTGCGCTTGCGCGTTGCTTCATTAACCGCAAGAGCAATGCGCGAGCTCACAACCCCGCATAAAAAATCAACCTGTCCTTTGTCAATGAAAGAGCGAGCAAGTTGAACTGCGCGAAGAGACTTCGAGCGCGTATCTCCAATTTTAACACGAAGGTCCAGAGACTTATAGCGTTGTGATTTTTTAATAAAATCTTGCGCCATCTTAATGGCAACAACACTATCACGGCCATATAGCCCGGCTGGCCCGGTTAAAGGATAAAGGCACCCAACATTAGCCCGAACAATTTCGTCATTGGCCTGCGCCCATACAGTTCCCATTGGCGCAGTGATAGAAAGGTGTAAAAGGGCGAAAAAGAAGAGGGAAAGTGTTTTGTGCGTTCTCATTCAATTCCCAATCTTTGGATGCGGCGTTTCAATGCATGACGTGAGATCCCGAGCTTTTCAGCAGTGAGCCCCTTCTTACCTTTGCATTCATTAAGAACGCGAAGAATTAAATCTTTCTCAGCTGTTTCCAACGTGTCATTGATAGAGCTTGGCGCTTCCCCATTGAGGTGTAGAAATTCGTTCGGTAATTGATCAAGGCAAATTTCTTGTCCGGGGTAAAGTATCGTCAATCGTTCAACTAAATTCTTTATCTCTCTCACATTCCCAGGCCATTTATATTCCGCAAATATCTGTTGAACCTGTTGAGTAAAACGAATAGGTGGGCAGCCTTCCCGGTTAGCAAGAGTTTCAGCAAAATAAGTCACGAGAAGCCAAATATCATCTCCTCGATCAATCAGCCGTGGTATTTCTATCGGCATTATATTTAATCGGAAAAACAAATCTTTACGAAATGTCCCGTTCAGAACATTCTGTTCGAGGTCTCGGTTCGTTGCAGCTATCACCCTGATATCAGCACGTTTTTCCCGTGATGAACCAACAGGGCGATAAATCCAGGATTCAAGCAGTGTCAGTAACTTGGCCTGTAATTTCATGGAAAGCTCGCCAATCTCATCAAGAAACAAAGTCCCTTGATTAGCAATTTCAACTAAGCCCGCTCGTTTGCTAGCGGCGCCCGTATAAGCTCCTTTTTCAACGCCAAATAATTCAGCCTCCATCAATTCTTCAGGTAAGGCCGCACAGTTAATCTCAATAAAGGGAAGTTCAGGGTTCCCGCTTCTATTGTGAATTTCCCTGGCGATCACAGCTTTGCCAACTCCAGTTTCTCCAAGCAGTAAAATAGTTTTGGCTTTGCTTTGCGCTATTCGCCCAACACTTTTTATCAATGTTTTCATAGCTGGACTCTCGCCAATAATATTGCCCGATGAAGAATGAATTTTGCGAAGATACTGAACTTCATTTTTAAGTTGTTTTTTTGAAATGGTTTCTTGGATCATCAAGATCAATTCATCAACATCAAACGGTTTTGTAAGATAATCCGAAGCACCAACCTTCATCGCTTTTACAGCATCTTTCGTATCACCATGAGCTGAAATCATTATGATGGGGGTATCACTCATTTTCGCTTTTAATTGTTCCAGAATTTCAAGTCCAGGAATATCCGGCAAACGAACATCAAGTATAATCAGGTCCGGTGTATGAGTGATGGCCGCCTGCAGACCAGAAGTGCCATCATTTGCTTCAATGCAGTCAATTCCAGCTTCTCCCAAAGTAAAAGCAAGCGAATTGGTTAGTTTCACTTCGTCATCAATAAGTAAGCAATTTATATTATTCATAGATTACAATCCTGACTTGAACTGAGCTGTTTTTTTAACGCTTGGGATACAAGGGGAAGTGTTATCGAAACGCTTGTGCCATGACCAACTTCACTTTCAATTTTTAATGTCCCTCCATTGGCGCTAATTAATTGAGAGCAAATCGCAAGGCCTAGGCCTGTTCCTCCTTTTTTGCTAGTGAAAAAAGGAGTTTGAGCATGAGTTAAACAAGTCGCATCCATTCCATTTCCAGAATCTTGAATGAGAATTTCACCAGAGTTCACATTCCGAATAGTACGAATGGTGAGATGCCCTCCATTCGGCATAGCATCAAGTGAATTTAAAACAATATTCATCAAAATCTGCCGTAAATGAGAAGGATCAACCTCAAGGTGAATGGACGCATCACCTGTGAGATTAAGTTTGACGTCTTGTTTTGACATCGTTGCTGAGGTGAGTGTGACAACACTATTCAAAACATCGCGAACAAGGGTGGCTTCGTTTTTCGGCTCGCGCGGCCGTGCATAATCTAAAAATTCTTCAACAATGGCGTCCGTGCGAATAATTTCTTCATTAATGACCTCGAGCATATCTTTTCGTGTTGGATCCTTTTCAGATCGCTTTAATCCATGAATGGTCGTACCAATAATTGCTAATGGGTTCCTCACCTCATGTGCAATACCAGCCGCCAGGTTGCCAAGGGCAGCGCGTCTTTCACTATCAACCCGCGTATGAATAAGCGAATTGAGCCGCGAACTCATTTCATTAAATGATTTCGCTAAGCTTCTGATTTCGCCAGGCCCATCTTCAGAAACCCGAACTGAAAAGTCACCATTGGCAATGGACCGTGCCCCCTCATTTAAAGGAGAGATCAGATGTGCCAGCCGCTCAGACATATGAACAAAAAGTGCAACGATACCAAAAGCAGAAAGGGCGACAAAAATTAACAGAAGGTAGCGAATATATAATCGAGGATCAGCTAAGTCTTTTCCATAACTATGTAAGGAAATAGTCCATCCTGGTAAGAGTGCGGTGGAAGTTGTGATCACAGAGCCCGGAACTTCTTTTGTTCCAAGAACTGAATAGCTAGCTTTAGAAGCCGTATTTAAAAAAGGTTGGTAGACACCATCTCTATATAAAAGAGAAGCTTGTTCAGTAAGAGAAGTGAGGCGAACTTTCAAAACGATTGAGCCAATTTTCTCACCCAGACGGATAACATCTTTTCGGATGATAAACCAACCTGGCTTGCCATTCTCAGGAGGAATAGGGCCAAGTATATCAACGGTCTTGGTCTTAACTAGTGGTAGCTTATGATAAGTCTTGAGAGGCGCAAGGGCTGATCGAGTAGGGATTGAGTGAACAAGTTGGCCTTCCACATCAAAAAACTCCGCGCCATAAACATCTTGTCCATTCGTGATGAGATAAAAAAAATCAGTCAGTTGGGGAGAGGCCGAATGTGTCTTCCCGCTAACCAAAAAATCCCCTATTTCAGGTAAGTCAGCAAGGTTCTCAAGATGATAAATCTGAGTATCTAAAAAGCCTTGCATCTTAACAATCGCCGTTTGCAAATCGCCATCGATACGTTCGACAATTAATTTATCATGCAAGTAAGAGCTATAGCGATCATAGAGGCCAGCCATCAATGCCAAAGGAATAATGGCAACTAATAATGATCCCCATAAATAGCGTTTCACCAATACAAGACGGTTAAACTCCATTCTCATGAGTTTTTACCTTCCCCAAAATTCGCTTTTATTATTTTAGGTCTCTAAACGCAAAATCTACACCAAACAATATAATTCAACAAAAACAGTGGTTTAAAAATATTAAACCATCAAGATGAGCGGTTTTCGCTCAGAGACATTTTATTATGAGCGTTTTCCGATCAATAATCAAAATATTCCTATAAGCAGAAGACAGAGTGTCGTTTTGGAAGGGATGAGCTGACTGTCAATTAATGGAGCAAATAGAGGTTTCTTTTATCAAAAGACAGGGAAGTAAATAATTAAGTCGCTATCAGAGTGAAGTGTTGTCCAATCAAAAGACAATAATCAGACGACAATACGCATGCTCTTTTTTTAATCACGTTACTGCGGTTCTAAGGACTGTATTGATAAATAAAGAAGCTTACTAACTGCGCAAAATTCAGGCAGTAGAATATTTTGCATAAATTATAAACAATGAGCTGCACAATATTTAACCTATGCCTAATTTGAAAGCATGGACCTGCATGTTCGGCAAAAGGATAAAAAAGGCATTTATTTCAATGCTTTATGCTTATGTTTAGGCTTTGGTGAATTCTGGCACGGAAATTGTAAATTAATAAAACGTAAACTGTTCCTCTCCCCAGGTTCGGTTTAGCTGCGGAATTAATAAATTCAATTTTGGAGAAATCTTTTGAAAAAGAAGCTCGTTGTCATAGGCAATGGTATGGCCGCCGGACATATGCTCGAAGAGCTGTTTGATCGCGGAAACACAGATTATGACGTGACAATTTTTGGCAAAGAGCCACGCGTTAACTACAATCGGATGATGCTGTCTCCTGTCTTGTCAGGAGAAAAGAAATACGAAGAAATCATCATTCATGATGAAGAGTGGTACAAAACGAATAATGTCGATTTAAGAACCGGCGTAAATATCTCAAAAATTGATCGAGAGAACAAAAAAGTCATCGATGATGATGGCAATGAAACCTCCTATGACAAACTTCTCATAGCAACGGGCTCATACCCCTTTATTATTCCAGTTGTTGGACACAAGCTTAAAGGTGTTGTCAGCTTTAGAGACTTAGATGATGTAGACCTCATGCAAGAGGCCGCCAATCGAGGCGGAAAAGCAATCGTGATTGGTGGCGGTCTATTAGGCTTGGAGGCCGCTGCAGGGCTTCAAATGCAGGGTATGGATGTGACTGTGCTGCATTTGATGCCAACTTTAATGGAGCGCCAGCTTGATAGTGCCGCCGCCTACTTGCTTGAAAAAGAAATTGAGCAACGCGGTATCAAAGTTATCACCAGAGCCAATACTGAAAAAATTATAGGCGATGAACATGTCGAGGCGATACGTCTTGATGATGGCCGTGAGCTAGAAGCCGACTTAGTTGTAATGGCAGTTGGCATCCGCCCTGAAGTAAAGCTAGCAGCTGAAGCTGGTCTAATGGTGAATAGAGGTATTCTGGCTTCAGACCATCTGCAAACGTCTGATCCAGATATTCTAACTGTTGGTGAATGTGTAGAGCACGGCTCTGAATGTTATGGACTTGTCGCCCCTCTTTATGAAATGGCAAAGGTCATCGCAGCAAATCTTGATGGCGATATGAGTGCCAAATATACTGGCTCTGTCACGTCAACCAAGTTGAAAGTTACAGGAATTGATCTTTTCTCCATCGGTGATTTTGCTGAAGATGAAGGCCGTGAAGGCATCATCCTTAGAGATGCAGCCGGCGGCATCTACAAACGTCTCATCCTCGAAGACAATAAGCTTGTAGGCGCGGTTCTGTACGGTGAAACAGGTGATAGTACATGGTTCACTCAATTGCTACGAGAAGGAACTGACATCTCAGAAATGAGAGAGACAGTTATCTTTGGCCAGAATTTTCAAGGAGGGCCCCCCCTGGACCCTATGGCGGCCGTTGCAGCCTTGCCTGATGAGGCAGAGATTTGCGGTTGTAACGGCGTATGCAAAGGTAAAATCGTTTCAGCTATCAAAGAGAAAGGCTTAAGCTCTGTTGATGATGTCAGAGTGCACACAAAAGCTTCAGCCTCTTGCGGAACGTGTACCAACCTGGTTGAGCAATTGCTCTCACTGTCTTTGGGAGATAGCTTTAATCCAAATGCACCAAAACCAATGTGTCCGTGCACACCATTAGAACATGGTGATGTGCGCCGCTTGATTGTGGCAAAAGAATTAAAATCAATCCCAGCTGTTATGCAGGAACTAGAATGGGAAACATCTTGCGGTTGCGCAAAATGTAGACCAGCTCTCAACTATTACCTGCTTTCAACATGGCCTGGTGAATATGTTGATGACAATCAATCTCGTTTCGTGAACGAGCGGCTTCACGCCAATATTCAAAAAGATGGCACATATTCAGTGGTGCCACGTATGTGGGGTGGCATTACTTCACCTGAAGAATTACGCGCCATTGCTGACGTTGCAGATAAATACAAAATTCCAACAGTAAAAGTAACTGGTGGCCAACGTATTGATTTGCTTGGCGTTAAAAAAGAAGACTTAACAGATGTCTGGGCAGATCTGAATAATGCAGGCATGATTTCAGGTCACGCTTATGCCAAAGGCTTAAGAACAGTTAAAACCTGTGTTGGTAAAGACTGGTGCCGCTTCGGTACACAAGATTCAACCGGTCTTGGCATTAAATTAGAGAGAACTCTCTGGGGCTCTTGGACGCCCGCAAAAGTGAAACTTGCGGTGTCTGGTTGTCCTCGAAATTGCTCTGAAGCAACCTGTAAAGATGTTGGCGTCATCTGTGTTGATAGCGGTTATGAGCTTCATTTTGGCGGCGCAGCAGGCCTTGATATTAAAGGCACAGAAATTCTCTGCAATGTTACAACAGAAGATGAAGTCATGGAGTATACAACAGCTCTCATTCAGCTTTATCGTGAGGAAGGTTACTATCTGGAGCGGATCTATAAATGGGCCAAACGTGTTGGCTTTGATCGAGTTAGAGAGGTAATTGTAGACGATGAAGAGCAAAGAAAGACGCTTTCTAAGCGCTTCTATCATGCTCAACAATTCCTGCAAATCGATCCCTGGAAAGAATTTGTAGACGGCAAGGATGCTCATGAATTTGCTCCAATTAAACCAATCCCACTTGAGGCTGCGCAATAATGGAGACGGCACAATAATGACAAAAGAAAACAACTGGGTAGAGCTCTGCCAATTAAGCGAAATCCCCGAGCGGGGATGCCGCGTTGTCGTCACAGACGAAATCAAAATAGCCATTTTCCGCACACATACAGATGATGTCTACGCAATAGAAGATAAATGCCCTCACTTAGGTGGAGCTCTAAGTGAAGGTATTGTTCATGGCGCACAAGTGACATGTCCTCTTCATAACCTAGTCATTAATCTAGTGAACGGTGAAGCCCTTGGCCCAGAACCTATGTGCGTGAAGAGCTTCGACGTTAAAAAAGAAGATGGCAAAGTTTACCTAGATCTTGTCCCTGTGAAAAAAGAGGCAGCATAACCAGTATGAATGAGGCAGAGGTGGACCGCTTAACAGAGGAACTCTCCAAAACAATTAAGACAACTTGTCCCTATTGTGGTGTTGGCTGTGGTGTTTTGGCAAAACCAATGCCAGATGGGACAGTTGAAATTAAAGGGGATGAAAATCACCCTGCAAATTTCGGGCGGCTTTGTTCAAAGGGGTCATCTTTAGGTGAAACGTTATCTCTGGACGACCGTCTCCTTGTGCCAAAAATTAAAGACGATGAAGTGAGCTGGGAAAAAGCGCTGGAAACAATTGCTGACCAGTTCTCATCTCTCATCAAGGAAGAGGGCCCAGGCTCCGTTGCTATGTATGTTTCTGGTCAGTTTCTGACAGAAGATTATTACGTCGCCAATAAATTCATGAAAGGCGCCATAGGAACCGCCAATATAGATACGAATTCACGGTTGTGCATGTCCTCTTCTGTGGCCGGTCACAAGCGTGCGTTTGGCACAGATACAGTCCCAAATTCCTATGACGATCTGGAAAAAGCTGATGTCATCATTCTTGTTGGCTCAAACCTGACCTGGTGTCATCCTATTCTTTTTCAGCGCATTGAAGCTGAAAAACAAAAAAGAGATTTAAAACTCATTTGCATTGACCCAAGACGAACCACCACGGCGAGTGCAAGTGATGTTCATCTTGGTTTAAACCCAGGGACAGACGTTGCATTGTTCAATGGTCTCTTGGCACATTTATATAGCCAAGACATTGTTGATGAAGACTATATAGAAGCAAATCTAGAGGGTGAAGCGAGCACGAAAGACGCTGCTTTTTCATTGAGCCTGGATGAAATCGCTAAGATTACCGGACTAACAAAATCTGAAATCACTGAATTCTATGAAACCTTTGCAAACACAGAAAAGGTCATGACCCTCTATAGTCAGGGCGTAAATCAATCCTCAAACGGCACAGATAAAGTCAACGCCATTTTAAATTGTCACCTAAGTACAGGACGCATCGGCAAAGAAGGCTGTGGACCCTTTTCTTTAACCGGTCAACCCAATGCTATGGGCGGCCGCGAGGTTGGCGGTTTAGCTAATCAACTTGCCGCTCACATGGAATTAAAAAATGAAAACCATAGAGACATTGTTCAAAGGTTTTGGGGCGTAAACGAAGTCCCTTCAAAGTCGGGTCTAAATGCAGTTGAGCTTTTTGAGGCTGTTAAAGCCGGGAAAATCAAAGCCATTTGGATTATGGCAACCAACCCGGTGGATAGCCTTCCAGATGCAGATATGGTGAGAGAAGCCTTAAAACGCTGCCCGTTAGTTATTGTATCTGATGTCACGCAAAATACTGACACAGCTGAATGCGCTGATATTCTGCTCCCAACGCTAGGTTGGGGAGAGAAGTCAGGAACAGTAACAAATTCCGAGCGCAGAATCTCACGTCAACGTGCCTTTCTATCAGCACCGGGTGAAGCCAAAGCAGATTGGTGGCAAATTTGCGAAGTTGCCAAACGAATGGGCTTTGAAGATTTATTCAATTTTCAAAGTGCTAAAGATGTTTTTTGCGAGCATGCCGCACTCTCTGAATTTGAAAATGATCAATCAGCAGGTTTTAATAGTAGGGATTTCAATATCGGCCCTTTGAAAGATTTGACCAGTGAGGGATATGATGAGTTGGAGCCAGTACAATGGCCCTGCATAAAAAATGAAATTGGTAAGGTCGTCGGGCAAGAGCGCTTATTCGCTGAAGGCGGCTTCTTCACTGAAAGTAAAAAAGCAAAATTAGTCCCAACGCCCTACAAAGAGGCAAGTTCAAAAACATCCATAGACTATCCGCTCATCTTAAATACTGGCCGTATTCGAGATCAATGGCACACCATGACAAGAACAGCCAAAACGCCAAGATTGATGCGCCACATCGGAGAACCTTTCGTCGAACTTTGTAAAGAAGACGCTAATAAATACAATATTGAAGATGCGGCTATCGTAGAGCTGAAGAGTGAGCAGGGCACAGCCCTTTTGCGGGCGCGGATAACTGATGCACAAACACTTGGCACAATATTCTCTCCTCTACATTGGACAGATCAATTCGCATCAAGCGCCCGTATTGATGCGCTTGTTGCTAAGAATGTCGACCCCTTTTCAGGGCAGCCAGAGAGCAAATTTACTCCCTGTTCAATAGAAGCATTAAGCCCAAGTTCTTATGGTCTTTTCATCTCTCAAGAAAAGCCAAACATTAAAAAATTAAGAGAGCTGTCTTCAAACCCAAAACAAGATTATTGGGCGCTCATGCCAATCGATGCAGGCTGGGCGATTGAATGCGCCGGTGATGATTTGATCAATGCGGATCAAACATTATTAAGCGCACTGCTAGGCTTTGATATATCAAAAGAAGACGAACCCTTTGAGTTTATCGATCCGCAAGTTGGTCATGTTAAGCGGGCCTACTTCAACGAAGCTGAGCTAAAGGGAGTGCTCTTTATCGGTCCATCCCCAATTAATGCCTCACGCGTTTTTATGAAAGATCTTCTATCAAGAGAATTCATTACAACACAGGATAAATTCTCAGTTCTCACCGGAAGACCATCAAAAGATGCTCCAGATAAAGGGGCAATTATATGCAGTTGTTTTAACGTTGGGGTGAACGAAATTAGAGACGCTATTGAAAATCACAATTGCACAACAGTAAAAGCCATAGGCAAAAAACTCAATGCAGGAACCAATTGCGGTTCATGCAAAACTGAGCTCGCAAAAATGATTGAAACAAGCAAGCAAAAGGTTGCAGCTGAATAAAAGTTTGTTGCAGATAAGAAAACATATGCGTTACTTTCCCATTTATTATGATATGCAAAACACAAGCGTTGCCATCATCGGTGGCGGGGAAGAAGCGGCGCAAAAATTAAGGTTGTTGAAGAAAACACCCGCTGAAATCACAGTGTTTGCGACAAGCCTTAATGCGGAGTTAGAAGATAGTTATAAAAACAATCTTATTAAGTGGCAAAGAGAAGAACCATCCGAAGAAAACTTAGAGCCATTCAGCCTGATCTATGCGGCATCGGATGAAGACGAAAATGAAAAAATTGCACAAATTGCATATCGCCTAAAAACACCGTTAAATGTGGTCGATGCTCCCGACCTTTGTAATTTCATTACTCCGGCCATTGTAGACCGAGCTCCAATCACTGTTGCCATTGGTTCTGAAGGAACGGCACCAGTCCTGGCTCGGATGATAAAAACAAAAATTGAAGCACTTCTTTCAACAGACATCGGCAATATAGCAAAAAAAGCGCAAAGCCTTCGGCACTTGGTTGCTAAAAAATACACCAGTTTCGAACAGCGCAGAAATTTTTGGGATCATTTATTCAAGGATGTATTTGCTGGCGCAACCTCTGCGACCATTTATCAAAACGCATTGGATGATTTAAGCCAGAAGTGTGAAACAACTGATACGGCGAAACTAGGCGCACCTAAAGAAACCTCCAAAGGTTTTGTCTCTTTAGTTGGCGCTGGCCCAGGCCCAAGTGATCTTCTCACCTTTAGAGCCGCAAGAGCCTTGCAATCAGCAGATGTTGTTATATATGACCGGTTAATAGACCCAACAGTTCTTGAAATCATAAGGCGTGATGCAAGACGTATATTTGTTGGTAAAACGCCAGGCGAAAAATGCACTTCACAAGACGAAATTAACGATCATATTTTAAACGAAGCCAATAAAGGCTTAAGAGT
This sequence comes from Hyphomicrobiales bacterium 4NK60-0047b, assembly GCA_040367435.1. Classification (NCBI taxonomy): domain Bacteria; kingdom Pseudomonadati; phylum Pseudomonadota; class Alphaproteobacteria; order Hyphomicrobiales; species Hyphomicrobiales bacterium 4NK60-0047b. The sequence continues at coordinate 320,067 of BAABWY010000003.1, read as the reverse complement.
TGTCAGGTTGAAATGCGGTGATCCATTAATTTTCGGCAGAGCTGGAGAAGAGATGGACGCTATGAAGGAAGCCGGTATAGAATTTGAAATCATTCCTGGTATAACCGCGGCAAATGCTTGCGCAGCAGAAGCAAACTTACCGCTCACCATCCGAAAAGATACCCGTGCATTAATTTATTTGACCGGGCACAGCGCAGAAGGGCTAACTCCTTACAAATGGGCCTCCTTTGCTACCAAAGGAGTGATGCTTGTTCTTTATATGGGCGTAAAAATGGCTCCCAAAATACAGGCGAATTTATTGGCAGTTGGGGCAAGCCCAAAATCTAAAATTTCAATCATTGAAAATGGATGCAAGGAAGGTAGCCGAACGTTCACAAGTACGCTTGGAAGACTAAGCCAGGAAATCAAACATAATAGCATCTCAAACCCGGCAATCATCCTGATTTCAGTTGAGCGACAAATGGTATCAATTGATGAAAGTAGTAGAGAAATTGTAAGTGTGGGGGAAGATGATTAAGCTTTATGTGTTCAATAATGAATGTAAGTATATCAATAAGTTAGTTGTATTGCATGGGCTTTAGAAATGCTGACTTAAGCTTAATTCAAACTAGTTTGTTAAAATAAAAAACCCGCTCATTCATAAGGGAAGGAAAATGAATGAGCGGGTAAATGAAAGGTAAGTTTAAGCAGCCTTTCCAGAATTATCAAGGGGGGAGAGCTGTGTCACATTGTCAGCTGACTTTTCCTCCTCTGTCGCAACTAATTCTTCATCTTCAGTGAGCTTTTTTGTCGGCACCTCCTCACTTTTTTCAGATAGTGGATTTGCTTGGCGCTCATAGAGGAAGCTGAGAACTTCTTGGCGATAATGATTGTAAGTTGGGTTATTCGCAAGGCGCACACGATTACGTGGGCGTGGCAGGTCAATCTCAAGAACTTGCCCAATGTCAGCTGCTGGCCCATTGCTCATCATAATAATTTTATCAGAGAGCAAAACAGCTTCATCAACATCATGAGTGATCATTACAATAGTATTATTCAGCTTTTCCTGAATATCCATAAGGCTCTCCTGCATATGAGAACGTGTTAACGCATCAAGCGCACCAAATGGCTCATCCATTAAAAGGACCTTCGGCTCCATAGCAAGGGCGCGGGCAATACCAACACGTTGTTTCATACCACCAGAAATTTCAGACGGTAATTTATCAAGCGCATGGTCCATATGAACAAGATTGAGGTTATGCAAAATCCATTCATTCATTTCTTTTTTGGTTTTCTTACCCTTGAAAACCCGGCGAACAGCAATCGCCACATTTTCATAAACAGAGAGCCACGGCATTAAAGAATGGTTTTGAAAAACAACAGCGCGTTCAGGCCCAGGCCCATTAATCTGTTTGTTTTCAAGCACAATACCACCCTGGCTGGCTTCCAAAAGCCCTGCAACGATATTGAGAACAGTTGATTTTCCGCAGCCAGAATGACCAATGATGGAAATATACTCACCTTTATTGATGACAAAATTAACATCGTCCAGGGCACAGAATTCGCCCGTAGGTGTTGGGAAATTCATAGTGACATGATCAATATGTAAATAGGGAGAGTTCATTATTAAATCTCTTTCAAATGTTAAATCTGTAATTAGCGAAGGACTGCAGTTTTATCCCAAGAGATAAAACGTTGTAGAGTAAGCATCAGATAATCAAGGACAAAACCGATTATACCGATTGCCAAAACAGCCACCATGATGCGCCCCAATGAATTAGAGCTGCCATTTTGAAATTCATCCCAAACAAATTTGCCAAGGCCAGGATTTTGAGCCAGCATTTCAGCTGCAATCAACACCATCCAGCCAATGCCAATGGAGAGGCGCAAACCTGTGAAGATCATAGGAATTGCTGAAGGGAGAACGATTTTCCATACCTTTGTGAAGCTCGAAAGCTGCAGCACTTTGGAAACATTAATGAGATCTTTATCAACACTGGCAACCCCCACAGCTGTATTAATCAATGTTGGCCACATGCAACAAAGCGTAACTGTCAAAGCTGAAATGATAAATGATTTAGAAAAAGTCGGATCATTTGATACATAAACCGCACTGACAATAATCGTGACAATCGGCAGCCATGCCAGGGGAGAAATCGGTTTGAAAATTTGAATAATCGGGTTGATAGCTGTGTAAAAATTTTGCGAGAGCCCTGAGATAATTCCAATGGGTACAGCTATAATTGTTGCGATCAAAAAGCCCGTAAATACAGTAACAAGACTGGTTAAAATCTGGTCAAAGAAAGTTGGCTTGCCTGTGTAATTTCTAATTTTAACTTTGGCGTTTGGATTCTTTGCCAGTTTTTTGGCATTTCGTTTTTCCTGGCGTTCATAAAAGGCATCAGCCTTATTTCGTTCTTCAGCGTGCTCAGTGATCAAATTGCCAAATTGTTTACTCACTTCAATTGGCCCAGGTACAAGACCAAGAGAGGTTTTAATCTGAGAGGCGCTGAGCTCCCAAGCAAATAAAAATAGCATCATCGCTGAAAGTGGGATCATCAGCTGCTTGAAACTTTCTTGAAAGTTTATTTTAGAGCCTTGTTGTGTAAAGGGTATGGAGAGAAGAGCCATTTAAGTTTTCCATTTTGTTTCGCAATTTTGCAAAGATAAAAAAACGTAAAAAATTAGGTGTCTCCTGGCCATAGAGATTATGGCCAGGAGAAGGAGGTAATGGGTTATTTAGCCATTACCTTACCCCCCGTGACGGTTTCCTTTTCCTTCAAGCCAATTTTAAATTGCTTGAGATAATCATTAGGTTTGCGGCCATCAAATGTGATTTCATCAATGAATTCTGATTGAGGCTTCTTGTACCCATCTGTACCAGTTGGGATCTCTTCAGCTTTGATTTTACCTTCCTTAATCAGTAGGTTAGCTGCTTTCAGATAAAGGTCAGGCTTATAAACCTTTTTGGCAATTTCATCATACCAGCTATCAGGCTTATGATCTGTGATCTGTCCCCAGCGACGCATTTGAGATAAATACCAAACGGCATCTGAGTAATATGGATAAGTCGCGAAATAACGATAAAATACGTTAAAGTCAGGAATGTCTCGCTTGTCACCTTTTTCATATTCAAAGGTACCTGTCATAGAGTTCGCAATCACAGCTTCGTCTGCACCAACATAAGCAGGTTTTGCTAAAATTTTCACAGCTTCAACACGGTTTGCATTGTTGTTTTCATCCAACCATTTTGCTGCCCGTATAAGAGCCTTCACTAAAGCAGTTGTTGTGTTTGGGTATTTCTTGGCAAAGTCAGCTCTGATACCAAAAACTTTTTCCGGGTTGTTTTTCCAGATTTCATAGTCAGTGATAACCGGCACACCAATCCCTTTAAACACAGCTTGCTGGTTCCAAGGTTCACCAACGCAGTAGCCATAAATCGTTCCAGCTTCCATTGTTGCAGGCATCTGTGGGGGAGGGGTTACAGAAAGAAATGCATCAGCTAGAATTTGACCACTTGTGTCAGTTTTGGAGTAATAGCCCGGGTGAATGCCACCAGCAGCGAGCCAATATCTCAGTTCATAATTGTGGGTCGATACAGGGAAAACCATGCCCATTTTAAAAGGTTTGCCATCAGCTTTATATTTATCAACCACAGGCTTTAAATAATCAGCCTTAATAGGGTGAACTGGTTTGCCATCCTTATGAGGAATGTGCTTTTTCATTTCAGCCCAAACAGCGTTTGAAACCGTAATACCATTACCGTTCAAGTCCATTGAGAAAGGTGTGATGATATGCGCTTTTGTACCAAAGCCAATGGTTGCAGCTAGTGGTTGCCCTGCAAGCATATGAGCGCCGTCTAATTGACCGTCAATCACACGATCGAGCAGAACTTTCCAGTTCGCTTGAGGCTCAAGAGTGACAAACAAACCTTCATCTTCAAAGAAGCCTTTTTCATAGGCAATCGCAAGAGGTGCCATATCAGTGAGTTTGATGAAGCCAAATTTGAGTTCATCTTTTTCTAATTCAAGTTCAGCTGCATGAAGGCCTGTGAGTGAAAGTGAAGTCACAGTTAAAGCGGCAGTTAACCCTAAGGTCGTTCGCTTTATAACCTTTTTTATCAACTCAGAAAATTTCATAAAAATTGGTCCTTTTTAAAAAATATTTTAGTCACTCGTAGTGCTTTCCGATTGGAGAGAGAAATTCAGCTAAGTAAAATGTTTCTAAAAACAATTAGCTTGAATCAGCTCTTCCGATTGTGCTGTCTAATAATCAAATTTTGTGCCAAACGAATAATACATTAAAAAACAGTTACTTAAGGATTTTTGCAAAATTTAGCAGAGTGATAAGGTGCATAAAACATGCGCATTTATACATAGCGATTAATAAATGTGCAGAAAGGTCTGCTTAAGTTTTGATCATGAGGTGCATGTGCTCTATTATGCAAAATGAGTGCTTAATAAGTCAGCAAATTGGAATGAAAATATTGTAGGAGAGGAAAATAAAGAGTGAGCAATAAGGAGCAATAACTTGAGAAAGCAGCTAAATCGTGATTAATCAAACGTGGCTTTGGTTTGATTAAATATTCAATATAAATGGGTTTAAAAAGGGCAGTTCTGCCTAAAAAAGAGAGTAAGGTACACCATGATTAGAAAATTCCTGTGTCTAATAGCTCTGCTTTTGCCTCTATCTGCCTGTCTTTCAGGCAAAAACACAGGGGTAACAATAAGCGGCACGGTACCTGAAAATGAAACTCAGTTAATCATCTTAACTGAAGGGCAAGAGCGCCTCTATCAAGACGCGGTGCAAAGTATTCTCCCCACAAAGTCAGCTGTAAAATACACTTCTGTAAAAACACTGAAATTCGAAACCGAAAATGGTTACCATACATGCGGCTACGCAACTTATAAAAATGAAGCCGGGCAAAATAGTGAGACACCCTTTTATGTCGAGCTGCGTAAAACCGATGAGAAATATGGTGTTCATCGAGGGCAAGTTGGCACTGATGATGGTAAAAAAGCAAAAATAAAATTCGTTTGCCGTCATCACAGACTATAAAGAGCCGTGTTTTGATCTTAAAAGAAAATAATCCCAGAAATCTCAAAACACGGCCAAGGTAGGAGTAAAGTTACGTAGCAATATACGGATTTAACTTCCTAATTACGCAGTGGCTTTATAGTCCACCTCTTCAGTCTGTAAGGCTTTTTGAAATGAAGGGCGGCTGCTAATGTTGGTGATCAAATTCTTAACATTATCGCCAAGCTGAATTTCCATCGGAAAAAAGGAACCCCAATTCGCATATGTCGTTAACATAAAATCAGCGGCTGTTGGTTTGCTTCCCGTGACATAATCAGAATTTTCCAAATGCTTATCAATAGACTGCCATAAACCTTCGATGACCTTGGCCTGTTTGTTGAAAAGAGAAAGTTTTAGTTCCTCATCTTCCACATTATTAGCAATATAAAATAACTTAGAATAAGCAACATGAACCGTTGCATTTGCAATCATTAGCCATTCAATAACTTTTGTACGCGCTTCACCAGTTTGAGGAAGCATTTCGCTATTATGCTTTTCAAGAATGTGCAGAATGATAGCAGCGCCTTCTCGAATAATCAGACCATTATCATCAAGAACAGGCACAGTTTTAGGTGGACTGAGGGTTTCAAAGTTAGGTGTATCAGCGGCTTTGATAAGCTCAACGGGTAAGTTAAGTTCATTCAAAACAGCATGAACTCCCATAGAACAGGCACCAGGGGAATAATATAATTTGTAAGTCATGTTTTTTCCTAATGGTTAAAGTGAGAGGTAAGGGACGTTAAGTCGATAGATCAGTGATCAGTTGATCCATCAGGTCAAAAGCCGAACGGTGCTTAAGTAAGCCGGTACCTTGTCCAGCATAATGAGAGGCAAATTTCATAGTGGATGTTTTAGCTGCTGCCAGTTTAAGAGGGCTTGCAAAAAAACTTTGAATGGGAAATGGCAAGGGTAACTCAGGACATGTTTCACACTGTAAAATAAATTCATTCGGAATGAAGCGAGCGAGCCGACCAGTAAAACTACGACTAAGAACTGTATTTTCAGCTTTGTTGTTAAAGAGAGATTGCCGGTGCAGTTCACTTGTCCCGCTTTCTGAGCAAGCAAGAAACGCAGTGCCAAGTTGAGCAGCTTCTGCACCCAAGGCAAGAGCCGCTTTTATCCCTCTTGCATCTGAAATGCCACCAGCTGCAATCACTGGCTGGGGCACCGCATCAACCACTTGCGGTACAAGGGCAAGAGTACCAATAAGGGATTGCTCAGCTGGTTTCTGAAACGCAACGCGGTGACCACCAGCTTCAAAACCCGTTGCTAAAATAATATCAACACCAGCGTCAGAGAGAGCAACAGCTTCATCTACAGTAGTAGCCGCTCCAATCGTGAGAATTTGTCTCCTCTTACACTCCTTCAATATCGCTTCATCAGGCACGCCAAAGACAAAACTAAAAACAGGTGGCGACATTTCGATAAGTGCGTCTACCTGGTCTTCAAAATTTTCGTAAAACGTTTCAGGATAAACTGGGTAATCAATTTTGAGTTCGTCGTAGAAAGGTTTGAAAGGCTCAAGATACGCTTCAAACTGAGTTTCACTCATAGAAGCAAAACCATCATCATAATTTGAAACCCAGAGATTTATCGCAAAGGGATGGGGGGTAGCATTTCGAATGTTGGTAATGAGTTTCTTTATCTCTTCGGGCGCAAGAATATGAGCGCCATATGAACCAAGACCACCTGCATTCGATACCGCAGAAACAAGATCAACCGTAGAAAGGTTCCCACCAAAGGGGCCCTGAACAATCGGGTGCTTAATATTAAGTAGAGTTGTTAAACGGTTTGATTGAGACATTTAATTTTAACCTAAAGAGAAACTAAAAGGGCGATCCTAGAAACAAAAACAAACATTTGAGTGTTTTCTAATGTATCTTTAGGGTAATATAAATATGTAGTTACTATTGTATAGTAGGTATTTGACTGAAACTAGATTTTGAACTATCCATTTAGTGCCTTAGTTTCCATCTGGTAACTGCTAAAAAGGTGGATCAAAAAAAGGTTGTGAGGAATAAAATGATAGTCCGAAGAAAAAATAAAGTAGCTCCACCGCCCATGAGTTGTCCCCTTTCTGCGTGCCTAAGTATTATTGGAGGACAATGGACACCAAATATTATTTGGTTCTTAAGTGAACAGCCAAGGCGCTTCAGTGAGTTAAAGGATGACATACAAGGGATTTCACCAAAGGTATTAACAACTCGGTTACGAAAATTAGAGGCTGATGGAATTGTCCTAAGATCAGTTATGCCAACCTCTCCTCCAACCGTTGAATACTCACTAACGGAACTTGGAAAAGAACTGAAACCAGCAATTGAAGCCATCGTAAGGGTTGGTAAAAAACTGAAAGCATTAAAAAATGAAACGGCTGAATAAGGCAAATTATAAAAATACTACTGCTAGGTCGTATTTTCTCCTTAAAAAAGTATAATAACCATAATCGAGTTCAAGTTTTTGTGAATCCATTGGCATGCTTTAAAATCAAACTGGGCCATAACCAAAAAGCTGAACAACTGTTTTATACTATTAAAAGCTACTGTTAAACGCTCTGTTGAAGCGCATGTATGAGAAGAAATATGTTAGAGAAACAATTTATAAAAAGATGTTTTTTAGCACTTACACTCTGCCTGGTAAGTTTTCTAGGGGCCTGCTCGAATAACGCTAGCAACAATTTTATTACTGGGGATGGAGTAGCCCAAGCACCAGTTGATCTAAGTAAGAAGTCAGAAAATGATCAAAAGGTGTCCCTCAATAACAATGAACTAGGCGCTCAGTCAGTAAAGCTATCCATCAATCAATCAGATATTAAAAAAGCTATTCATCGATACCGACTAGAAGCCAAAATCGATACTGGCACGCAGCAAATTGTTGGTGCTGATTTAAATGGTGATGGCATTGCTGAAGGAATGGTTCTGTTTCAAGGTGATGAATGGTGCATTTCAACGGGGTGTACTTTAGTAATTTTCGCGAAAGGTACCAATGGTTTCCGGCGCATGACGCGCATTCGCCGCGTGAAAGGGCCTGTTCATGTGGCACAAAAATTTACAAACGGCTGGAGAGATCTAATCGTCAAAACGGGAAACGCGGGCATAGGAGAGAATTTCGTAGCTCTTAAATTCAACGGCAATTACCCGCAAAATGCGACGACCATCACTGAAAAACTAGCCTTCGTGCCGGATCGAAGTGAATTATTGTTTCAAGCAGAAAGCCAGCAGGCTTTAAAAACACAATAAGTGTATTGAAAAATAATACAGAACATAATCTTCTCTAAATTCAAACTAATCCGCATAAGATGGACTATGAAAAGTCTGGGCTATTATCTCTGTCTACAGTGCAAGTCCATTATAAAAGTCTGATCTCACCATTGTTTCAATAAACATAAAACGCCAGATAAAGTTTCGTTTTTCGGCCAAGATCAACTCATTTGTCAGATTTGAGTAAGTTTTCACCCTTTTCAATGCCCTTTTTTGAAATGACTGATTAGCTCCAACTATCAGAAAAAAAGGCGATTTTTCCTCACTCTCATATTATAATCTAATCAGATAGAAACCCGTAAGCGAAAGGTTCAACCCCTGAATGGAAAATGGAGTGAACATACCTTTTGTCAAAATGGCGCAAAACCATAAGATAATTACAGGAATGCTCCTATCTCTTCTGTTAGTGATATTCAGCTATTATGCCTATCTGTATTTACGGTCTCCAAGAGATAACCTCCTCTCAGGAAATTATAAAGTTGCGTTTTCTCAATACTCAAGAAAAGCAAATTCTGGAAGTGTTGCGGCACAAACAGTCATCGGAAATTTATATTATTTAGGTCTTGGTGTGAAACAAGACAAATTAACAGCAGCCCGCTGGTATCTAAAAGCGGCCCTCAAAGGTTATGTACCAGCCCAGATAAATTTGGGGCAGATGTATTGGAATGGTCAAGGACTTCCTTTGCGGCCTCTTAAAGCAATGGGGTGGTTTCATCTAGCAAGAAAAAATGGCAGTGAACGAGCTGATGGGCACATCAGATATATGATACTCGCGAACGTCATCCTGACCAATATGATCCAGGAAGCCAAAATTAAATATGACAACCTGGACGTTGTAAATAATCGTTTCTCTAAAGTGGGAGAGACCACTTTTTTATTGAAGCAAGATTAGCCCAGAGCTTAAAATGAGAACGCCTGATATGAGAAAGTCTGTAAGTATAAACATGACACAACGAATAAGAATAAAAACAATCAGGGCGACAGACCCTCAACCCTTCTATTATTTCTTACTCTGGTTACTTATGTTCAGCCTTATCATTTTCTTCGGCTTTGTAATGATAGATCAAGGCTATGGAGAAAAAGTACTCGAAGCTGATCGTAGTTATATCTCATTTCTCATCACAGCTGTTTTTTTAGTTTCGTCAATTTACTGCGCCATCCATATTTTTAAATCATGTCAAAATTTAATCAGAGCAGAAAAACTAATTCGGTCTGTAAAGGGGAATTCAAAGACCATAGAAAGTAGCAGAGATACAGAGCAAGAAAGTCTTGTCGATGATTTTATAAATGAACTATCAAAGATTCAAAAAACACCTGAAAATGAAAAATCAGAGAGCGGCATTAATCAGGCTAATTATATCTTTGAAATCTATGTTGATGAACTCAGAAGTCCTAGCGAAATTTTGGGTTTTATCATTGATGTCCTCATCAGGTTGGGGTTGATAGGGACCATCATTGGTTTCATTCTGATGCTACAAAGTTTTGTCTCCGGTCCAAACCCAAGCGCTGAAAATATTCAAGACCTCCTCATCACAATGAGCAGCGGCATGGGTACAGCATTATACACCACTTTTGCTGGGCTCATTGCGTCAACGCTTTTAGGTATTCAGCAAATATTGCTAAACAAAAATGTCGAACAAATAATTGCATCCCTCATTCGGCTGTCAGATAAACAATCACTAAAGCTCTTAACAGCTAACATTCACACTAAAACGATCATGACTGCAGATAATAACCAGCATGTGAAAGGGTAGGTGAGTGTGGCAATAAGAGTTGGAAGTGGTCAAAAAAAGAATAATGGAGCCGATCCGTTTAGTGATTTGTTATTCAACTCATTACTAGGAATTTCACTGTTGTTTTTCATTGCGATTATCTTCATCAACCCAAAAATCAAAGAAGGTGATGTTGAAATTAACGCCTACTTCGTAATCACAGTCACGTGGAAAGATTTTAGCCCAGACGATATTGATGTATGGGTCGGTGACCCTCTAGGTAAAAAACTTTGGTTCAAGCAAAGAGAGATAGGACTGCTTCATTTAGATCGCGATGACCGTGGCATGGAAGATGATCGCATCACTGTAAATAATGAACTGGTAGAAAACCCTCTAAACCAGGAGATCGTAACAATAAGAGGCGTTTATCCAGGACGCTATACCGTGAATGTTCATTACTATAAATCCGTATCAAACGAACCCGTTGATGTCTTGGTGAGAATTTTTAAATTACGGCCAGACTACCAGGTCATCGTTGATGAAACGGTCACGCTAGATACAAAGGGAACAGAAAAGACGGTCGTAAACTTCACACTCGGCCAGGATGGACGCATTGTTAAGAAAGACAAAATACCAAAACAGTTGGTTGTCTTTAGAGAATAACGCGGATGCTGTGTGGGCATCTGGAGCGCACTAAAAACGCGGATGCTGTGTGGGCATCTGGAGTGCAAACAAAAGCAACCTAAAGCGCGACCGAGAAAGAAGATACTAGTGGACACTTAAGTGTTTAGAAACAAAAACAGGCAATACGAAGAAGGAGTGATGCCACTTCGGCGTCAGGACATGGCGTAGCGCCAGCGTAGCTCGGGGCACAAGATAAGCCTGAGCGGAGCTTTAGCGAGCACAGATAAGTTGATCGCAAAAAATGCCACCCCTCGGAGGCCATGAGCCTTAGCAGCGCGGTTGCTAGTGGGCAACCTGAAGCGCCACTAAAAAAGAAATAGCGCGTGAGAGAAGAGAGAGAGAACTTTATATAATGTTAGATAGTTTAGGATTGACCGTCTCATATCTAGTCGTGCTGGCAGCACTTTTATGTATGCTGCTATACACACCATGGCACTGGCTCTACAAAGCGATGATGATAATCATTGTCTCGGTGTTTTTCTATGTTACCTATTTTTCGATACCGGAGTTTTATGGTTGGCCAACCGCACAACACCGCCCGCAAAAATTACAGATCATAGCCATTTATATTGATGCGCCGAATAAAATATATTTATGGGGCCATGATCTGGATTATGGCATCGCTGGTACAAGGCCAAGAGCTTATGAATTCAAATATTCAACCAAATTGAACGAATCTCTGCTTGAAGCCTCAAATAAACTAAAAAAAGGCTTTCCAATGATTGGAGAATTTGTCCCCTTACCAAACACAGGCAAACGGATAACTGAAGGTCAGCCAATCGAAAGACCTGATGATTTCAACTTGATCATATATGATGTCCCTGAAGCGTTAGCACCGTCAGGAGAGAAATAAGTGGATATTGCGGGGAATGAGAAGAAAGCTCATTAGCCAAAACACAGGAACTCTGTGTAATGGCTGCTGAGAAAGAACGATTAATCAGTCACTTCAAAAGAAATTTTACAAGTCACTCTATATTCTTTGGCTTTGCCACCTTTAGAAACAATAATGCTTTGATCTTGGATCCAAACGGATTTGATGTTGTCAACGGTCTTAGAAGTGCGCTTAACAGCGTTCATAGCAGCATCTTCCCAAGATTTAGTTGAACTAGCCATTGTCTCAATAACTTTTAATACAGCCATTCTTATTATTCCTTTTCATGTTTTTTAATAAAAAAATCCGGTAACTGGTTTGTTTTAAAGGAAAAATAAGACTGAAAATAGGTTGATTTGTAAAAGTGGTAAACAAGGCCTCTTAACTAAGAAAGTCTTGAACGAAATAAGTCTTATAGAAGAGGCTGAGGTATAGTTAACTTAAGCAGGGTCAATCAAGAATTCAGAAGCAATCCAGGCCTGTAAATAACCGGCAGCTTTCAAAGGCGCTTCTTCAGAAGGCCAGTAAGTGCCAAGCATCTCACAAATCTGCCCAAAATTCGCTCCTTTTAGAGCTTCATCCCAAATCATCGCTTCGTCATAACTCATAGTTCTAAAGCGGGCCATATTATCACCGCGCCATGCAATCAGCTCGATAATAAGTGCTTTTGATTTGCTCTCAACTAACTCTTCTTCTTTATGCAACGATGACCAAATTTCAGACGCATTGGTTTTTAAAGATAGTCTTGTAGTTGAAGGATGAGCCTTGAAACTAAGGGTTGGCCAGTCTTCAGGCGACAATTGTGCAAAGTCAACTTTAGTCAACGGCTTCGTGTTAGGTGCATCAAAAGCGGTACCAAGAGCATATTCAAGATGCGCAAGTTCCCCACATTCAGGGTTATTAACTAACTCTGGATGTTTCGATAAAAATTCTGGGAAAAACCGCCCAAACCATCGTGCATTGGGATTATCAGAAGGATGAGTTTCATAATAATCTTTTGCAATATGATTAAAATTCTCATCGCCCATATAGGTAAAGGTTTTCGGAAAGTCATTTTCTAAAAATTCAATAAGTCGTGCCCCATAAGCATGCTGGTAGACATTCAATAAAACAGCACGTTCTTCTTTCGAAGTATCGACAATATCGTCAATAATTGTTGCATCTTGCTGCAAAATCGATTTCTGAAATTTATCTTGAATTTCTTTAAGTGTGCTCATAGTTAAGTGCGCTCATAAAATGGAATGCTTTATTGATTTGTTTCATGCCGATAAGAAAAAGCCTATGCCGCTTGTGATTTCAATTGCGGGTGAATTTCTTGTCCAATAGCTCTGATTTTCTCAAGCTCAGGCATGAGCTCTGCAAGAGGAGGAATATTGTCATCTCGCTCAATGATCGTAGACACTGGACCAAAACGTTTTTGGCAAGCTCTGTATAAATCCCAAACTTCATCCCGAACAGGGGCATCATGAGTGTCAACAATATAAGTCTCGTAGTCACTATGCCCAGCCATATGGAATTGGACAACACGATCTTCAGGGATACCGTTAATGAATTCCATTGCATCAAATTCATGATTATAGGAAGACACAAAAACATTATTCACATCAAGCAAAAGCCAACATCCGGTCCGCTTCGTTAGCTCGCTGATGAAGTCCCACTCACTAAGTTCCGATTGTTTGAAACTCACATAGCTGGATACATTCTCTAGCGCTAGCGGATGGTCCAGAAAATCCTGCACCTTATTGACCCGCTCGACTATATGATCAAGAGCTTCAGCCGTATATGGAAAGGGAAGCAGGTCATGCAGGTTCACGCCGTGCACACCTGTCCAACATAAATGATCCGAAATCCATTTTGGTTGCACATGTTTGGCAAGTTTTTTTAAGTCAGTTAAATAGTCCATATCCAAAGGCTGAGTTGAGGCAATAGACATAGAAACGCCGTGCATTACAACCGGATATCTTTCCTTAATCTGATCAAGAATTTGCATTGGGCGCCCACCAGGAACCATGAAATTCTCCGACACCACTTCAAACCAGTCAATCGGCGGGTTGCCTTCTAGAATATCAGTGTAATGCTCAGACCTAAGACCCAGGCCAAACCCGATAAAGGGAGGGCGGGATGAGTTTTTCTCGCTCAAAATTTTATCATTCATAAGGGGGCTCTTTTGTATGGGGCTTAAACCCTAAATCATTCAGTTCAGTTTAATTCTAGCACGTATTTAACTTAAAAGAGAAAAATGCCCCTCCGCAAAAGCAAGAGGGGCACCATATATTATTTCTTTTTCATTTCTTCAAGCTTACCGCCAACAGCAGCACATTGCTCTTTAGAAAGTTTAACAAAGCCTTGGCCTTTACATGCGTTTTGGCCTTTGCAAGCGTTGGTTGCTGTTTTACAAGCGCTGTGACCTTTACAAGCAGTCACACCATAGCAAGCAACATCACCTTCGTGTGCTGAAACTGTTGTCGTAGCAGCTCCACCAACCATAAGTGCAGCAGCTGCAGCTGCAAGTGCAGCACCTGAAGTTTTAGAAAGTTTCATAATTTTGCTCCGTATTTTTTAAAATATTATTTTATAATCGCGTCAAATATTAAAATCTTCAGCGACCATCAAAAGCATATGCTCTTCAATCGCGGCAGGAAAATGAACTCTACTTCACAAAAACTTGAGCTGCGACAATAAGTGATGGAAAAGGAGCATGAACAAAGAAAAACATGCATTTTTATAATAATTCACTTGTGGATAGATTACACAAAGACAAAATAGTTGTGCTTGCCATTTTGGAAAGTTAGTTCCTAATTATAGGGTGATGATGGTTTATAGAAAATTTATTGGAAAATAAACGAGTAGGTATGGGATTGCATCTTATTAAAATGGCAGCTGGGATCTCAAGTTTGCAAGAGCTTGAGGAACGTCAGACATTTCTGCGAACAAACGGCGCAAAAATGAATAGCCGGAAAAAATTAGTAGAAAAAGATCTCATTCACGTCACACGTTTTTTCCCTAAGCGTGCAGATGAAATTTTAAATGATAAACTCACACCGCCAGGTTCCCTTTATTGGGTGTTTCAAAAACGAATTCAAGCAAGACAAAAAATTGCAGAATTTAGAGAAATGCCAACTGAGGGAGGTCCGACAAAGTGCGGCATTGTCCTTGAAGGTCCACTCGTTCCAGTAGAAATGAGCCCAAGAAAAGCCTTTCAAGGTTGGCGTTATCTAACTGAAGAAGATGCCCCAAATGATTTAGGGTTTAGAAGTAATCTAGAAGAAGAAATCCCTCCACAAATGCAAGCTGATTTAATTGAATTATGTTTGCTCTAAGCGCACAAAAAATCTCATTTGAGAGACAATATAAGAATTAAAACAAAATGATTTGGCCAGTCAGCTATGTACCAGAGTGCCTATTGTGATAGTAGTGTTCCAGGTTTAAAATCAAATAAACAAAAGATTTTTGAGAGGATTGTTTAATGAAACGTCAAATTGGCGGTTTTCTAATTGTTGTAGGTCTAGTGGTTACAACATTGCTTACAGCTGGAGAAACAAAAGCTGATAAGCATGATAAAGATGGCCAGCCTAAACAGGTGCTTTCAATCACAACAGGCAAAAACCCGGAAGCGGTCCTGTTTGATAAAGAGAGAAATCAGTTTTTTGTCAGCCTTCTAAATTTTAAAGTCAAAACCGGTGGGGGATCCATCGCTATTTTAGATGAAAAAGGTGGCATAAAAGATTTAAACTGGGTCGGAGGCCTCAATCAACCAAAAGGTATGGTGATCAGCGGGACTAAGCTCTATGTCGCTGATCTTACAGAATTTGTCGAAATTGATATTCCATCAGCGAAGGTTACCAATAAATACTCATCTAAAGAGGCGATTTTCTTAAATGATCCGGCGCTCGGACCAGATGGATCCGTTTATGTTACAGATAGCTTAACCGATAGTCTCTTTAAGCTTGCGACAGATGGGACCTTCGGTCTCTGGTTAAAGGATGAAAGGCTGCTAAGTCCAAATGGCGCGGTTGTCTATGGAGGTTCTATATACGTTGCCAGTTGGGGGACAACTGTCGGTACAACCGTAAAGTCTATGCTGGAAGCTAAACCAAATGGCAAATTAGTTCGTGTTAAACTGTCGGATAAATCGATAGAAGTCTTGAGTAAAGGCCCGGTCGGAAATCTGGATGGAATTGAACCAGATGGAAAAGGCAACTTCTATATTTCAGATTGGGTTTCAGGAAATATCTTCCTTATTTCAGCAGCGGGCAGCCTGTTGGCAAAATATGAAATGGCCAAAATTTTGGGTATTAAATCAACCAAAGGTCTGGCTGATATTGAGTACATGGAAGGTAAAAAAGAAATTTGGGCACCAATGATGATAGATGGAAAGGTTTTAGTCTTTTCTGTGTCAGAACCGCGTGGTTCACATTAATTAGTAAACCCAAACCTTTGATCTAGCTGTTAAAGTGAGGTAGCAAAGCTACCTCACTTTTTTTATGCAAAGATTAATTGTTTACTGTTTAATTTCAATAAGATCACGAGATATTTCAAACTCGTAAACTTCACTAATATAAGTTTATTCTTCCCCAAAAATTTTGCCTTTTTTCCATGGTTCCTTTCCAATCAATCGAATCGGTAAAAGTATTTTGAGTTTTGGGGGAGTAGATGGTTCGGGTTATTAAAACTGTGTTGGGTGGGTGTCTTTTGGTAAATTTAGCTGCCTGTTGTTTGCCACCTGCAAATGGCGCTTATCAATCAACGTATCAAAAAAAGGGACACAATCAATATGCTGGAAATCAAAAGCAAGTCAAAAAGGAGGCGACAAAGCCTAAAACAACTTACAGGAAAAAGGCCTTACATCAGAGTAAGCTAAAGAAAACGTCTCCAATGAAGCAAGCCGCCTTAGAAGATGGCCCACAAAAACTCGAGAATAAAAGTGAGCTTCCTCCCTTAAAAAGTGCTCTGGCAGAAAGAGAAAAAAAGCGTGAAGACAATAAGGCAAAAGGACCGACACTAAAACTGTTGCGAAGTGTCGATAATCTTCAACACCCACAGTCGATTAGCTTTGATAAAAAACGTCTTAGGTTTTACGTCTCCCAGTTAGGTGAAAAAGCCCAGCCCTCAACAGGGTCCATCGCATTACTAGCTCGTGATGGAAGCGTGATTAATAAAGAATGGATTAAAGGGCTCAATCAACCGCGTGGTATGGCCATGATGGGTGGCATGCTTTATGTCGCTGATGGCAAAAGTCTTTTAAAAATTGATGTAGAAGCAGCTAAAATCATTAAGAAATTTGAGCAACCAACTTCCTTTTATCTATATGATGTAAGCGCCAGTGACCAAGGCGAAATTTATGTCAGTGATCCCTTATCAAATTCAATTTTAAAGCTCGAAAGCGATGAGACATTACGTGTCTGGTTGAAAGACAAAAAGTTAGAAGGGCCAAATAGTTTGGCCATAAAGGGAAACAGTCTCTATGTATCATCAATTGGTTTGAAAGCTTCTACCTCTCAAAAAGGACCAGGAAATTCCAATAGTGGGAAAATTAACCAAGTGGAACTGACGACAAAGCAAATTTCATCTCTTACAAATCAAAATAACCTGAAAAAAATAGCAAGTCTCGGGATTGATGAAGAAGAAACAATTTACGCAACCAGTTTAGGCGCGCCCAAGTTGATGAGGTTTTCACTCAAAAACGGAGAGTTATTAGAAAATATCGATGTTCAAAAGAGTTTTGATTTGAAAGAAACGCAAGGCTTGGCAGATTTTTTATATTTCCCTCAGTCCAA
The DNA here is from genome assembly GCA_040367435.1 of Hyphomicrobiales bacterium 4NK60-0047b. Taxonomy (NCBI): domain Bacteria; kingdom Pseudomonadati; phylum Pseudomonadota; class Alphaproteobacteria; order Hyphomicrobiales; species Hyphomicrobiales bacterium 4NK60-0047b. The sequence goes on along the minus strand of BAABWY010000003.1, from coordinate 302,711 downwards.
AGAGTTTTGGGTACCCGTTAAGAATAATGGTCATCTGCTTGTTTTTGTAAGAAGTGACGCAACTCTTCTTTCCGAGGGAAATGAATAAAGTTGAGATCTTGAATGCAATTCAAAGAGCTAACCCTCAACTAAGCGGCGCTGGATTGTCATTGTTAATGACTTCCACGCCGTTCTTTTTCGATTGGTATGCTGTAACCATTATCTGAAGGGCTACTATTGCAAGCACCAAGGCTTCCAGCTAATCCGGTAAATAGCACAATAAGAAGGCTCATTTTAAAGAGGTCTGTTAAGTGTGACATGTTCTGTATGTATCCATTGCTAAAAGAAACGTGTGAGAGAAATGACATGAGTTTCGATCATGTTATTTGGTTATCCAAACATTTCAGAACACATACAAATCACAATATTTTGTCCCTTTAGTTCAGTAAACTTTTCTTGTGCGAGCAAATAATTTAGCTCCCTATTAAGTAGCTAAAAGCTATAGAAAACAAAAAAGCTAAGGCTCCCAAAAAGAGAAGAATAAAGGGAAAGTAAACCGTCATGTTTTTGAAAATGAAGCAGAATAATAAATTGTGATATATCCGCACTAATATTTGTGCATGTATCCAAAATGTTGAATTTGTCATATCGTAATTGCACAAAAATTGTGCTAGTGAATGGAAAAACAATAAAGGGGCTGACCAAATGTGGGTCTTAATCTTAGGCTTAGTGCTGTTTCTTGGAATTCATTTGCTTTCTGCTTTACCGCGCAAGCGACATAAACTCGTTCGACAGCTTGGAGAAAATAAATTTAAGCTGATTTATAGCGCAATTGCCTTAATTGGCTTTGTCGTAATCATTATTGGCTATGCAATCGCGCGCCCCACAGCCACAGTTCTGTACGAACCACCATTTGAGCTTCGGCATCTGGCCATGCTTTTGGTTTTATTGGCGTTTTTATTGCTCCCCGCTGCGAAATTAAGCGGTAATATTCGCTATTGGATGCGTCACCCTCAAATTACCGCCGTTAAACTTTGGGCCTTTGCTCACTTATTAGTAAATGGTGATTTAGCTTCCGTATTATTATTCGGCAGCTTTTTAGCGTGGGGTGTTTTCGACCGTATTTCACTTAAAAAACGTGAAAAGTTTGGTCTTGTAAAAACAAGAAATTTTAAACCTCAAATTCTGCATGATCTATATGCAATCGTGATTGGTTTTGGGCTTTATGCTGCCTTTGCATTTTATTTGCATGGTTTATTATTTGGCCAACCATTACTGTAGTGCGTGTCGCACAAGAGTGGATACTGGTTTTGTGAAATTGCGGATGCTCTGTGGGCATCTGAAACACACACAAATAAAAAGTATAAAACATGTCTTTGAATTCAATTTAATGCGACATGCTCTAGCCATAAAAACGCCTGAGAGCCTTAATGCGGTAAAATCAGTTAGAAATCATCATTTTAACTAAAAGCTACCGAATAAGCTCAACAGCTTGTATTTTTAAAGTTTAAAGCCCATATTAATTTAAGAAAGTGAACCATAAAGAGCTCACTTCATATATATGCAATTATTATGGGAGTTCCCATGTCTATACAAAAACCTACAACCCAAAAGTCAAAACAAACATCAGTACAGAGATTAACAGCGCCCTATATTCGTTCATTAAAAGGCGCAAGCCCAATTGTTTCTCTAACAGCTTATCATGCACATACAGCACGGATTATTGACCCCTACGTAGATTTTATGCTTGTAGGTGACAGTTTAGGCATGGTGATGCATGGCTTTGAATCAACAGTACCAGTACCACTAGATCTAATGATCATGCACGGGGCAGCCGTTGTGCGAGGCTCGAGTCGTGCTTTGGTCGTTGTTGACATGCCATTTGGCTCCTATGAAGAAAGCAAAGAAATTGCCTTTCGGAATGCAGCACGCATTATGAAAGAAACTGGCTGCGGTGCGGTTAAATTGGAAGGCGGCTCATATATGGCTGAAACCATCCAATATTTAACTGAACGCGGCATCCCTGTGATGGGACATATAGGCTTAACCCCTCAATCAGTGAACACTATGGGAGGTTTTAAAACTCAAGGCCGTGTGAAAGAAGAATGGGCCGCCATTGAAAAAGACGCCAAAGATATCGACAAAGCAGGCGTTTTTGCCATGGTTGTTGAAGGTGTTGCAGAGCCACTGGCAGACCAATTAACCAAATTAGTCAAAGCGCCAACCATCGGAATTGGTGCATCAAAAGAATGCGATGGCCAAATCCTAGTATTAGAAGATATGCTTGGTCTAAGCCCATGGGTGCCAAAATTCGTCAAAGAGTTTGGTCAAATTGGTGCGGCTATTGAAGGCGCTGTTGAGTTATATGCAGAAGAGGTGAGAGATAGAAGCTTCCCATCAGAAGCTGAAACTTACCAAATGTTGAAAAAAAGCTCTAAAACAAAAACTGTAAAAGCAAAAAAACGCCCAGCAAGCTCTTAAAATTACGAAGTCTCCTGAGTAGTGCCCCCTTTGCGGGGGCAAATTCTTGCGCAAATAATGAGCTCATAGCCTCAAATAGCTTGTGTTTTAACCACAATTCCTATTATTTAGCCTTTTACCAATAATTTGCCTAATAGATTTGCGAAATCATGAATTGCAGTTTATCAAGTGAATTGAGAAAAAACGTTTATTTATAACGGACAAAAGAGCAAGAATTTTATGGTTGATGATAATGTTTTCAGAGAAGTTGA
>BAABWY010000002.1:300000-432268 GCA_040367435.1 Hyphomicrobiales bacterium 4NK60-0047b | reverse complement strand
AGCAACCGGCACGTTAGTGTGCCTTCAGGTTGCCCACTAGCAACCGGCACGTTAGTGCGCCTTCAGGTTGCCCACTAGCTACCGGCACGTTAGTGTGCCCTCAGGTTGCTCACTAGCAACCGCGCTATTACCTAAAACCGGCGCTCATTTTTTAGACGACAAGCTTTGACTATACTATCCTTAATTTACGCATCTTCCCGCAATTGTCGAGGGAGTTTAAATGCCACATCTTCTGTCGCCGTGGTTATCGTCGTTACGGTTGTTTCATAGCGCGCTTTAAACGATGTGATGATTTCGTCAACCAAGATTTCCGGAGCGGATGCGCCGGCTGTGATACCGATTTTCGTATATCCGTTTATTTTTTCCCACGGAATTTCAGATGCGTTTTGTACTAACACTGCGAGCTTTGCGCCAGCACGTTCACCGACTTCTACAAGCCGCATAGAATTTGAACTATTTGGAGCGCCAACAACTAAAAGACAATCGCATTGTTCAGCTATTTCTTTAACGGCCTCTTGGCGATTTGTTGTTGCGTAACATATGTCTTCTTTTTTAGGACTTGCGATCTCAGGAAAACGACGTTTTAAAATATTGACGATTTCAAGAGTGTCATCAACTGACAAAGTTGTTTGAGTGATAAAACTTAAACTCTTTGGATCAGCTGGAATAAATTTTTCAGCGTCACTGACTGTTTCAACTAGCGTGACCGCCCCGTCTGGCAATTGCCCCATGGTGCCAATCACTTCTGGGTGGCCTGCGTGGCCTATAAGGATTATCTCGGCACCTTTTTCGTAGAGCCTTTCAGCTTCGATATGGACTTTTGAAACAAGGGGGCATGTTGCATCAAGGAAGAAAAAGTTCCGTTTTTTGGCTTCTTCTGGGACAATTTTTGCCACACCATGAGCTGAGAAAATAACAGGGGCATCCGTGTCTGGAATTTCATCCAGTTCCTCAACAAAAACGGCACCTTTTTCTTTCAGGCTATCAACTACATATTTATTATGAACAATTTCATGGCGCACATAAATCGGAGCACCATATTTCTCTAAAGCAAGCTCAACAATTTGTACGGCTCTATCAACACCAGCACAAAACCCGCGCGGTGCTGCGAGAAGTATGTTCAATGTTTCTTTTGTTTCGCTCATTGCACTTTTACCGTCTCTTACCGTTCATTTATCTCAGATATCTTTAATTGGAATGTTACTTTGGTCTTTTAGTCTAAACACTCAAAAATTTACTTTGTTTAGTGATTTATCTGCTTTTTGAAAAGAAGTACAATAATTCCGCTATGTTGATCTTTTTTTTGCCTGAAAAATCATTATTCTGAAGTTTTATAATTTATTCGCCTTTGAGTTTGCCAATTTTGGGTGTTTGGTTTCTCAAATGATATTCTATTTTAATGGTGAAAATGCAATATAATTAATTATGAGTTTGGCTTGAATAGATCTCAAGAGTTGATAAAATAAATTCTCATGAGAGTTTTATCCTAAATTATCGATAATTGATGATTTTTTGTGATCTATGAGTTGCAAAACTTTACAAATATGCACTCACCAATTGGGGATGTTTTTTTAATGTCATTTTTGTCGCTTTTGCAACGCGTTGATGTTGCTGCCTTTATTCTTACTAAAATTGGTGTCGCAAAATATTTTTTACGACTTGCTGTCATTTCTCTACTTGGGTTTGCCCTTGCGGGCTGTAGCCTTGGGAGCGTTCCCTCTTTTGGTGATTTAGGAGGAAGTGTTTTTGGCTCTTCTGAAGAGAAGAAAAAAGTCTCTACGAGTGAAAAGGTTTTAAGTGAAGACCGACTTCTAGCTGAAGCTAAACAAGAAGTTACGGCACTTGATCAAGGTGTGAAGCAAGCAAGCCTTTGTACCAAATTTAAGATTTGGGATGCTGAACGTTTTTTGACCGTCTATGATGTTGGACGTTATGGTGATGGCTTAGCTGTTCGCTATCGTGGTGAACTTACAAAAGCTGCTCGGGAATGTGTGCTGCAACCTGGAACTGCCCATGTAAAGGTTGGTTTTGCTGGCCGGGTCTTATTAGGGCCAAAAGGCCAGGCTGGTCAGGTTCAACTTCCACTTCATATCTATCTTACTGATAAAAAAGGTAAAATATTAAAAAACACTAAGATTTCTGTACCCGTTTCTATTGAGCAGGGCAAACCCATTGGTTATTTTTCAATGATCAAGAAAATTGACATACCCTTGACGGAAGGTCGTTCTGGCAAAGATTTCAGATTATTTGTTGGATTTGATAAGATTGAAAAAAGCTAAAGCTATAAACTTATCTCATTCTTGTGATTTATAAGCTTGTGATTTATAAGGCCTGTTTCAGCACTCGTGGAACGATCATTTTATGAAACGGGCTGATGAGACTGAGATAGGCTTTTCCATATATATTATGTGATTTCACCAATGTCGTTGCTTTTATTTTTACTTTGTTATCTTGAAGTTTAACTTGCTCAATAATTAAGCGAAAATCTAAATGCCAATCATTGAAACCTAAGATTATTCGTTCATTTGTTTCTTCACAAACTGGAAAAAAGCCCACTAAATCCAATTGCTTACCAGAAGGCGTTGTGAAAACATCTCTTGTTTTTAATCCAATTTTTCTAGCAAAAAAATCTCTTAAAGCTAACAGAGTTTCAATCCAAAATGGGAAATTGGTTAGTGATTTTTCCGCAGCAGCTCTGCTATTTTCATAAGCAACGGGGCTAACATATTCAAATGCATCGGCCCAATTTGCTTCTTTCAAACTCTCATGTGGTAAATCTACTGAAACTTCTATTGGCACTTCCATTGAAAGAGTTTGCTTCTCAAGCTTTTTCATCGTCATCCACTCCTCGCTTTTGATAGGAGGATTGTACTATATATTCTTTTTTTGTACCATTTTAACGTTTCGTTTTCTCAGAACCTGCATCCACTTTTGGATGAAATGCTCTAAATCATGGAAACAAATAAAGGAATGTTTGACTTCTTCAGCTACATGCCTATCATCCCTATTTACATATTGTCAGTTAACGACTGCGAGAGAGATCAACGGCTTATTCATTTGTAAGAACCATATGTTTCACAAATGAAAGCTTTTGACGCCGAAGGAGCAACCCCCCCGGAAACTCTCAGGCAAAAGGATCGCAGCTTCTAATGACATTCTGGAAAGTAGGATGATGTTTTCATTCTCACCCACGGGGAAAAAGGGGTTTTACCTTTGAAATGACTTTCATTTGAGTAGTCATTCATAATGCTGGTAACAACCCTTGAATAGATAATCATTGCATTATCTGTTCTATAAATCTCTCAGGTTCCGCGACAGAAGGGGGTATGCCTAATTGATAGGTGAATTTTCTGTTAGAGCGGAGCGATTATGTCTGATCAAAATGAACTGAAAAAAACAGCATTCTATGACTTGCACGTTGAACACGGTGCGAAGATGGTTGGGTTTGCTGGTTATTCTATGCCCCTACATTACGAAATGGGAATTAAGCAAGAACACCTTTATTGCCGAGACACTGTTGGCTTATTTGATGTCTCCCATATGGGCCAAGCTGAACTCATTGCTGAAGATTATGAAACAGCGGCCAAGGCACTCGAGAAAATTGTTCCCGGTGATGTTCTGAAGCTTAAACCAGAGCGCTTGCGCTATTCTGTTCTCCTCAATGAAAAGGGGGGCATTGAAGATGATTTGATGATCACCCACCGCATTCAAGAAGATGGTTCTCATGTTGTGGGTCTTGTTGTGAATGCGGGCCGAAAAACTCATGACTATGCCTATATCAGCGCCTATCTACCTGATGATGTTGACTTTAAAATATTGGATGATCGCTCACTGCTTGCTTTGCAAGGGCCCGACGCGGAAAAAATTATGGCGGTTTGGTGTGGTGAGGCTGTTGGCATGCCGTATATGTCAGAAATAGAAACGAATTTTTTTGATGCTCCTTGCCGGGTTTCTCGTTGTGGTTACACAGGAGAAGACGGCTTTGAACTCTCCCTTTCAAATGAGGATGCGAGTCGTGTGGCTAAGATGTTAATGAGCCACCCGGATGTTGAATTAATTGGCCTTGGTGCACGAGATAGCTTGCGCCTTGAAGCCGGTTTTTGTCTTTATGGCCATGATATAGATACAGCAACAAGCCCTATTGAAGCCGATTTGTCCTGGATTATGAATAAAAGGCGCCGACAAGAGGGTGGCTTTTTAGGTGACAGTGTCATTCTTGGCCAAGTTGCAAATGGCCCTTCTAAACGCCGTGTTGGCTTATTACCTGACGGCACGGCAGCCCCAGCTCGTGAAGGGGCAAAATTGTTTAATGACCAGGACCAAGAAATTGGCATTGTAACCAGCGGTGGTTTTGGGCCAACTATTGGCGGGCCAGTTGCTATGGGCTATGTCACTCTCCCTTATGATAAATTAGGCACCTCGATTTTTGTGGAAGTTCGGGGGAGAAAATCTCTTTGGCGGGTCACGGATCTACCGTTTACCCCCTACCGGACCTATAATGCTAAGAAGCCAACCCAGCACTAGCAAACTAGTTAAAAATAATTTTTCTAACTAGTTAGGTATAATTTTTTTAAAATAGATAGATCTTCTTAAATAGATATTTGGAGTTTTTTTGATGACTAAAACTTATTACAGCCCTTCTCATGAATATGTTTCTGTTGAAGATGGTGTAGCCACTGTTGGCATTACCACTTATGCGCAAAGTCAATTGGGTGACATTGTGTTTGTGGAATTACCTGAAACCGGTCGCGGCTTTAAACGAGGGGATGAAGCAGCTGTTGTTGAATCTGTGAAAGCTGCCAGTGAAGTTTACACCCCGGTCACTGGTGAAACAACAGAAATGAATGAAGAGCTCGCTGCTAACCCTGGTCTTGCAAATGACGACCCTGAAGGGGCAGGATGGTTTTTCAAACAAACAATTATTCAAGAGGATGAGTTGACTAAATTAATGGACCGGGCTCAATATGATGCCTTTGTTAAAGAAAACCAATAATCAGGGTTTAGAGCATGTCATGCATGTTTTAAATTCGTGACAATGCTCTAAAATTTTGTTTTAGCGTTTCTTTTTTTGCTTCAGATGCTCTTTTTTAGTGCCTTTAGTTGCCCACTAGCAACCGGCACAAAAGCATCCGCAAGTTCACTAAACCGATAGCCACTTTTATGAGACACGCTCTAGTAAAGAGATTTTAATCAATGCGATATTTGCCACATACTGACCATACGCGCCGTGCGATGCTTGATACCATTGGCGTTGCTTCAATTGACGATTTGTTTGAACAAGCTGGAGCCCCGCTTCAACAACCACCAACATCCCTGCCACCTCATAAATCTGAGATGGAAGTTGAACAGCACCTTGCAGCCCTTTCAAGTTTGAACAGAGCTGCTGGAGACGGAGCCTTTTTTGTTGGCTGTGGTGCTTATCGTCATCATGTGCCCGCTAGTGTTGATCACCTCATACAACGATCTGAGTTCCTCACATCTTACACGCCATATCAACCTGAGATTAGTCAGGGGACATTGCAATATTTATTTGAGTTTCAAACTCAGGTGGCCAATCTACTTGGTTCAGAAATTGCCAATGCTTCGCTTTATGATGGCTCGACCGGGTGCGGTGAAGCCGTTTTGATGGCACACCGTATTACGAGACGGAAAAAAGCTTTGCTCTCTGGGAATTTACACCCGCATTATGCTGGTGTTGTTAAAACTTTATCGCATATGAGTTCCTTTCATGTTGACCAATCTGAAGTGGTCCCTGGTCAATCAGCTACAGAAGATTTAATCGCCCAAATCGATGATGAAACCTCTTGTGTCGTTGTGCAAACACCTGATGTCTTTGGCTCTCTTTATGACCTTCGAGAAATCGCTGGCGCGGCTCAGGCAAAAGGCGCTCTCCTCATTGCGGTTGTCACTGAAGTGGTCTCGTTAGGGGCCATTCAAGCTCCTGGTGATATGGGGGCTGATATTGTGATTGCAGAAGGTCAATCTATTGGTAATGGTCTTAATTTTGGTGGACCTTATTTAGGGCTTTTTGCTTGCCGCCAAAAATATGTACGGCAAATGCCAGGGCGTGTATGCGGGGAAACTGTTGACGCTGATGGTAAGCGTGGGTTTGTGCTCACCCTTTCAACGCGGGAGCAGCATATTCGCCGTGAAAAAGCGACGTCTAATATTTGTACCAACTCTGGTCTTTGTTGTCTTGCATTTAGCATTCATATGACTTTGCTTGGTGAACTTGGTTTAAAGAAATTAGCGAAACTTAATCATTCGAAAGCTGTTCAACTTTCAAAAGCCCTATCTGAAATAGAGGGCGTTGAAGTGATCAACCAAAGTTTCTTTAATGAATTTACAATTCGCCTGAGCAAACCGGCTGAACCTATCGTCGAAAGGTTGGCAGAGAAGAATATTTTAGCTGGCGTTCCAGCATCTCGGCTTTGGCCAAATCAAAAGCCTCTAGAAAACCTTTTAATGTTAGCTGCGACTGAAACTGTGAGTGATGCTCATATCAATGAGTTATGTGCCGGATTAAAGGAGGCGCTCGATGCTTAATAATAAAGGACGGGTAACGCGTCCACAAGAAAGCACAGAAGACCTTACTGAACCTCAAGAGAGCTATAGTGGCCATAAGGGTTTGTTGATGAACGAACCACTTCTATTTGAAGTGGGCGGGCTTGATAAAACCGGTGTTGATTTACCTGAGTGCGCGGAAACGGAGACACTGCTTGGTGGGCTCGAGCGTAAGGACGAAATAGGTTTGCCAGGATTATCTGAACCTGAAGCCGTTCGTCATTATGTGCGTCTCAGCCAACAAAATTATGCGATTGATAGTGGGTTTTATCCACTTGGTTCTTGCACGATGAAGCACAATCCACGTTTGAACGAAAAAATGGCGCGCTTGCCTGGATTTACTGATATTCACCCCCTTCAACCACAATCAAGCGTGCAAGGGGCTCTGCAGTTGATGGAAGAGCTTTCTCACTGGTTGCTTGAGCTTACAGGAATGGATAGCATTGCGCTTTCTCCTAAAGCAGGTGCTCATGGTGAACTTTGCGGTATGATGGCTATTAAAGCTGCTCTAGAGGCTGCGAACAGCGCGCGGAACATTGTTCTTGTACCTGAGAGTGCGCATGGGACAAATCCGGCAACGGCGGCGCAACTTGGCTTTAAGGTTGCTTCTATTCCGGCCGATGCAGATGGCACTGTTCGGGCTAGTGCAGTGCAAACGGCCATTGAAGAAAATGGGGCTGAAACTATTGCAGGCATTATGCTGACCAATCCTAATACCTGTGGTTTGTTTGAGCGCGAGATAAAAGCGATTGCCGATGCGGTGCATGATGCTGGTGGTTATTTTTATTGTGATGGTGCGAACTTCAACGCGATTATGGGCCGGGTTCGCCCTGGTGACCTTGGTGTTGATGCGATGCATTTCAATCTGCACAAAACCTTCTCAACACCGCATGGTGGCGGGGGACCTGGTTCTGGTCCGGTTGTTTTATCCGAGCGTTTATCTGCGTTTGCACCCCTTCCGTTTTTACAAAAAAGCGATGATGGCCTAACGCTTGTTGAAGATTTACATGTTGGAGAGAGCCATAGTGACAGTGATGTCATTAGCCAGGCTCAACCCTTTGGACGCCTTACAGCGTTTCATGGGCAGATGGGCATGTATGTTCGTGCGCTCTCTTATATTCTTAGTCATGGGCTTGACGGCCTGGCGCAGGCAAGCGGGGATGCTGTTCTCAATGCCAACTATATTCGTGTACGCTTAAAAGACCTTCTCAACCAGCCTTTTGGTGATCAGGCGTGTATGCATGAAGTGTTGTTTGATGAAAGCAGCCTTGCTGATAGCGGTGTGACGACACTTGATATTGCCAAGCGCTTGATCGACGAGGGCTTCCACCCGATGACGATTTATTTCCCGCTTGTTTGTAAGGGGGCTATGCTTATTGAACCAACGGAAAGCGAATCGCAGACAAGCATTGATCTTTTTGTTGAGACGCTAGCCTCTTTGATTAAAGAAGCTCTTGCGGGCGAGAATGAAGAGACGTTCCATCAAGCGCCTGTACATACACCACGCCGGCGGTTAGATGAAACGGCAGCGGCTAGAAAACCTATCTTGCGGTATGAAAGTTCTTCAGATTGATAAAACGTACCTTGCTCATATTGGCGGCCATTTTACTGGCCTATTTAGTGTTTTGGCCAGTTCCTGTTGACCCTGTTGCCTGGAAAGCTCCGACTTCAACTGGTTATGTTGGTGCCTTTCAGGCCAATCAACGTTTAAAGTCATTGAGTTTCATTGATCTTAAGGGTGAAACTGGTCCAGAGGACGTTGCTCTTGGGGCTGATGGCAACATTTACGTTTCAGCCCATTCGGGAAAGATACTAAAAGTTGATCTAACTACGAAAACTGTCTCGACTTTTGCTCACCCGAAGGGGCGGGTACTTGGTCTTGAGGTTTCTGCTGACGGTACGCTTTATGGAGCTGATGCGTATCTAGGTTTATTAAGGATCTCTTCGACAGGCAATGTTGAAGTTCTGGCCGAGAAATCTTCTGACGGCCAGCCTATTCTCTATGCGAATGATTTGGATATTACCCAAGATGGCAAAATATATTTCTCTGATGCGTCACAGAAATTTAGTGCCAAAGCAGTGGGTGGGACTTTACCGGCCTCTTTGCTTGACCTGGTTGATCATGGGGGAAATGGACGGGTATTGGTTTATGATCCAAGGACGAAAGAAACTAAGGAAGTTCTTAAAGGATTGAATTTTGCCAATGGTATTGCTCTGGCTAAAGATGAGAGCTATTTGCTCATTGTTGAGACGGGGACTTACAGCATTTTAAGACATTGGCTTAAAGGTAAAAAGCAAGGCCAAACAGAAACGCTGCTTTCAAACCTACCCGGCTTTCCCGATAATATTAATGACAACCCGGATGGTACGTTTTGGGTGGGGTTGGTGAGCCCTCGATCAACACCTCTTGATATGCTTTCCTCTTATCCCTTTTTACGTAAAGTGATGATGCGGCTACCGGAGCTCATTCGCCCTAAGCCACAGCGTTATGGCTTTGCTGTGAGGTTTTCTGGTGAGGGTGAAGTTTTAGAGACCCTGCAAGACCCTGATGGTTCGTATGCCATGGTGACAGGTGGTCTTGATGTTGGCGGTGATGTTATTGTTACCAGCTTGACTGAAGGACGGTTGGGCATTTTGAAAAAATAGAGTTTTCTGTCTCAGTTACATTCTCACGGGTGATGACTAAGCTTTGTTTTCTCTCACGGCTATTCTATTTTAGTGGCGCTTCAGCTTGCCCAACAGCAACTGCGCTGCTAAAGCTCATAGGCCTACGGGGGGCGGTGCATTTTTTGCGATCAGCTTTATCCGTACTCGCTTCGCTCCGTTCAGGCTGATCTTGCGCGCCGGGCTGCGCTGACGCTTCGCCATGTCCTGACGCCAAAGTGGCGTCACTCCTTCTTCGTGCTGCCAGCTTAATAATATCAGACATAAAAAAAACCGGTCTCTTTCGGGACCGGTTTTTGTTTCTTATTCTCTTCGTTCTTTAGATCCTAACGGCGGAACTTGCGACGGAAGTTTCCACGAAACTTTCTGTGGAATTTGCGGCCATTTTTGAATTTCTTAAATTTGAAGTGGCCTTTTTTGTAGAATTTGTGGCCGTGGTAACCGCGCTTATATTTGTAGCCATAGTTATAACCGTAGTAGTGATTATGGCCGTAGTGTTTTTTCCAGCCGCCAGCACTTGCGCCTGTGGCTGATGCTGTTAGGGCTGTGAAGCTGATTGTTAGAATTGCGATTGCGCTTACGATCATTGTTTTTAAAGTTGTCATTTTAAATCTCTCTTTTAGTGGCGCTTCAGGTTGCCCACAAGCAACCGCGCTGTTTTGTTTTAATCTCTGCACTGCGCTTTGCTTTGCTTTGTTTCTTGCCCCGCGCTGTTGATGATTTGAATTTAGGAGATGGGAGAAATAATAGATGTGTGAATTATCACACTACTCTCTCCCGGGCGATGGCCACAAAGTGGCCGCCCTACGAGGTGCAACTGCTCGCGCGTTGACGGTTTTTTTTAGTTGCGCTTTAGGTTGCCCACTTGCAACCGCGCCGAGGCCTACGTTTTTCGTTCTCAGCTGACTGAGGACTGAACTCTTTCTTGATATTAGGCGCTTTTTCATAGTGATTTTCTGGCTCTTTAAGATGGCTTGGTTCGGTTGTTCACGGGAGTGCGAGGATGAGTTAGGTCTTCGCTCTCTTTTTTGTGCTTCAGATGCCCACAAAGCATCCGCATATGTGAGCGATCTTCACGCCAGCGTGAGAACTGATCACGAAACACACCTGTTTCCACTTCAATTATCAAACGATTTCACGGGGCTGTGAGGTGCTCTTTTTTTTCTTATTCCGATGGTCCATGTTCTTTTCAACGCAGCCACACAGGGTGGTTAACAATCAAATACGGAGATTAATTCTATGAAAAATATTATTGCTTTATCAGTTGTTCTATTCACTCTTGTTGGTGGTTCTGTTTCGGCTTTTGCTGGCGATGTATCACCTTTTGGGATCAATAACCCTGAAGCGCCTCAAAACACTTTCGGCATTCAGTATCCTGAAACTTTTGATAATGCTCACGGCATCACTTACCCTGAGCTTCCATAAGCACAGAGTTTTTTGAACACAGAGATTTAATAAAGAGTTTTAAATATAGATCGGGCTGAGATTTTATCCCCCTCCCTCCCCCCTCAGACGAATTTTGGCTGGGTCTATGTTTAACTTATAAAAACGTCAGATCAGATTTACGCTTGAATGCATAAATTGCTCTGGCGTTTTTTTTTGGGGGGAATGGGTATTGCTTTAGTCTTTTGCTTCATCAAAAACTTCTTTAGCGGTTTTTATGGCATGAATTGCTCTAGGAAAACCGGCATAGAGGCTCATTTGCAAGATAATCTCAACGATTTGCTCTTTGGTAAGTCCTACATTTAAACCTGCTTTCATATGAACTTTTAATTCTGATTGAGCGTCGCCTAACGTGATGAGAGACGCGATGGTCGCGATTTGTCTTTCTCGCAAACCTAAAGCTTCCCTTGAGTAAATGTCACCAAAGGCATATTCGGTGATGAACTTGCTTAGGTCTGGTGATAGCTCGCTTATACCTTCCAATACATTTTTGCCTGTAGTGCCGTGAATTTTGTTTAAAAGGGCATGGCCTCTTTCGAAACGTTCATTGTCAGTTTTCTCAGTCATGATAATTCATCCATTATATGCTTTTTCATTTGCATTTTATCTCATTCATTGAAAAGAAAAAACTCAACACAATAAAAAACCGGGCTCTATTTCTAGAACCCGGTTCGAAATTATTAATTTTAAGATCTGAAAATTAGTTCATACGATCTTTCAGTTCAGAGATTGATTTGTTAATCAAGTCATCACCTTTAGAGCCTGTTGCTTGACCAGCTAGTAATGTTTCAGATGCCTTAACAGCTGCATCAATCGCAGCTGTTCTTACTTCTTCTACTGCTTTGGCTTCAGCTTGTACAATTTTTAGGTCAGCTGCTTTTGAACGACGCTCTAGAGTTTCTTCTAATTTTTCGCGTGTTTCTTTAGCAAAATTTTCTGATTCTTTTTTCGCTTGAGCAACAATGCTTTCAGCTTCTTGTTCTGCTTCTCTTGCTTTTCTTTGGTACTCGGCCAGAATGTGCTGAGCTTCTTCACGAAGTTTGCGTGCTTCATCCAACTCTTTTTGAATGTCAGCTGAACGTTTATCTAAAGCTTCACCAATTAGGTCGGGGACTTTTTTCCAAACCAGAATGGCTACAAATGTGAAAAAGAAAATAGACACCCATGTGGATGCGTCTGCGAAAATACTCATGCTTTGCATGCCTTTCTTAAGATCTTACTTTGAACAATAGTTAAACCGTTTTTTGGATTTTTGCTTATTTTAAAGCTTGCTCAATATCTTGATCTGATGGTTTTGTTCCAACTAACTTTTCAACAATTGTGGCTGTTGTTGTTTGTGCGATTTTGCTCACTTCTCCAAAAGCTTCTTCTTTAGCTTTTGCAATGCGGTTCTCAGCACTTTCAGCTTTTTTATTAATTTTGTCTTCTACAGCTTGTTGTTCAGCATCGATTTCAGCTTTTAGCTTAGCGCGGGTTTCTTCTGCGATACCGTTTGCTTTTTTCCGGGCTGTTGCTAATGCTTCTTCGTAATTTGCAATCGCTTTGTCTGTTTCTTCTTTTAAGCGATTGGCTTCATCCATATCTCTTTGGATACGATCTTGGCGCTCTTCGAGTACTTCACCAATGCGTGGCAATGCCATACGGGAGATTACAACGTATAAAATGATGAAGGTGAGGGCTAGCCAAACAAGTTGAGCTTCAAATTTTGAACTATCGAACGGTGGGAACACCGCTTTATGGCCATCTGCCGGGACTTCAGTGTGAGTAGTATTGCTTTGTTCTGCCACGGTCACTTATCCTAAGCTTGTCACTAGACACTGCCAAGTACCTTAAATTCAGTAAATGGTATATCTATGTATCTTTAGATTAACACGATTTACGTGTTTGTCTGCCTCTCGATTTTTCGAGGGCTTTTTAAGAATTCTTGTCTTTGTTTTTGATAGAATGAACTGGGTTTATAATTAAATGAGATAAACCTACAAGATTAATTCTATTTCAGCACAAAGTTGCTGTTCGATTTTTAAAAATCGTAAAAATAAAAAAGAACTGGAGCTTTAAGGAATTTTCCCTCAAAGCTCCAGTTGGAATTTTTTGGCTTAGCCGTATAGCGCTAGAAACGCGATAACAAGCGAGAAAATGCCAAGTGCTTCAGTCAACGCAAAACCAAGCAATAGGTTTGTAAATTGACCTGGAGCTGCTGAAGGGTTGCGTAATGCACCAGCAAGATAGTTACCAAAGATCAAACCAAGACCAATACCTGCGCCGCCCATACCGAGACACGCAATACCAGCACCAATAAATCTAGCTGCTTCAACTTCCATTTTAGGCTCCTTTAGTTTCGAAATAGCTGTAATTCGTTAAAATTGAATGTTTTAAAGAGCATTTCATCTATTTTTCACTTAGCTGAAATGCTCTAAACTTTTAAAAATTTAGTGCGACGGGTGCATAGCATCCCGAAGATAAATGCAGGTTAGCGTTGCAAACACAAAGGCTTGCAAGAACGCAACCAAAAACTCAAGTGCGGTTAAAGCCACACCAATTGCAAAAGGCATGACAGTTGCCAACACACCTAATGTTCCTAACGATCCAAGACTGATGATAAAACCGGCAAACACTTTCATCGCTACGTGACCAGCTAGCATGTTCGCGAATAAACGAAGAGATAGACTAATAGGACGTGATAGGAAAGAGATTACTTCGATCGGTACCAAGATTGGCAACAATACGACAGGTACATCAGGAATAAATAATTTTAAAAATCCAAATCCATGCTTAAAGAAGCCGTAACCAACTACAACCGTCATTACCAGCATAGCTAGTGCAAAGGTTATGATAATGTGACTTGTAACAGTGAAAGCATGTGGCACTGGAATAATGCCAAATAGGTCTGTTGGTAATAAACCAATGACGTTACAGAAAAGGACAAAGATAAAGAGAGTGAATACAAGGGGGAAGAATTTCATTCCTTCAGCCCCTAGAATTTGACGAACAAGATTGGCTATAAATTCATACATCATTTCAGCAACTGATTGCCAGCGCCCCGGAACCAATGCTCTACCACGCATACTAAAGATAAGGAATGCAGCGCTTAAACCAACAGCCAGCACCATATAAAGTGTTGAATTGGTGAAAGAGGCATCAATACCAAAGAATTCCATTGGAAATAACGTCTTAATTTCAAACTGGTGAATTGGGTCTAAACCGCCTTGTTCACTTGCCACGTTGCATCTCCATTTTTGTGCTTCAGATGCCCACCAGGCATCCGCAAAATTTGTACTTCAGTTGCCTATTAGCAACCGTAATTTTAAATTCATATCTCAAGATTTACTCTTAAGACTTACTGATCTTGATCTTTTTCATCCATCAAGCCAGTCTCTTGTTCTTTTTTAGCTAGTCGCAAGACATTATTCACACCAGCGCCAAAGCCAAATAGCATAAATAGAATGAGCCATAGTGGCTTCGTATCAAACCACGTATCAAATTGCCATCCTAAAAATGCGCCAACAAGAACTGAAACCACAAATTCGGTACCCATACGCATAGCTTTACCTATGGCATTTCCATCCCGTTCAGGCGTTTCATTTGCCTTACTTTCTTGGATGGTATCCATTTGATCCTTTAGCTGACCAAATCTATCCTCTAGGGTTTTATCTCCCTTTACGGTGCTTTTTTCATCTTGGTCAGATGGAGATGGCATTGATACCTCGTTTTCAGGTCTTTGATCATGTCTGATCACAGCTCCCTCAGCGCGCTGGACCATAGTCTTGCCATTTTCTGCTGTCAAGCGCTCGACCCTGCTTTTAGGTGATTTGTCGCGATTTAATTTTCGAATTTTACAAATATTTTGTTTTTCAGGCAAAATACTCGCCTTTTAGGTTATTTTTGGATTTTTCAGACCCAGAAAATTCCCTTAAATTCTGGTTATCGGCATTCTTAGGATATCTTGTGATTTTAGGATGCTTTGGCCTCAATTGCGAGTGCGTGAATTTTTCCTTTTAGCTCTTCGGCTAAAATTTTATTGATTGTTTGATGAATTTGTAGCCTGGATTTCTCAGCAAATTCACTTGATGTCACTTTCACCCGAAAATGACTTTCTCCAGTTCCTGGTGAACCGGCATGACCAGAATGTAGATGACTTTCATTAATGACTTCTAATGAAGTTGGTGCCAGGGCTTTTTCTAATTTGCTGGTAATAATATCAACAACGGAGTGCTGGTCTGGTTGATTGGCTGACATTTTTTCTTTCCTAAGATGTTGGGCTTAAACTCTTGTACCTAAACTCTGGGGCAAGTTGTTAATTTGAGTTTAAACTTCAAAAAAATAAATTTTGTATCGTTCTTTTGTTTTCGGATCAGTAAAATTAAGCTATAGTGCGACGCCCTTTGAGACTGAATTTACCCGCTTTTGTGGTAAAATAATCTCGAATGATAAAGTTTAATTCTTAATTCCTGCTCACAGGTCATACTCACGGGTCATATTTATGAGCCATATTTACGCGTCATATTTACGCGTCATGGGTTTTTCATTTGTGGACTAGATAACATACTATTTGGAAATGATCACTGTTAGAACTGATCTACTGATTTTTGGCTGAGGCAATTGTCTCATTAGCTGTAAAGACTATGACTGAGTGAAGCCTCAAGTACTAAAACTTTGAGCGCTCTTTAATCTTTCTTCTAGTTCTTTACTAGTACCAAGCCCTTTGTTTGGTACGAAGCTCTGGGTTTAGTACCAAGCTCTGGCCAAAATTATAATTTATAAAGTTAGTTCTTGTGTTTTTGACCACCGTAAATTTTAGGCAAGTAAATTTTAGACAACCAGATATATAGGTTTTTATGAAACTCACATCTAAATATTTTGACTCTATTCGTGTTAAGCCCGAAGATGATCGCTCTCGACAAGAAGAGGGTGCTAAATGTAACTGGCGTGGTTGCGAGAGACCTGGCAAATTTCCGGCGCCGAAAGGGCGCGATAAGGAAGGTGAATATTACCTTTTTTGCCAACATCATGTGCGCGAATATAATAAGAAATATAATTATTTCGTTGGTATGGATGCTGATGATATTGTCGATTATCAAAAAGAATCTTCTACTGGTCACCGTCCGACCTGGGCCTTTAAAGAGAAAGAGGCTCTCAAAAAAGGCCAACGCTCCATACATGATCCGATGAACTTTATTGAAGAAGAAGAGGCTGATACAGCCCCTAAGACCGCTGGTGGCCGGCGCCTTCGAAATATGGAGCGAAAATCTCTAGATGAACTTGGCTTGCCTGCAAGTGCTTCTAAAGACGACATCAAGACCCGCTACAAAGAACTTGTCAAACGGCACCACCCTGACTTGAATGGTGGGGATCGCAATTCTGAAGAGAAACTAGCCGAAGTGATTACTGCATATAACTATTTGAAAAAAGTTGGGATGGTTTGAGCAAAACCTTATCTCAACTTTTGATTGGCTTTTCCTTATTTCATTGTGAAAGCACTTTATCTGTAAAATTAAGCTCGAAGAGTTGATAATTCTCTGTAGAGTGATCTATAAATATAGATCTTTTGAAAAAATAAGAAATTAAGAAGCTAGGGTTTCAACCCTAATAGGTTAGCTCAAGAAATGGACTTTTGTTAAATGACCGCTATGAATATCCCTGCTGAAGAAATGATGCCTGATAGTGAAGTTTCAGTTGAAGATCTTTTTGGTTTTAAAAGCAATCTAAAGGTGCCAGCTTTTCGTGAACCACACACACATGTTCCTGAAATTGATGAAGATTATCTTTTTAACCGTGAAGTGACACTCGCGATTTTAGCTGGTTTTAAACATAATCGCCGTGTCATGGTGCAAGGATATCATGGTACGGGTAAGTCTACACATATTGAACAAGTGGCTGCTCGCTTAAACTGGCCATGTGTGCGGGTTAACCTTGATAGTCATGTGAGCCGAATTGACTTGGTTGGTAAGGACGCGATTGTTCTTAAAGATGGCAAGCAAATTACAGAATTTAAAGAAGGCATTTTACCTTATGCGCTACAATCAAATACCGCTCTAGTGTTTGATGAATATGATGCGGGCCGCGCTGATGTGATGTTTGTTATTCAACGGGTTTTAGAAGTTTCTGGCAAGCTCACATTACTTGACCAAAGTAAGGTTATTCGCCCGCATCCAGCATTCCGTTTGTTTGCGACGACCAATACAATTGGTCTTGGTGACACCTCTGGCCTTTATCATGGCACGCAACAAATCAACCAAGGCCAAATGGACCGTTGGTCGATTGTCGCCAGTCTTAACTATTTGCCACATGATGATGAAGTTGAGATTGTAAAGTCTAAAGTCAAGGATCTTGCTTCGACTGAAACTGGTTCAGATGATATTTCCAAAATGGTTCGGGTAGCTGATTTGACAAGAAGCGCGCTCATGAATGGTGACCTTTCAACGGTAATGAGCCCTCGGACGGTGATTACATGGGCTGAAAACGCAGCTATTTTTGAAGATATTGGCGTTGCTTTCCAACTTAGTTTTTTGAACAAATGTGATGAGCTTGAAAAGGGGCTTGTTGCTGAGTTTTATCAAAGATGTTTTGATGAAGACCTTCCGCAATCAACGGGTAGCTTAGCTCTAAGCTAAGTTAGGATGATTAAACGATGCCACCGCCTACAAATCATAACAATACAGCGAAAGAAAAATTTCGTGAGGCTGTGAAAGGTTGCGCTCGCGCTATTTCGGGCAATGATGGATTGCAGATGACGTTTGGTCAAGATGGCCCAACGATGACTGGTAACACTGCTTTAATTCCTGACTTACCTTTAAAGCCAACATACACTGACGTACAGGTCATACGCGGCATGACTGATAGCCTTAGTCTCAAGGCCAGTTGTCATGACGCTAGTGCACATCAAAAACGCGCACCTTATGATACTGAAGCCAAAATGATTTATGATGCTTTGGAAGAAGTGCGCTATGAAATGGTTGGCTCTCAGCGCATGGCTGGTATGGAAGAAAATTTATGGGCTCGCCAACAAAAAGAACTCCAAACACAATATGTTAATCCAGTTTTTGGTACTGAAGATGTTCCTCTTCATACGGCCCTTAGCTTATTGGCCCGTGAAGCTATGCTCGACAGGCCTCTTACTGGAAAAGCACAAGACGTTGCAAAACATTGGCGCGAAGAATTATGCAAGAATTCGGATAATCTTTTTTCATCTTTATTGGATGTTATCCATGACCAGGATGCCTATTCCTCAGAAGTGATCAATCTTTTAAAATCCCTGAACATAGATGCTGGCACTGAAAAACCTGGCTCCAATGAAGGAGAGTCTGAAAACGAAACGATCAGTGAAGATGAGAACGACATGCTTGAAGACCAAGATGGGGGTCTTCCTGATGAAGATAGTTCAGAAGGTGAGGCGGATCCATCTGATGATAGTGAAGGGGATGATCGCGAAGATACTGATTTTAACGACAATTCCATGGGTGATGGGGAAGCTGAACAACAGACTAACCCAGCGCAAGAGCAGGCTGCTCTTCCTAATTTTTCAGTTCTTGAAGTGCCTGAAGCCTTTGGCTACAAAATTTATACAAAACGGTTTGACGAAGTTGTCACTGCTGAAGATTTGGCTCAGACTAGCGAGCTTGAGCGGCTTCGCAGTTTACTCGACCGACAGCTAGAGACCTTAAATAGAGCCGTTTCTCGTCTTGCTAATAAACTGCAACGAAAATTATTGGCCCAACAAAACAGAGCCTGGGAATTTGACTTAGAAGAAGGCACCCTGGATGCAGCTCGCCTTTCGCGCGTGGTAACCGATCCTCTCTCTCCTCTTTCGTTTCGCCAAGAGGCTGACACTGAATTTCGCGATACTGTTGTAACGCTCTTGATCGATAATTCTGGCTCGATGCGTGGCCGGCCTATTATGATCGCGGCGAGTTGTGCTGATATCTTTGCTCGCACACTAGAGCGCTGTGGTGTGAAAGTTGAAATTTTAGGCTTTACAACAAAAGCCTGGAAGGGCGGTGAAGCGCGCGGTGCTTGGGAAGAGGCTGGCAAACCTGGCCAACCTGGCCGATTAAATGATATACGGCATATTGTTTATAAAACAGCTGATAGCCCTTGGCGCCGTGTGCGCAATAATTTGGGCCTGATGATGCGTGAGGGCCTGCTTAAAGAAAACATTGATGGTGAAGCGCTTACCTGGGCTCACAAGCGTTTATTGGCGCGGCCTGAACAACGACGCATCTTGATGGTTATTTCCGATGGTGCGCCTGTTGATGATTCAACTTTAAGCGTCAACCCTGGCAATTTCCTCGAACAGCATTTGCGCAATGTGATTGCAGAAATTGAAGACCGCTCAAAAGTTGAGTTGATTGCAATTGGTATTGGCCATGATGTGACACGTTATTATAAACGGGCTGTTACCATCACTGATGCCGAGGATTTGGCAGGCGCAATGATTGATAAGCTCACAGAGCTTTTTGATGAAAAGGTGAAAAAGAAATAATTTTGCTTTTCTCTCTCACGGGCTATTCCGCAGCGAAGCTGCGGAGCCCTCCGAGGGGCGGTGCTCGCACCGGGCTGCGCTGGCGCTTCGCCATGTCTTGCAGCCTGAAAAGGGCTGAGCTCCTTCTTCGAATAGATAGCTTTTTATTTTCATAGACAATTTAGTTTAGGGTGTTGGTTATTTTTTGTCTCTCTTGCCTGGATCGTCTCCTTCAATATAATTGGTAATCAACTGATTGCCTTAAAGGTGTCACTCCTTATTTATATATTTGGCCCTATTTGTATATTTGGGATGTTTTGTTTAGGCCCTAGACTCATAACTGACAAAGAATGATTAGCTAAGCTATGGAGATGTGAATTTAATGAGACGTATTTCAATTGTGAAACCTCTTTTTTCTTATTTTATGATGTCCATCATGGTTGCCCTGTTTCATCTTTTTGCCACAACCCCACCTGCCATAGCTGGTGCCAAGCCTGATGTTACAAAACTTAAACCTCAGAAAATCACCTTAAAAGCCCGTGCCGTTTCCTTTAAGCGTGGTGAAACTGGGCGTAAAATTTTTGGATCTTTGATCTTTAAAAACGGGTTTTCTCTTTCTTCCTCTTCTCCCTATTGGGGCGGATTGTCTGGTATGGCGATTTCGAAGAAAGGAAACAAGCTCGCTCTTGTTTCTGACGCTGGGTTTTGGGCTATGCTTAATCTTGACTATGCTTCCAAACATCTAAAGGCTCCCAAAGAAGCTTTGGTAGGCCCACTTCTTTCAAGCAAAGGACAACCTTTAGAACGCGGACGAGACAGAGATGCAGAAGCCATTACCCTTTTAAAGGCTGATAAGTTTTTTGGAAAAGCTCTCATCTCATTTGAAGATAACCACCGTATCGGCCGATTTTCTATTGGAAAAAATGGGATTAATTCTGCACCGAGCTATTTGAGGTTGCCTTCGATTACCCGCCGTCTCCGAGGTAATGCCGGGCTTGAGGCCATGGCGATTTTAAGAGGTGGAAAAAATAAAGGAGCACTGGTTGCGATTGCCCAGTCTAAAAAAGACAAGAACAGAAATTTTATTGGCTGGATTGTGAAGAAGGGGAAAATCAAGAAGATCCGATTTACACCTCCGCCTCTTGATAAATACCGCATAACTGACGCTGTGAGCCTTGCAAATGGTGATCTATTACTTCTCGAGCGGCGCTATAAATTTTTAACAGTCAATATCCGTGTGCGCTATGTTAAGCAATCCGAATTATTTGCTAAGCGCCCTATTCGAGGGCGGATCGTTCTCGAAGCAAATAATCATGATCATGTGGTTGATAATATGGAAGGCATTTCTGCTCACACCAATAAAAAAGGTGAGACGATTATAACGCTGCTTTCAGATGACAATTTCAACGGCTTTCAACAGACGTTACTCATGCAATTTGCTTTGCCTAAAAACTGGAAAGTTGCTTGGAGGTAGAGGGTTTTCTCTGTTTTCTCTCACGGCTATTCTAAGCGCTTATGGCGCTTAGGCCTACGAGGTGCGGTGCTAGGCACCGGGCAGCTCTCGCTGCCATGTTCGTGCTCTAAAGGAGAGCACTTCCTTCTTCTTAATGCAGTTTAAAAGATATTGATTTATGAACTAATATAAATGCAACACACACCAGCAACCGGCTCTTTTAGTACACCTTCAGTTGCCCAACAGTAACCGGTGTAGCAACAGAAAAAGCCAAGCGCGGGGCCTGGCTTATCATATCTTTTATATAAAAGCGCACTTAAGCAGTTACTGCTGCGGCTTTCTTTTCGATTTCGCGTTTGATGCGACGTGCAGCAATTGAAAGCTCTGTTTTACGAGCTTTGATTAGAAATTCATCTAATCCACCGCGGTGTTCAACTGAGCGAAGTGCGTGTGCACTAACACGAAGGTTGAATTTGCGGCCCAAGCTTTCACTTTGAAGGCTTACATTGCACAGATTTGGCAAAAAACGACGACGAGTTCTATTGTGCGCATGGCTCACATTGTTGCCTGACTGCACTCCCTTGCCTGTTAATTCACAGCGCCGTGACATCTCTTAAATCCTTATAAACTTGCACTACCTGGTTATTTGAAATGGTACCTTTTAAAAAGGCTCGCCCTTTAAAAAGTTTCCTATGTCAAAATTAAGCAGCGCCGCACACATATTTGTGCTTTTAAAATTATCTTCATTCTCAATAACAGCTAAATTCGTTTATATGTGATCCATAGACCGATGGTAATGACCTAAAATGACATAGTTTTTCGAAAAACAAGCTTCGAAAGCAAATATTGCTTGGTATGTCTTATTGAGAAAATATATGCATGAGAAATATTCTTGTGCATAAGCGGCCCTTTATAATGCACTTTTTCCCTCATCGTCAAGGGTTTCCAGTAGTCGTTTTGTCATTTTTATCAAAAGCTTTTCAACAGCTCCTTCCAGAAATGTGTCTCATTCGCAATTTTTTCAAAAATAAGTCCTTCATTCCGCCCAATGTTCTTGTCATGTGAGAGGTCTATACTTCTTAATATTGTTAAGTATTTATGGAAAAAGAGATTTTATCTAGCTCATTTGAAGCACACTTGAGTGAGAGATCAACTTTTTATGACTTTATTTCCCAGCGAATGGCCTGTTTAATGATTTTAATTAGCCATATATTTGACCAAATCACGCTTTAGGGCTGTTAAACATCGTATAGATTTCTTTCAGAGCCTAAAAATGTTTAGTTCACTACCGCTAACTCGAATTGTATTTGGCTTATTTTTAAGCGGGACTGTTGGTAAAGTTTTTTAAATTTTAAGATTTAGTGTTCCATAATCGTTTTTCTTAATTAATTAGGGTTAATTGATTAAGTTTCATAAATGATTGTAGATGGTAATAGGCTGAGTTCAGCTTTTGGTTGGGTAATATATTATGAAAAATTGTCTGAATATAACTAATATGTTCAAACGGGGCGTTCATCAGAAAAGTTCAAAAAGAAATAAGATAGCACATATACTTCTTAGATCTCTTCCTCTTTCATTTCTTATTTCACTCGTTCCGTTCACTATGACTGCTTCTCTGGCCGGTGAGACAACTGTTCAGGCTGTTTACAAAATTAATGCTCCTGTCGGGAGTGGCAAATTTCATTTTGCATCTGCTCAATCCGGTAATCGCTACAAAATGCAAGGGTCAGCCAAATTTAAAGCCTTTCTTGGCTTTTATAAATGGAAGAGCTCCGTTGCTAGTAATGGTTATATTTACGGATATAAACCACGCCCTAATATCTACGCCTTTTCAGCTCGCAGTGATAAAAAAGCTGAAGCAATACGCATGAATTTTTCCAGAAGCGGCGTGAAAAAAATTAAGGCTGTTCCACCAAACCGGCCTCATCCAAAACGAATTTCTGTCAACAAATCTCATTTGAGAAATGTTGTTGACCCATTGAGCGCTATGCTTGCATTTACCGATAAAGCGCCAAGCCTCACTAATGGTACGAGGGCTTGTAACCGTAGCATTAAGATTTTTGATGGTCGTCAGCGTTTTAATGTCTCTTTGAGTTTCAAACGTAAAGCTTATGCCGAACTTTCAAATGGTCAATCGCGAACAGCTTTTGTTTGCCGTGCCAAATACAGACCTATTGCCGGACATAAGAGAAAAAACAAAGCTGTTTCATACATGGCGGATTCTAAGGGTTTAGAGATTTGGCTCGTTCCGCTACCTAAAGCAAAAATGTATGTTCCTTATAAAATTGTTATTCCAATTATGATTGGTACAGCCAGTGCTGAATTAGCAAGTTTTCGGATCTCTGGCTCTAAAACAGGAAACATTGCTTTAGCACGTTAAATTCGAATTTCTCTTTAGCTATATAGAAATGAGAACTTTCAAATATTAGATACAAAAAACCCCACCTGATTTACAAAATTCAGGTGGGGTTTTTTTATGTTATTAGTTATGAAATCTGATCTATTGAGTGAGAGCAGAAATTTTTACTTTTTGATTTTGGATGGTCATTGTTTTTGCATCTTGGTTACAAGAAACTCTAAGAGCTTTGCCGTCTGCACTTTCAACCAAAGTTGATTTACCTGGTACGAGCTGAACTTTTACTTTTGATGCTGATTGATAAGAGTTGCCAATCACTGGATTAAGCTCACTTAACATAATCGTCACATCGCAATGGCCACTATTCTGGCTGAAATAAGTGATTGCTTTTTTTGAACCGACTTTAAAGCTCATACCATTGCCTGGTTTCACTGTGACAGCCTCGTTAGCTTCAAACGCGTGAACTGGCCCAAGAGCGATCGCGCTTAAAAGGACTGCTGTTACAAATTTAAATGGCGTTTTATTCATCACTTTTTTAGTCATGGGGAGGACTCCTTAAATATAATTTAGGTCTCATGAAACACCGAGCCAACAGGACATTTGATCTCTGGGTATTTCTTCAACGCAAATATTTAAGCTGAAGATAGTTCGTTTTTTCGTCTTTAGGTAGAGGGGGAAAGGCTTGGCAGCCATGCAAAACTTACTGCGTCAAAATGCGCATATTTTCTCTCACGGGCTATTACTTTTTAGTGGCGCTTCAGTTGCCCACTAGCAACCGCGCTGCTCAGCCACGGGCTCTCCGAGGGGCGGCGCAAAGCGCCGGACGCCTATGGCGTCATGTCCCTCAGCCCGAAGTGGGCTGAGCTCCTTCTTCGTACCGTGGATTTCGGGGAATGTTGTAAAGCTTTTTAGAACGTGGAGTATTTATATGAATTCACAAACCATTCTCTTTTAGGCTTCATTACGAAGAAGGCAGTGCTCTACTTTAGAGCGCCGCCCCTCGGAGGGCCTGTCGCTTAAGCGACAGAATAACCTGTGAGAGAGAGAAAGCTGAACGCGCTAGTGAGTTAGTTTTTGTAGACCGCTGTGGGCTTCTTTACCCCATAGTTTCTTAATTCTCTGGTCTCGGCCGCAGCTATATCTATAATAATTATAGCGGATCGGGTTGGTTTTATAATAGTTCTGATGATAGCCTTCGGCTTTATAAAACATTGTTGTTTTAAGAATTGGGGTTACGATTTTTCCTTTTAGTTTTCCCTTCGTTTGCTCATGAACTTTCGACTCTTTTGCCACTTTCCACTGCTCTTCAGTGGTTGGGAAAATGGCTGTTCTGTATGATGCGCCTCTGTCACAAAACTGACCACCTGCATCGGTTGGATCTACAGTACGCCAAAAACTGTGTAGCAATTGTTTATAGGTAACAATGCTTGGGTCATAGGTAATTTCAACAGCTTCAAAATGGCCTGTATTTTTGTATGTCACTTCTTTGTAGGTGGGGTTTTCTGTTTTACCACCCGTATAACCGGATGTGGTTTTTAACACCCCTTTGACTTTGTCAAAATCAGACTCGACGCACCAAAAGCAGCCTCCGGCAAATATGGCTGTTGCTGTTTTTGCTTTTTTTTCTGAAGCGACTTTTATAACATTATCATTTTGCTCACTGCGAACTGCCGATATATACCCTATAACCAGAAGTGACATTACTCCAATGACTCTAAGGAAATACCGCCTTTTTCTAGGAAGTTTTAACATCTTGGTTCTCTTTCTATTCAAGCCAATGACTAAATATTGTTTATTGTTGTTTCTACCCGCTTAGAAACGTTAGGTCTTGGCAATTAGAATAGGTGACTTTTCAAAAATTACGAGGGGAGTTCACAATAATCTGATGAGAGTTGAACCTCTGCTTGGAACAATTTATTTCAGGCTGAGATCACTTGATAACAAGTCCCTAGTAACTTGCCCAATGATTGCCTTTTTAAAATGTTGTTATCTGATTGTTGCAAATTATCATTATAAGCTAAACGATGTATGTTCCGTTTTGAAAATAACGGATCATATGGTAATTTATTTATGTTGTGATTGCTTGATGCAAAGATATTTGTAATTCTGAGCCGGTTTCAATACATAAATTCTTAGTTTTTGTGTTAAACAGGTTTGTAGTCTTCATCTCTTTGCACCTACTGACTTGGTACAGGTTAAACTTGTACTGATAGACTACTTTGATACTGGTTTGATACTGACTTGATTCTGGGCTAATTTAATACTGGCATACTAACTTGTTGGTTGATTTGTAAAAATTGAGAAACTCCTATGTCTTCACACCCCAACGCCTCTGATCTATATGGCGTCCCTGGTGCTTCTAATGTTACTGCTGTTCTTGGTCCCACGAATACAGGCAAAACTCATTTGGCAATTGAGCGTATGCTTGGGCATCATAGCGGATTAATTGGCTTGCCTTTGCGCCTCTTGGCCAGAGAAGTTTATGACAAAATCGTTGCTCGTATTGGCCCATCTCACGTTGCTCTCATAACCGGTGAAGAAAAAATCAAACCGAAGAATGCCCGCTATTGGGTTTCAACTGTTGAGGCGATGCCGCGCGATTTGGACGTTGAGTTTGTTGCGGTGGATGAAATTCAACTTTCTGCTGATCCTGAACGTGGCCATGTTTTTACTGACCGTTTGTTTCATGCGCGCGGTAGCGAAGAGACCTTATTGCTTGGTGCTGAGACGATGCGTACCGCACTTAATGTGCTACTACCTGGTGTTAATTTCATTTCTCGGCCGCGCCTATCCAAACTGAGCTATGCTGGCCCTAAGAAAATTTCTCGCATGCCGAGACGTACAGCACTTGTTGCATTTTCTGCACGTGATGTTTATGAGATTGCGGAACTCATCAGACGCCAACGAGGCGGGGCTGCCGTTGTTCTTGGAGCGCTGAGCCCAAGGACGCGCAATGCGCAAGTTGAACTTTTTCAATCTGGTGAAGTAGATTTTCTTGTTGCCACTGATGCGATTGGTATGGGACTTAACCTAGATGTCCAACATGTTGCTTTTGCTGGCAATCGTAAATTTGATGGCATCCATCACCGCGAACTATATCCAACTGAAGTAGCACAAATAGCTGGCCGGGCCGGGCGGCACCTAACAGACGGAACTTTTGGAGTGACCGGCGACGTACCACCCTTTGACTCTGAATTAATTAATTCTATTGAAGCGCATGAATTTGAACAAGTGAAAGCGTTGCAATGGCGGGCACGAACACTCGATTTTTCTTCTATCTCTCGGTTGCTTAACTCTTTAAAACTTTCTCCTCAAAAACCCTATTTGCAAAAGGCTCGGGAAGCTGATGATGTGCTTGCTCTTGAAGCCCTTTCAACGGATCAAGAAATTTTAAAATTTGCTCAAGGGCCAGTAAATGTTCAACGGCTTTGGGAAGTTTGCCAATTGCCAGATTATCGCACGATCGGTATTGGTGATCATAGTGAGTTGGCACGGCAATTATTTCACTTCATAATGAATGACAATGGGCTCATTCCTGATGATTGGTTTTCTGCACAAATTGATCAACATAATCGAATTGAAGGTGATATAGATACTTTACAAACTCGGCTGGCACATATACGCACTTGGACATTTGTTGCGAATAGGGTTGACTGGTTGGCCGATCCCTCCTATTGGCAAGGGAAGACACGCGAGATTGAAGACAATTTGTCTGATGCTTTGCATGAAGCGTTAACGAAGAGATTTGTTGATAAGCGCACTAGTACACTGATGAAGCGACTTCGTGATAGTGACGACTTATTTGTTGAAATTGATGATCAAGGGCACGTTCGTGTCGAAGATCATTTGATAGGAAAAATTTCCGGTTTCCAGTTTACGCCTGATAGCGATAGTACTGGAGTAGATGGCCGGGCTGCACGAGCAGCGGCTGCAAAAATATTGACTAAAGAATTGGCTATGCGTTCAGAACAATTATTATCTGCTGACAAGACTGAGTTTAGCTTCTCTCAAAAGGGCGAACTCTTATGGAAAGACACACCGGTTGCGGCTCTGCAAAAGGGGGAGCATATATTAAGGCCTGTTGCCCTGTTGAAAGCAGATGAGCAACTAAATGGCTCACAAAGAGAAGAGACAGCTTCAAAAGTTCAATCGATTGTGAATGACTTAATCGCTGAAAAACTCGCCCCGCTTGTCAACTTGGAAAAAGATGAGCAGCTCAATGGCTTGGCACGTGGCATTGCCTTTCAACTGATTGAAAATTTAGGTGCACTTGAGCGTGAACCAATTTCTCAAGATATTCGACAACTTGATCAAGATGCCCGCAAGCAATTGCGCAGATTTGGTGTGCGCTTTGGTGCGTTTAATATTTATTTCCCATTACTATTA
Organism: Hyphomicrobiales bacterium 4NK60-0047b; assembly: GCA_040367435.1. NCBI lineage: Bacteria > Pseudomonadati > Pseudomonadota > Alphaproteobacteria > Hyphomicrobiales > Hyphomicrobiales bacterium 4NK60-0047b. The sequence goes on along the minus strand of BAABWY010000002.1, from coordinate 404,944 downwards.
AAACCGGCTGCTGCTGAATTGAATTGCCTTTTATGGCTCCTATTTACTGAAAATCTAGACAATCAGGAAAAGTGGGAACTTCCTCGCGCTGGACTTACATCAGCGCCCCATACTGCTGATATTGACGCCGCTTATTACCGTACTGCTGGGTTTCATGTTTGTGGAAACCGTGTTGTTCGTGTTGATATGCTGGAGCGTTTGGCTGATCAAATCAGACCTCTGGTATCATGGCGCAAACCTAAAAAAGTTAAAACGCCGTCTGAACCTGAAAAGAGTGCAGAGGCAGAGACTACAGAGACAAAGACTGCTGAGATTGGGACTGCTGAGATTGGGACTGAAGAGAAAGTTTCAGTGACTACTTCATCTACAGTGTCACCTACAGAAGAAACTCTTTCTTTAAAAACGAGCGAACCGGTTTTAGAGCCAAGTACTACTGACACAAATGTTGCCTCATCTAGTGATAAACCTGAAGAAAAGACGGCTGAAGAAGAAAAATCATCTGCCTCTTCTAAAGAGATTGCAGCAAAAAATGCTTCTGAGGCAGACCAACCCAATGGTGCAACAGGTGATGGTGGATTTATTGTCATACCTGAAATGATGTCGATTATGGGCTGTTCAGCTGATGAACTTGGGGTCGTTTTGCGGTCACTCGGGTTTGTATCTGACCAACAGAAGCCTACTCAGGCTACTGGGCAAGTCAAAAAGGAAAAATTGTCTGAACCCTCACCTGAAGAAGTTCCAGCAGAAAAAGGTGAAGAGGTGGGTTCTAAAGCTTTAGAACCTGAAACAAATGATACTCAACCTAAAGAAACTGAGACCAAAGAAGAGACAACTCAATCTAAAGATAAAGAAGAGGACTCTGTTGTCCTAATTTGGCGTCCACGTAGAAAAACTAACTTTAATCGATCTCAAGGTAACTCTCAGAGACGGTCTCAGAACAAACGTTCTAACGTAGGTTTTAAAAAGAACGATAGATCAACTGACAATGAGGGGAACAACAATCGTTCTTCGAATAAGTATCGTGGGAAGAAGTCTCACAAAGGATCTGCAGGAAAAAATGGGAATGGATTTAAAAACCATTCTGGTAAAAAGCCAAACCCGGCACGTGAGAAAAAAATCGACCCAGATTCTCCATTTGCAAAATTGCAGGCTCTTAAAGATCAAATAGATAATAAAGCCGGGTGAGTTAGGCTAGATGAGTAAGGACGTTACTGAACGACGCATAGATCAATGGCTTTTTTATTCGCGATTGGTTAAATCGCGTAGTTTGGCTGGACGTCTGGTTGAAGCCGGAAAATTACGGGTAAATAAGGTTAAAGTGAGCAAACCATCATCTCTTGTTCGTAAGGGAGATGTCATTACATCAATGATCAACCGAGATTTGAAGATCATTGAAATTTTAGAGCTTGGGGTCCGCCGCGGACCAGCTAGTGAAGCTAAAGAACTTTATAATGATATCACTCCAAAAGAGGCGCCACGTCCGAAACCTGGAAGGTTTATTGCTAAAACGCCAAGTCGTCCTAAGGGAGAAGGGCGTCCGACGAAAAAAGATCGCCGGAAGTACGATTCTATAAAACCAGATCCTCAAGATTTATGAAAAATGGATAAAACTATTTCTTTTTCGCGGCTTGTACTCTTTTTAGGAATGGGTTAGAGCATAGACCTCGAATTTTCAGATTGCTCTCTTTTCTTTTTTGCAATATTGAATAGCAACTAAACATTGGGCTCTTGCTTTTTAACGCTTGGCTTGATGCCAGCTTGAAAATTTAAATCCAATTCTTAGCTGGTACTCATGGATTTCGAAGTGGCTTGAAGAAAGCGACTTGAGCTTTTTACATTTGATTTAAATTAGTGAATTGCACATGCAATTCGTATCTTGAGGCGAACTATGACTTATATTGTCGATGATAAATGCATTAAATGCAAACATACGGACTGCGTTGAAGTGTGTCCGGTTGACTGCTTTTATGAAGGGGAGAATATGCTTGTTATTCATCCTGACGAATGCATCGATTGTGGTGTATGTGAGCCGGAATGCCCTGTTGATGCTATTAAAGCTGACACGGAGCCTGGAATTGAACAATGGCTAGATTTAAACAGAGACTTTTCTGAAAAGTGGCCAAATATTACTTTGAAAAAAGATGCACCTGCTGACGCAGAGAAGTATGCTGAAGTTGAAAATAAATTTGAGCAATTTTTCTCAGAAGCGCCAGGTGAAGGCGATTAAGCCTTAACTCTTTAAATTATTCGAATAGCCAATAAAAACAGCCCTTCCAAAGCATTTAGAAGGGCTGTTTTTTATTGGCTATTGTGCATTTTATCGTACTCGTGACATTTTTGTTGTATTTCCCTGCATAACCATATGATATATAAAAACCTTATCGCTCTTTAGGATCTATATTGTTTGATTTTTTAGGGTTTTGTTTTGAGTCACCTCATAAAGAGATTTTAATGTCTATTTATTATAAAGCGTTCTTTCATAGTTTTCTTTGCCTTGCCTTTAGTATTCTCTCACTTAGTCCTGCCTCATCAAAACCATCCACTGAAACTAAAGAGTTATTAGGTGTGGTTGAGACCTCTTGTAAAAAATCATGCCTGAAGAAAAAAGGCGAGAAAGCATTTTGCACATCGTATTGCCAATGCATTCGAGGGCGTGTTGAAGATAAGGCTGAAAGATCTGATATCTATAAGGTTCTAAGTGAACCTCAGGAAAACAAAGCTCTTATTTCACAATGTTCTGGACAAACCGCTATCAAATTTTTCTCATCTTCATGTCGCAGTAAATGTGAGGGAGCACCGAAATGCTCATCTTACTGTTCCTGCATGGAGAACAAAATCAAGTTAAGGCGGAAACTTTCTGATATTGGTGATTTCTTCATTCAACTAGGAGAAAATCAAAAATCAGCTACCAACCGTCTCAAGCGGTTTGAAGCTTCATGCCTGCGTTAACCCCCAAAATCAGTAAAGTACATAAATAACAGTTTTAAGTGAAACTGGCTTAATTTCGGTTGTTTTAGCTGAAAAATTCAACTTTTCCCCATGATGCTTAATCTTTTTATCAATGTAAGAGATTGACCTGATATAGCCGCCTATAACCTTAAATAGCTCTAAAGTGAGGATATTAAGGCTTTGAGGTTTCAATTTTAGTGAAGCTGATATTAAAATATTTACTTTTTGTAACAATTTTCATGGAATCAAAGCTGGACAGCTTTTCTAATTGTTAAAAATGTGTTATATTCGCAACTGAGTTATTAATATTATTGGCAAACAGTTTTTTGAACCACTGATTTTGCGCGTTTTGGTATGCGTTATTTAATGTGGTGTCCCTTTAGTAAGGGGTTCTCTTACAATTGAGGCTTTATTATCTGTCGAGGCTGTTTTACCTAAATGATTTCAAACTTTTATGATCACAAGCATTAACTTTAGAAGCACTTCTTCAGATTAAGTTTATGGTCCAAAAATTGAGCCAGAGTAAGACCTATTTTGTGCTCATTAACAAAAAATTTTACCCACTGAATAAATGGCCAATTCTCAATTCATTTGGCAATTTATAAATAAAAATGGTGGGACAGAGGGAAATGTCACAGGGTGAGCGATTATTAAATTAAGCCATACGCTTGATTTAATGTCTTAATGCTTGTTCTTCCCTTAAAACTTAATCAAGTTTGGCTTTTGCCTGTAAAACTTGCTGCGAGATTTTAAAACTTAATCGTTTTTCTTTTTTAAAGAGACGATTAGGTTAACTTTGAAGAGAGAGAGAGTATGGCTGCACGTAAAAAATCAGTTCAGAAAAATGGTTTTAAAATCAATGAATATGTTGTTTATCCTTCTCATGGTGTTGGGAAGATTCTTGAAATAGAGACCCAAGAAGTTGCAGGCATCAGCCTTGAGCTATTTGTACTTGAATTTGAACAAGACAAAATGATTCTCCGTGTTCCTACAGCGAAAGCTGAAAGTGTTGGCATGCGTAAACTTGCTGAAGAAGACATTGTGAAAAAAGCCTACACAACATTAAAAGGCAAAGCACGCATTAAGCGGACTATGTGGTCTCGTCGCGCTCAGGAATATGAAGCGAAAATCAATTCTGGTGATCTAATTTCTATTGCTGAAGTTGTTCGCGATCTTTATCGCTGTGATACTCAACCTGAGCAATCTTACTCAGAACGCCAATTGTTTGAAGCTGCCCTTGGTCGCTTAGCTCGTGAAGTTGCGGCTATTGAAAAGCTTGATGAAGCTGGTGCCGTTCAAAAAATCACCGCGGTTCTTTCAAAAGCTGCTCAAGCCAATAGAGACAAATCTCTTGATACTGATGGCTCTACAGGTTCTGAAGAAGCTGCTGCTTAATCATCTTTTTATTTCTGAAGATTATAACGCCCGGAAATTTTCCGGGCGTTTTTTATTGGCTATTTTTGCACTTAAGTAAGTATTTTAACACCAGTTGGCGTATTTATTTCTGCCCTAAGCTGTAAATCTACAGCTTCCGAAATGCTTACTCGTTCATCTTCAAATTGGCCTTCAAGGTAATTTTTCAACTCATTCGCTTTGGGATGGGCGATACAAAATGATTTCAAAGTACAGTTCTTATCTTCCATTCTGGTGGCCGGGTGTGGTCCATCTGGCCACATGATTAGAGTTGGATATGCGCCTTCAAATGGCATTGAGCCATCTTGAGTTATGCTCATATGCCAGAAGATTTCTCCTCTTGATATTTTTGTTGAATTGCCAGATTCTTTTGGTGCTAGCTCTAGACTTCTTTCAATATTATTCGTTGCTGCTACCCAACCGGCTAATTTTGGCTCTTCATCACCTTTATCATCAAGGGCAAACCATCTTGCGTGATTAGGTTTTTTTGCGTTTGGATCAATTGCGATAATTTCTAAAAAAACACTCTCACCCAGACGAAGTAAGTGATTATGAGTGCTCATAAGTTCATGCTTACCTCCTACTGGAATATCAACATTTAAACACTCACGAACATAGTCTACACCATCTTCTAATTTAGAGGCTGTTACAGTTAGATGATCGATACTTAATTTTGGTTTTTGGTCTAATGTCATTTTTTTCTTCTTATATTTTTATTTTTTAATTCATTATTTCTATCATTTCTGGTGTCTCCAGACGGATTAGTGGACCATTATAATGATCTAACCATCCCCTCAAAATGATGGTTTTTCCTTTTAACAATTTTAATTTTGGCCACCGGCTCTTTTTTCGTTTCAACAAATGATTGCTAATAACTGCAGTGAAATCTTTACGCCAATTTTTTGAAAAATTTATATATGTGTTTTGTGTTGTTCGGCTAATAGACAGGACCTTACCTTTGACAAGTTGAAAGGAGCCTTGTTGTTTTTGGTTTAAGCTTTTTGTATTTTCAGCTTTGAGAATGGGAAAGTGAAAATTTAGATTTTGGGTTTCAGCAGTGCGGTCTCGCGCTAAGTTTTCTATTTTTAATAATTCAATTGCACATATCCAGTTTGTGGGTAGGGCCATCGTTGCCGCAAAGCCTTTTTCTATGAGTGTTTCTTGTAACCAATTTGAGACTTTTCCATCTTTATAAACGATTTGGACGATTAACCGATTATATCGATCTTTTAATCGTCCCGATGAGTAGAAAGAAATCTTCTTACCCATCAATTTTTTTTTCATAAATTGATGGGATTCTGGATTCTGTTCATAGATATTCGCCATCACCAGTTTTTTTCCACCCTTAAGTGTGATGACATTTTTTTTTGAGATTTCTTTTACAACGCCCATACCTTCTGGTAGCTGGAGACATGCTCTGAGCTTTTCTTTGGTGAATGCTGCTTGTGGTGTGATGAATAGTAAACCAAAAACCAGACTGAAATACTTAATGGACTTATGCGTCATTTAATGGCTCATGGCTGAGTGCTAACATTTAATTGAAATCTATTTCACCCGTAGCTTACATGAAACTACATCTCAAATTACCTTTAAAATCGTACTATAGACGTTGAAATAATAGCAATAAAATTTATAGAGAATTTTCAACCGATGGCTAATATAAACAGGTGGTCTTTACGATAGAGGACGACCTTTAAAAACGTTTTCATTACAATCAGTCTTGACCTTTTATTTAATAGGGTTTTATCTAGATTTTATTGATTTTCAGTTCTTTTAAAGTCCCCGTAGCTCAGCTGGATAGAGCACCAGATTCCTAATCTGGGGGCCAGTGGTTCGAATCCACTCGGGGACGCCACAGGCTAGCCTGTTTGTTGCTTGATGCTTCCAAATTACAAACTGAAAATTCAATTAAACATCCTTTCTAAAAGCACCGACCATTTCAACATGGTGAGATTGAGTGAATTGATCGATGAGCTGAATGCTTTCAAATTCATAACCACCTTCAATTAAAAAGCGTGCATCACGTGCAAAGGTGATGGGATTACAAGAAACAGCGATAATAGTTTTAATGTTTGAGTTAGCTAACAACGCTACTTGTTTTTTTGCGCCGGCTCTTGGAGGGTCGAACACTAGAGCATCGTATTTATTGAGTTCATCTAAATTTAAAGGGAGTTTAAACAAATCACGCTCTATTGCATTTAAAGGTAAGCCTTTAAATCTTGCTTCTCGGTTTAGTGCATCTACTGCCGTTTGATTGGTTTCAAAAGCATCTACTGCTCCCTTCATCAAATTCTTTAGCATCGGTCCGGTAAAGGTCCCACAGCCACAAAAGAGATCTGCGCATCGACCTTCTTTGGGGAGTAAATTTACAACTGCTTTTATCAGTTCTGCTTCACCTGCTTCAGTGGGTTGTAAAAATGAGGCCGGAGGTAACTTGATTTCCAGATTTCCGAACTTGATTTTAATTGGCTCTTTTTCGACGATGACGTCACATTCATCATGGAATTTTTCACGCCAAGAAAGTCGTGTGATTTTGGTGTCTTGAATTAAGTCAGCTGCCATTTGCATCACGCTTAAGTCAGGATTGCCTTTTTTGCCAACCTCACCAGTGAAGACAACATCAAAAACGCCATTTATTTTTTGGATCAAAACATCAACGACGCGACCTGCTTGCAGACAGTCAGCTAAATGCTTTTTTAAAATGGGTTGCAGTTTCATAAGTTCAGGATCAGCGATTAAACAATTTTCAATATCGTTAATCATTTTTGAGCGCCTTTTTTTATAACCCAAAATGACTTTGTCTCTTTGTTTAAAGGCACTGAAGGTAACCCGCCGACGACTGCCTTCACCGATATAGATTGGCTCTAAAACTGCCTTTGGCTCTAATGACTGGCGGTTTAAGGCCTCAATGATAAGCTCTTGCTTCCACGTTTTATAAAATGTCTCACTTACATGCTGTAGTGTACAGCCACCGCATACATTATAAGACGGACAAGGTGCTTTCACTCGATCTTTCGATGGCTCAATAATTTTTACGATTTCGCCCTGGATTCCACCCTCTTTATTACGGCGTGTTTTTACTTCCAGCTTGTCACCTGGCACACTGCGATCGACATAAATTCGGTTCGTTCGAAACTCATCTTTTTTAGAGTTTGTTTCTCTATCACTTTCGTAATACCCATCACCGCGAGGACCGAGAGCTTTTATTGTGATTTCCATTTTTTTAAATCTTTATTTTGCAGCTAATTATTTTTGATCTGTGGCCTTGTTATGTGACTAAGTTACAGCCGTATCCTTTTATTTGCTTCAATATTTTAATGTCGAAAAGAAACTTTAGGAAAATTCTATGTTTAAATCAGCAAATGTTGGCCGTTTAGATCAAATTCTTCGTATTGTTGTTGGCATTGCTCTTATCGCAGCGCCTTATTTTTATGTATCAGATATTTGGGAAAGCCAACCTTTTTATTATGGCGCTCACATTGTTGGAGCTATTCTCATTTTAACTGCGTTTATTCGCTTTTGCCCGTTATATAGAATAGTTGGCATGAGTACATGTAGATTGTAAATTCATCAAACATTTTTGATTTTAACTTTTTTATTCGCCATATGATTGCCGAAATGATAGCCCTTTTATCAATTGATTTCTTTCACATGTAAAGGGTTTGACTTTTATGGATTCTGTCTCTCAATTTGTTCTTGGTTCAACTGTTGCTGCCGCACTGCTTGGTCCAAAACTTGGCCTTCGTGCTGTTGCTTTGGGCGGTGTAGTTGCGACCTTGCCTGACCTGGATTCATTTCTCCCTTTTGATAATGCACTTGATTCTGTCACCTATCATCGTGGGTTCAGTCATTCTTTGTTTGTACAAACTGCGGTTGCCCCCTTCATTGCAGCTTTTGCGAACTTTATTTTTAAAAATGAACGAATTTCATATTCATTCATGCTGCTTACGGTTTGGTTATGTTTGATCACTCATAGTTTGCTTGATTCATTAACGACCTATGGTACGCAAATTTTTTGGCCACTAGACGTTGGCTCTCCTGTGGCGTTTCCAAGTGTTTTTATTATTGATCCGATTTATACGCTTACACTTCTTATTGGTGTGATTGGATTTTTATTTCTCATTCGAAAACGCCAAGCTCGAGCACTGAGATTGGTTCAAGTTTGTTTGGCACTTAGTAGCTTTTACCTGATCCTTGGGATGAGTGCCCATTTATATGTGAAAAGCAAAGCTTCTGAGCATCCGCAATTAGCTGGCAAGCGTATCCATGTGCAGCCTACACCTTTTAACATTCTCTACTGGCAGGTCTTAGCTGTTGACGATACGACATTTTATACTGCGGCTACCAGTGTTTTTAGTGGCTGTAGTGAACTTGATTTAAAATCATATCCACGGTTAACTCAGCTTCCTGATCACTTTGCAGACCAGAAGTTGCCGAGTTCAGTGAAACGGTTTGAGTGGTTTACGAACGGATTTTACACATATCAAAACAGTGAACAGGGTTTTAAGATTTCTGACCTCAGGATAGGTTTTGCGCCTTTTTATCCATTTTCATATGTATTTGGGAAAGCGACAAATTCCGGGTTTATTTCACAACCGCCAGTGCGTTTTAGAGGACCAAAGCGGGACCTGTCATCGCTTTCAGAGCTTTATAAACTTGCTTCACTTACTCCGAAGGGATGTTGGTGATTTTTGGGCTTATTGGCTCTTACTACCTAAACAACCGTCTTATGGCGAAGATGAAACCGGCTAAAGCCAGCAATAGTGGAAAGCCTGTATAGATGGACATTAAAGTGACGGTGAAGCCGAATTCATAAATCGTTCTGATGAAAGGGGTCGTACATGCTATAATGCCTCCGGATTTATTCTGGCACAGGTCAAAAATAAACGGGAAGAATAAAGCTGCAGCTCCAATGCTCACTAAAAAAAGTGATGCATAACAAAGACCTTTAAAAATGGACCACAAAAAATCTTTTATCGACATGCTTTTACCTGCCTTCACCATCTCAAAAATTGAGATGGTGAACATTTAAGGATAAATTCTAAAGTGTGTCAAAGCATGCTAATTTTGTTTGACGTTGAAGGACGATTAATCGGCAAACTCTTCTTCCTTTTCAGCTCCTAAAAACCCGCCAGATTGACGCGCCCAGAGTTTTGCATAAACTCCGTTTTCTTTTTTAATTAACTCATCATGGCTGCCATCTTCGATGATTTTTCCTTGATCCATAATAATCAGCCTGTCCATCTCTGCGATTGTTGACAAGCGGTGAGCAATAGCGATGACCGTCTTTTTTTCCATCATATTTGTAAGCTGGCGTTGGATCATTGCCTCTACTTCAGAATCGAGGGCTGATGTTGCTTCATCTAAAATTAAGATCGGTGCATTTTTTAATAACACTCTTGCGATCGCGATACGCTGGCGCTGGCCACCAGATAGTTTTACGCCTCTATCACCCACTAGCGTATCAAAACCTGTACCGCCTTTGCCATCAGAGAGACCTTCAATAAATTCGAGAGCTTCGGCCTTTTTAGCCGCGTTGATCATATCTTCTTGCGTCGCTTCTTTCGTACCATAGGTTAGATTATCCCTGATGGAGCGGTGTAGCAGTGATGTGTCTTGTGTCACCATACCTATTTGACGGCGCAGGCTTTGTTGACTGCACACTGCAATATCTTGGTTATCAATGGTAATTTGACCGCTTTTTAAATCATAGAGACGCAGTACTAAATTAACTAAAGTTGATTTACCTGCGCCAGAGCGCCCCACCAAACCGACCTTTTGTCCTGGCTCAATTGTCAAATCAAGGTCTTTGATAACGGCTAAGTTTTTATCATCATCTGAGGACTGGTAATCTCCGTAATCGAAATCAACATTTTTGAATTCAATTTTTCCTTCTGAAACACTCAACTCTTTGGCATCCAAATCATCCGTTACCGTAAGTGGTTTGGAGATGGTTTCCATTCCTTCTTCGACAGTGCCTGTGTTTTCAAACACACCGTTTGCGATTTCCATCATCCAAGTGGCCATATTTTTCAGTTGCAATGTGAGGGGTAGTACCATTGCCACTTCACCAATTGTTATGATGGAGTTTTGCCAAAGAAATATTGTCAGTATGCCAACACCGACTAAGAGGGCACCATTGATTATAAAAAGAGCCATCCACATAGATGTAAAATATCTGAACAAATTTTGAATTTCTTTTGTGTGCTCCTCTATACCAGAGGCCACAAATTTGTCTTCAAAATCATTTCCAGCGAAAAGTTTTACAGTTTGAATGTTCGTGTAGCTATCTACCAAACGTCCCGTGAGCATTGAGTGCACTTCGGACATGATTGCTGCTTGTTTTCTAATGCGCGGTAAGAAGTAACCAAGAATACTCAGATAAGTTCCTAACCATAGCAGAATTGGAATGGTTAAATAAATAGACGCATTCCCCATGAAGAAGAGTGCTGAAAATAAAAAAGCTACAACATACCAGATGCTGTCTTGCACTGACATCACTGATGATCTTAAGGCATTGCCTGTTTGCATCACTTTATTCGCAATTCTACCGGCAAAATCACTTTGGAAAAAATGCAGTGATTGGCGTGAGACGTGATGGTGACTTTGCCACCTTATCAAATTGGTAAAGCCTGGGAATTCAGCATGCAGTGAAATAAGTAATTCTATATACCCAATTAATGGGCGAATAATAACAATTGCCAGAATAATTAAAAATATGCCTTTGCCATCTTGCCAAACTGTTTCAGTGCTTGTTTTGCTAAATAAATCGACCAACCAGCCAATGGTCACAGGGAGCAGTGCGTCCATGAACGCACCAATAGCCGAGACAACACAAGCGACAGAAATCAGAGGCCAAATCTGCACGAGAAAATATTTATAAAATTCTTTTAACCCCCTTGGCGGGGCAGGATTTTTTGCCACAGTGAGTGGATCAATCATCTTTTCAAAAAATTCAAATACCCGGATAAACATGTGTTTTTTCTTTCTCACGGCTATTACCTTTTAGTGACGCTTCAGATGCCCACAGAGCATCCGCGTTAACACCGGACTACGCTGGCGCTCCACCATGTCCTGACGCTGAAGGGGCGTCACTCCTTTTATTCTCTCTCACGGCTATTCTATGAGCTGAAGCTCATAGGCCTCCGAAGGGCGGTGCTAAGCACCGGACGCCCGTGGCGTCATGTCCTGACGCCGAAGGGGCGTCACTCCTTCTTCGTTAAGCTAGGTTCTTTCCCACGAACAGCCTTGTTAATAAGTCATTCTTGCAAGATAACAATTTACTTTGGAAATTCTCAAAGCCGTTCAGAATATAAAAAGTTTGTGGCAAGAATATTTATATAAAGATTTTTATTTTTTATTTATGATTGCAGCTAGGGTCTTGAAGATGAGGTTTATGTCGTAAAACATATTTTTTGATTTCGCATAATCTCCATCTCTTTCAGCCAATAGAGTTGGTGTCGACATATCAAGCCCTTCTACTTGAGAAAGCCCTGTTATACCTGGCAAGATATCCAATGCTCCCGTTTTCATGCGAGCTTCAATTAGTTCTTCATGATTGGGGAGACCTGGCCTTGGCCCTACAAGTGCCATTTGACCGAACAATACATTTATAAGTTGCGGTAACTCATCTAGTTTGGAACGCCTTAGGATATTACCTATTTTCGTTATGCTGCTTTCGCTGGATTGATGGGTTGGCACATGTTTCGTTCCAACAGCCATTGTTCGAAATTTCAAACAGGTGAAAATTGTTCCATTTTTACCAACTCTTTGTTGCTTGAATAATGCAGGGCCTTTAGAATCCAACTTAATCAAAATAGCGATTATGATCATGATTGGAGATAGAAAGATTAAGCCGAAAATTGCAGCACTATAATCTACGAAACGCATAGGATTTTATAACTCTTCATCTGCGAAATATTTAGTCATTATTTTGTCCCTTATAGAGGTAAAGGGAAAAGAAGTTTAGAAAATAATCTTTTTTATGTTTATTTTTTAGGGTCTAGACCTAAATTAAGGAATAGGCATGTTTTCAAACTAAATTATCAGGTTTAGTCCATTCTCTAGGGATCAGCTGCTATCATTTAAGTTTTCAGGCCACTCATCGACAAATTTCCAGCTTGTTGCCCCATCAAACTTTTTATGTGTTATCTGACTTCTCTCTTCAAACTCTAAAAGCCTGCCATTTATGGCAATTTTATTCATCTCACATTTTTCAGTGGTTTCGTAATGTGTTGTACAGCCGCATTTAGGACAATGATGAAACGCTAACTGACCTGCTGACCGAACGTAAGGAACTGTTGGTTCATTTTGAATTGTGATGACGACTTCAGATGGATCAAAACCAAACCACAAGGCGCCAATACGCCTGCAGATAGAACAATTACATTCTGTATAGTCACCAATTTCACTTGCTTCTTTTTTAATTTCTAAAGTTATATTTTTACAATGGCAGGTTATTTTCATCGTCTATTTTACCTAAGCATGTTCTGGCTCTCTTAAGCACAGTTCTATTTTCTCGCGGAGCCATTGATGACATTCATCGCGTTCAAAGCTTCTATGCCAGCCGAGCTGGATGTTCATTTTTGGTAATTTAAATGGCAAGGCCACCTCTGATGCAGCAACATGATTTAACAATAACTTAGCATGAAGATGTGGCACAGTTACTAAAACATTCATTTCTATGGCCATTAGGACGCCTGCTAATGACGATGATGCTTTGAGTAAATTTTGTCTTTCTAATCCTTTTTCAATGAAAGTGCGTTCTAAAATTCCGGCTTTTTTACCTGATTGATCTGTTATGACATGAGGTAAATTCTGGAAATGTTTTAACGTTATCTTTTTATCTTTCCATTCACTCTTTTTACCAACAAGCGTTATGTATGGCTCTTCGCTAAGTTTCAACCAAGACATATCAACAATATCTTCCATGATTTCATTCTCTATGAGGATAAAATCCGTTTGCCCGCGCCTTAGATTTTCATACATAATTTCTGTATTAGAGACACTTCTTTCTATGTGTATGTTTGGAGCTTCGGATTGAATGAGCGCGCGTAATTTCGGTAGGAAATAAAGTTCAGCCATTTCTGGGCAGTGAAAACGAAATGTTCGTTCTTGTGTGCCTGGATTAAATGGCTCATTCCTGCGCAACAGGCTTTCTAAACCTGAGACTATAATATGAACTGACGGAGCGAGTTCCTTTGCTCTGGCTGTTGGCGCTAAGCGCTGACCGGCTCGAACAAAAAGTTCGTCATTGAAAATATAGCGCAAGTTGGCCAATGCATGACTAACGGCTGAAGGACTTCGCCCGAGGCGGGCGGCTGCTTTCGTGACACTTGCATCCATTAAGAGAGCGTCCAGGACAACGATTAAATTAGCGTCTAATTCTTTTAAATGCATATTTTTTATGATGCACAATATGCATCTATTACCTTTTTAATAATTCATTTTACTAAATTATATTTCTTTGGCATTGTCTGGTCAATGCATTTAATCGACCTCCTCTGATTAAGCATTATCTCCTTGAGGGGCGACCATTTTTTATCTGACCTTTCCCCAATTGGCTGGATAGGATTTAAAGATCGTTCTCTCCTCATCTATGAAGCAGCAAAACCTTGCCGTGTAATCCCTCAAAAGATTACACGGCCTTTTTGTATCTCTCACGGCTATTTCGTTTGAGCCTCCGAGGGGCGGTGCTTGCACCGGGCAAGCTAGCTTGCCATGTCCTGACGCCGAAGAGGCGTCACTCCTTCTTCGGGTAGTTAGGTTTTTGTTCCTCTCACGGCTATTTCTTTTTAGTGGCGCTTCAGGTTGCCCACCAGCAACCGCGCTGCTTGAAGTGCTTAGGCCTCCGAGGGGCGGTGTTTTTCTTGCGATCAGCTTATCCGTACTCGATTCGCTCCGTTCGGGCTGATCTTGTGCACCGGGCAGCTAAGCTGCCATGTCCTGACGCAGAAGAGGCGTCACTCCTTCTTCGTATGGCAAGAGGTTTGTTGAATTTTCCTAAAAGCGAGATGCAGATACCCATTGAGCTGTGTTATTCTTGTTTTCAAAGCTAAGTAAAAAAGAGTTTGAGTTCATGCAGAGAGATTTATTTGAAGGCACTGATGATGGGATTTTAAAGCTCAAGGACGGGGCCTATTTATTAAAGGCGTTTGCTCTTTCTTCAGAACAAGAGCTTATGAGATTTATTCATTCTGTATCAAGTGAAGCTCCCTTTCGTCATATGATGACGCCAGGGGGGCGACAAATGTCTGTCGCTATGACCAATTGCGGTTTGGCAGGATGGATCACTGACAAAAGAGGTTATCGCTATGATCATTTAGACCCTCTTTCAAATATGGCCTGGCCTTCTATGCCTTTAGAACTCTCATCATTGGCTGAGAAGGCTGCTGAAAAATATGGTTTTTCTGACTTCACTCCTAATTCTTGTTTGATCAACCGTTATGAGCCTGGGGCGCGCATGGCTTTGCATCAGGACAAAGATGAGGATGATTTTTCTCAGCCCATTGTTTCTGTTTCACTAGGATTACCTGCCAAATTTTTATTTGGTGGCCTAAAACGCTCTGATAAACCTTTAAGAACTCAGCTTGCTCACGGTGATGTTGTTGTATGGGGGGATGCGTCTCGTCTTGCCTATCACGGCATAGATAAATTAAAAGAAGGTCAGCATGAGCTTACTGGGGCTTATCGCTATAATCTTACTTTCAGATCAGCTAAAATAATCGAAAATTTAAAGTGAGGCCAGTTCTTGCTCTTTTAAAATTTCTTGTTCCTCTTCAGTGAATAATCTTGATCTTGTCAAGAAACGCACACCCCTTGGGGCTTCAAGAGAAAAACCACTGCCCCTGCCTTCTACAACATCGATGATAAGATGAGTATGTTTCCAAGCGGCATATTGTTGACGGCCTATGTAGAAAGGGCACTCAGCGATTTCTCCAAGATAGACATCTGCGTCACCGGTTTTAAATTCCCCTTTAACATAGCACATTGGAGCGCTGCCATCGCAACAGCCGCCTGATTGATGAAACATTAAATCACCATGTGCATCTCTTAATTCATTTACTAATTCTATTGCTGCATCAGTGATTGAGACAAGTTTTACTGTCTTCATTTTTTATCTCCTTTTTCTAAAACTCATAAAAAAGGCGAGACAAATAGTCTCGCCTTACATGAATTCAAGTTTAGAAGAAGCCCAAAGCATTTGGACTATAGCTCACAAGGAGGTTTTTCGTTTGTTGGTAATGATCCATCATCATCTTGTGATTTTCTCTACCAATGCCAGATTGTTTGTAACCACCAAACGCTGCATGCGCTGGATAGAGATGATAACAGTTTGTCCAAACACGGCCAGCTTGAATGTTTCGGCCCATTCTATAAGCGGTTGAACCATTTCTTGACCAGACGCCAGCACCAAGACCATAGATTGTGTCATTGGCGATTTGCAGTGCTTCTGCTTCATCTTCAAATTTTGCAACCGAAAGCACAGGGCCGAAAATTTCTTCCTGGAAAATACGCATGTTGTTATTACCAGCAAAAACAGTTGGTTTAACATAATAACCCGTGTCAAGGTTGCCGCCTAACATCGCCCTATCACCACCAGTTAGCAGGCTTGCGCCTTCATCTTTACCGATTTTGATATAAGAGAGAATTTTTTCTAACTGGTCAGATGAAGCTTGCGCACCGATCATTGTGGTATCATCAAGTGGGTTACCCATTTGAATTTTATTCACTCGCTCAATGGCGCGCTCAATAAACTGATCATAGATCGACGCTTGAACAAGCGCTCTTGATGGGCACGTACAGACTTCGCCCTGGTTTAACGCGAACAATGTAAAGCCTTCTAATGCTTTATCAAAGAAGGCATCATCTTGTTCCATCACATCTGCAAAGAAGACGTTTGGTGATTTACCGCCCAACTCAACAGTTGATGGAATAATATTTTCAGATGCGTATTGCATGATTAAGCGACCAGTTGAAGTTTCACCTGTAAATGCAATTTTTGCAATCCGCGGGCTAGTGGCAAGTGGCTTGCCTGCTTCAATCCCAAAACCGTTTACTACGTTTAACACCCCAGGTGGGATGAGATCACCGATCAGGTCCATTAAAGCCATGATGCTAAATGGTGTTTGTTCAGCTGGCTTTAATACAATTGCGTTACCAGCAACAAGAGCGGGAGCCAATTTCCATGCTGCCATGAGCAATGGGAAATTCCATGGAATGATTTGACCGACTACACCTAGTGGCTCATGAAAATGATAGGCCACGGTATCTTTATCTATTTCTGAAACTCCACCTTCTTGCGCTCTCGCACAACCCGCAAAATACCTGAAATGATCAATGGCTAGAGGAACATCGGCATTTTTTGTTTCGCGAATTGGTTTGCCGTTATCGATGGTTTCGATAGTTGCGATTTCAGTTAAGTGGGCTTCCATCCGGTCAGCAATTTTTAAGAGAACAGTTGCTCTATCTGCTGGTGATGTTTCAGCCCAAGCATCTTTGGCTTTGTGAGCCGCATCTAATGCTTTTTCTACATCTGCTGCTGATGATCTGGCGATTTGACAGACGATATTTCCGTCAATTGGTGAGATATTATCAAAGTATCTCCCGTCTGTTGGGGCAACCCATTCACCACCAATAAAGTTGTCGTATCTGGGTTTTATTTTCATTTTCTCTTTAAGAAAATTTAATGCGTGCGTTGGCGTATTAACAATCTGATCCATGATTTTCTTCCCTAGGTAGCTTATTTATGTAAATATTGCATATTATTGCATTAGATAACACTTGTAGATTCGTCTAATTTTTGCTTTTTCTTTTCAAGACAATTTTTCGTAAAACAAAAATTTAACATGTATATTATATGCATGTTTATCTTTGTTTCATTCATTTTGATAGTAGAGATTAGTCTTACTTTTCAGATTATCTTTGGGAGCCCATTGTGAAAAATGAGTTTTTCGCATGCCGATGCTTGAAGGTGATGCAACATTCAACGAAAGGCGAATGTTTGTGGTTTTATCTTTTTCTCTCTGGGTTTTTGCTTTGCTTCAGATGCCCACTATGCATCCGCACTATCTGCCTACGAAGGGCGGCATTCTTTTCGATCAGCTTATCCGTACTCGCTTCACTCCGCTCGGGCTGATCTGGTGCGCCTGACGCCCATGGCGTCATGTTTCCTTGCCGAAAAGGCAGGGCTCCGTCTTCGTGTTTTTTTCTCTCACGGCTATTCTAATGAGCTGAAGCTCATAGGCCTACGAGGTACGGTTCTAGGCACCGGGCTTCGCCATGTCCCTCAGCCTGAAGTGGGCTGAGCTCCTTCTTCGTAAGGGTAAATTGAAGTTGTTTTCTCTCGCGACTATAGTTTTTTGATGTCGGTTAGCAGTAATTTTTTTTCAAGTAATTGATGACCAAAATTGGTTGATGCTTCAACCACATTTTCAACTTCAACTGCACCAAGTAATGCCCCAGCGCAGGCTTGAAGGGCGGGGCAAGCATTATGCTGTCCGGCTGCTACCATCGTGATGGCCATGCGTTCGTCTCTGCCGAATTTTTCTTGTTCGGTTAGCGAGACCTCAATTTCTCTAAGTGCTGATGATTGTACAGTCTGGGCCCAAGAGGCTAATTCTGAAACTGTTGTTCTTGCCGCCGATGTTCCGATGGTTTGGTTAAAATGATCCCAGGTTTTTTTCCAAAATTCGAAATCATTATTTTGATAGCCAGCCATCCAGAAGCGAAAACCTAAGCCGACCAATTCTTCGGGAGATTTTTTAATTTGAGGCTTTTTAGCAAAATAAATCGGCGTTTTTTCCTGATTTATTTTGTCTAAAACATGGTGGGTTACTTCAACACTCATCTGCTTGCCCTCGTCGTACTGAGGGACATGCTAAATGACGCAGTCATACAGGTCTTGGTTAACGAATGGAACTGTAGAATTAAAAAATCAACTATTTGATTTAAGTACAAAATTGAATGCAGCAGCATCAAACGCACTTTGGGCGTGCGTCTCATAAAAAACTTAAACATTTTTCTCTCCAATAGACGAGATTCAAGGTCCCGTAATCAGATACAACCCCTCTTTTGGCGGGCTATATTTCGGTGTTCATATCATCTTAGCATTTTCGATTTGTCAAGTTTTGCAAATTTTACTTTTAATTTATATTAATTCTAAACTGCTGGTTTTATTGATTTTTTATTTGACTGTGTTTGGAATATTTGATTATCTCTAGCCAGTGTCGCAGTTATTGGGACGCTAATTTAGTCTAATACCAGGGCCTTGAACCCTGATTATTGGAGAGAAAAATGTTTAGATTTTATCACCTTACCAGGGGTGCGTTTTCTGGTCTTAAAAATATCGATACCCGACCTCTCGCTCTACTCTCAGAGCTTTCTTTTTCATTACATCATATTAAATCAGCTTTGAATGAAGACCTCTTTGGTTTTAGCAAACGTGGGTTTCGCAATCAGCGTTTTCTTAATCTAGATGCAGCTCTTGCTTCATCATCTCATTCAGGCTGCTCATCCTCAGAGAACAGCACGTAATATTTTAATGGCGCTTCAGATTGCCTACCGGCAACCGCGTTATTTAAATTTTTTGGGTGCAAGAATTTTAGTTTGTGTATGATTTTCTCTGTTTTTAAGCATACATAGTTTCTCAAACGACATTCTCAATTCAAAGCACTCACCAGAAATTTTTAATTTAATGGTGACTTGATCAATGCGACTGAAAAAGAAACTTTCTCAAGATGCTCTTTTCGATGAGCATCAATCAATGGATAAAGATTTAACATCTGACTTATCATCAGACTGGCCTGTCAATGTACCGGTTAAAAGGTACGGTACTTCAATAACACTTAATGCATCACCTGAACGTTTGGTTGGGCTTGGCTTTCGTTGTTGGGTGCGCGGCGTCCAAACAAATGATACCAGGTTTTTCGATGTGTGTAGCCGGCAATATATCCAAGCTTTTGGTTTGAAGGATGGCTTGGTGCTTTCAACTAAACTTGGTAGTTGGGTTAATGCTTTAGATAAAATTTCCAAGCGCCCAATCAAAATAGAAAAAATTGTAACGCCCGGGTTTAGTTATGATGAGGTGGTTGCTATTTCTATGATTGCCGCTTGTCAGCACAGTGAATGTCCGGCGCTAAAGGCATGTGTCTATGCCATTACAGAGGCTGCCGAAATTGATTTACCCCAGCTTGCAGCTCAAGACTTTGCAGACGGCCTTGTTGATGCAGGTCAGATTTTACAAATTAACTCAATTGCTCAGCCTCTCAACCATATGGCAGCTGAGCCAACACATTTTCCCAATTAGTTTTTTATTTCTACTTTAATTTAGGAGACGTTTTATAAATGACAAAGACACTGTTTCAAAAAGCTTCAACAGGAGTTGCTGTTGCACTCTTTTCAAGCTTTGTTGGTTCTGGTGCTGCGGGTGCGGCTGAGCCAAAAGTTAAAGACATCGTCACGACTTATTCGAATATTGCTCAGGCAACATTTGATGATTCTTTAAAAACAGCTGAAACCTTAAAAACTAAGATTGACGCTTTCATCAAAGCTCCTAGTGCTGAAACACTAAAAGCTGCTCGTGAGAGTTGGATTGCTTCACGTGTTCCTTATCAACAATCTGAAGCATACCGTTTTGGGAATGCGATTGTTGATGAGTGGGAAGGCAAAGTGAATGCCTGGCCACTTGACGAAGGCTTGATTGATTATGTTTCAAAAGATTATGGAACAGAATCAGATGAGAATGATCTTTATGTTGCGAATGTTGTTTCAGCTAAATCTATCAAAATTGGTGGCAAGACAGTTGATACATCTAAAATCAGCAAAGAACTTATCTCAGAAACGTTACATGAAGCTGGCGATGTTGAAGCTAATGTGGCAACAGGTTATCACGCTATTGAATTTTTGCTTTGGGGACAAGACTTAAACGGCACTAAGAAAGGTGCTGGCAATCGTCCTCATACTGATTTCGATGTGAACAATTGTACAAATGGAAATTGTGACCGCCGTATTGCTTACTTAACTGCTGCAACAAACCTTTTGATTGATGATCTAAAATGGATGGTTGCTCAATGGGGTGAGAAAGGTGCTGCTCGTACTGGCCTTCTAGCAAAGAGTGACAATGAAGCTCTTTCAACCATTTTCACGGGTCTTGGTTCACTTTCATATGGTGAGCTTGCTGGCGAGCGCATGAAACTGGGTTTGATTTTGCACGATCCTGAAGAAGAGCATGATTGTTTTTCAGATAACACTCATAACTCTCACTACTATGATGCTTTAGGCATTCAAAATGTTTACCACGGCACTTACAAGCGTGTTGATGGCTCAGTTGTTAAAGGGGCAAGTGTTTCTGATTTGGTGAAAGCACGTGATGCAAAAGCTGATGCAGAATTAACAGCTAAGCTTGCTGCAACGATCACAGCTATGAAAGCTATGGTGAAGCGTGCAGAAACTGTTGAAGCCTATGACCAAATGATTGGCGAAGGGAATAAAGAAGGCAACGCTGTTGTTCAAGCAAGTATCGATGGTTTAACAAACCAAACAAAAGCTATTCAACGAGCTGTTGCTGCTTTGAACTTGAAATCTATTGAATTTGAAGGATCAGACAGTCTTGATAATCCTTCAAAAGTTTCAGCCGAATAATTTCATTCGTGACTGAAAGCTTGATCAAGGGGGGACCTATTCTTGCCCTTGATCAGGCCTCAATTTTTTGCATAAACAAATTTGCACCACATTGAGGCTAACATACCACTTTGAGTCGTTTTTAAAATTTACTGGGTGGACAATTGCGCTTTTGTAATACTATAACATTCTTAAATTTTTTATATTCAAAGTATTTTAACGTCTTAAATTTAACCATTTGGGGAAATTCAAATGTCTTATAGACAAACTATGGTTAGACAATCCAAAGCTTGGGGACTTGGCGCGCTTGCTGGTCTTTCTGTGATGGCATTGACTAGCTCTTCAGCACTTGCGGCCGATCTTGGTGGTGATTGCTGTGCTGACCTTGAAGAGCGTGTTGCAACACTTGAAGCAACTGCTGCTCGTAAAGGTAATCGTAAAGTATCTCTAACTGTTTCTGGTTGGATGAACCAAAACATTCTTGTTTGGGATGATGGTGACGAGAGCGACGCTTACGTGACAAGTAATGGCAACGATCTTGGTGCTATTAACTTTTCTGGTGAAGCAAAAATTCGTCCAGGCTGGACAGCTGGTTATGAGATCGAGCTTGAAATCATTGCCGCTGGTTCAGACTCAGTTGACCAAACTAACGACGATGGCGACACAGCTATTGAGCTTGCTCAATCAGCCATGTTCATCGAAAGTGAGCAATATGGTCGTGTGACTTGGGGTTTTGCTGACCAAGCTTCTGATGGCGCGCCTGAAATGGATCTTTCTGGTGCTGAAAATGTTGCTTATTCTGCAGTTCCTGATGTTGCAGGTGGTTTCCAACTTCGTCTTTCTAATGGTGCCCTTTCTGGTGTAACTATTGGTGATGTGTTTGATAACCTTAATGGTGATACATTTAACATCATTCGCTATGAAACACCTACGATTGCTGGTTTTGTTCTTTCAGCGTCTTGGGGTGAAGATGACATGTGGGACGTTGCTTTAGCTTATGAAAAAGAGCTAGGTGAATTTGAAGTTGCCGCTGGCATTGCTTACAGAGAAAACCGAGATGGCGATAATGGTGGAGCTAAAGAAAGCTTAGACACACTTAACGGCTCTATTTCTGTACTTCATAACCCAACAGGTTTGAACTTCACTTTTGCTGCTGGCCAAAGAGATTTCAACAATGAACCTGGTCGTGATGAAGCTACTTTCTACTACTTCAAAGGTGGTATTCTTAAACAGTATAATTCACTAGGTAAAACAGCAATTTACGGTGAATTTGGTCAGTTTGACGACATTTTTGCAACTGATGATGCAAGTGGTATCACTGGTAATGCTATGCATTCAGTAACTGGTAGTGAAGCTCAAGTATTTGGCTTTGGTATCGTTCAACATATTGATGCTGCTGAAATGCAACTTTACGTTGGCTACCGTCACTATGAAGTTGATCTAGATGTTGTAGATGGAGCTGGTAATGCAGTTGCTGCACCTGGTCTAGAAGACTTCTACACAATCATGGCTGGTGCACGTATTGATTTTTAATTCAATATCGTCTGACTTAAGACTAGTTTAGGAACGTTTTACTAATGGGTTTTATGACCTTTATTAAAAAACTTAATGTTTCGATAATGGTGGCTCTCGTAAGTTTTGCGGGAGCCACTATTTTTATCTGCTCTAACTTTTTGCTTAACGATAAAGAGTTACTTACTCAAAATGCAATTGCTGCAGTTCAACCAAAGTCTTATATTACTCCGGCTCTATTTGAGGCAGGTGAGCACTTACCGGGTGGAAAAGCCACGTCTCGAAAGAGTTATAAAAATAAAAATGCTTTTTCTCACTCCTCAGGAAATATGAGTTTTGAAAAAGAACTTCTCTTTAAGGTCGGTAATGGTCTTTTTAGGAAGTTATGGGTTTCCTCTCCTTCGTCGACAAAATCATCTGATGGTTTGGGGCCTTTGTTTAATGCACGTTCATGCCAACGCTGCCATTTAAAGGATGGCCGCGGTCACACGCCAGAAGCCAACTGGCCTGAAGACACACAAGTCTCACTATTTTTACGCCTTTCAATTCCACCGCAAACAGCTGAACAAAAAAAGTTGATTTCCAGTGGTCGCGCCCTCGTTATTCCCGAACCAACATATGGTGGACAATTCCAAGATCTCTCTATTCAGGGGCATCAAGGTGAGGGACATATGAACATTCGCTATGAGTATTTTAATGTGTCCCTAGACGATGGCACGACCGTTCAACTAAGACGGCCACACTATTCAGCAACTGACCTCAAATATGGTCCGATGCAAAAGGATGTTTTGATATCTCCTCGCATTACACCTCCGATGATTGGTCTTGGTTTACTGGATGCTATTCCTTCAGAGGATATTTTAAATTTCGCAGATCCTGATGACCGGGATGGTGATGGAATTTCTGGTAAGGCCAATATGGTTTGGTCTGACTTAAAGCAAAAAATCATGCTTGGTCGATTTGGCTGGAAAGCTGGCTCTCCTTCCGTCAAAGAACAATCTGCAGGCGCATTTTCAGGCGATATTGGCTTATCAACTTCATTGCATATAAATGCAGCTGGTGATTGTACGTCTAATCAAGCTTTCTGTCTGAAGGCCCCGCATGGAGCTGATAAAAAATTTGGAGTTGAAATCACTGATGAGATGCTTGATTTAGTAACCTTTTACGCCTCTAATTTAGCAGTACCGAAACGAAGAAATCCGCAAAAGATGAGCGTTTTAAAGGGCAAATCTTTGTTTCATTCTATTGGATGTGCTTCTTGCCATCGACCTTCGTTTAAAACTGGACCACTAGCTAAAAATAAACATCTCTCTCAGCAGCTGATTTGGCCTTATACGGATATGCTCTTGCATAATATGGGAGAGGGACTTGCTGACCACCGGCCTGAAGGTAAAGCTGATGGTTTTGAATGGCGAACACCGCCCTTATGGGGAGTTGGTCTCACCAAGACAGTTAATGGTCATGAAAACCTTCTTCATGATGGGCGTGCGCGCTCTGTTGAAGAAGCTATTCTTTGGCATGGTGGTGAAGCTTTAAAGGCACGTGATGCTTATTCCAAGCTTAGCAAAGCCGAACGTATGTGGCTGGTGGAATTTGTTCGATCGCTTTAATTTTTTAGGTTTGCTCTATAGCATGTTACTTTTTTACGGATTCATGTACCATGCTTCTTACGTTATGTTTATAGCTAAGTTGTTTTTCGCAACACGCTATAGTTTCTCTTCAACTCAACAAAAGTTATGAGGCACATTGTGCTTGTTTTAAGTTTCAAAATTTTTCGCTCTTTTTTATTTGTTTTTTTTATCATCCCTCTATTTATACCTTTCACTATAAGCGCAGCGACAGAGACCAAAACACCTATTCAAAAATCTGTTAGTGAACTTACTAGTGATGAGGTTTTGGAGACGTTAGCTTATAACTCATATAAGCAACATATCTTACCTCGCTATGAAGTGCTCTTTTTGAACAGCAAAAAGCTACATTCTAAAATGAATAAATTTTGTTCTCAGCCAAGCGCGGAAAATTTTGATGTAGTTAAAAAGAGTTTTACTAGCACTGTTCTTTCATTTGCAGCGATAGAGCATATTCACTTTGGACCGATTGTTAAAAATTATAGGTTAGAGAAGCTTGCTTATTGGCCAGACCATAAAGGGCGTGGATTGAGAGCTGTTCGGCGTTTACTAAAGGCTAAGGACAGACAAGCTCTCTCTCCTCAAAAATTTTCTGAAAAGTCAATTGCCGTGCAAGGGTTAACTGCTCTTGAGTTCGTTCTCTTTGGCCAAGGCAGTGGCAATGGTAAAACACAAGATTTTAAAAATCTTTTTTCTCCTGACGAACAGGGTCGTTTTCGTTGTGATTATGGCATTAGATTAACAGCTAATATTCAGCAACTTTCTGCAGAGGTTTATAATGGTTGGAAAGAGCAGAATGCTACTATCAAAGAATTATTAAATCCGTCAGCCACCAATGAACATTATCGTAACCGCAAGGAAGTCATTCTAGAATTTTATCAATCTGTTACCGTTGAGATGAAAAAAATTCATGATTTGAAAATTCAACCACTGTTTGGGCGCAAGGGAAAAACCATGAAACCAAAACGTGCTGCTTTTTGGCGTTCGGGACTTTCCTTGCAAGTTATCAAAACTAATATTGAAGCTATGGATCATTTTGTTCGAAAAAGTGGCTTTAAACTGCTTTTAGATAAGTCACCTGTCGACTTACAATTTCACGTTCGTAAAATGTTTCAAAAGATTTATGCTTCTTTCGACGGTTTTGAGAAAAAGTCATTTAGAATTTTTAATGTATTAGCTGATGAAAGCGCGAAAAACCAACTCCGAGATATTGCTAAAACCGTATCTCATTTGAATGTTGGTTTTGCCCGTTATTTTGCACTCGCAGCTGATTTGCCTTTAGGATTTAATGCATCAGATGGCGATTAACAGAAGAGACTTTATCCGTTCTGGTTTGGCAGTTAGTGCTGGTACTTTACCAGCATTTATTTTACCTCCAGCTACACAAGCTTCAGAGGAGACAGAAGAACTTTATGCAGCTGCTCGCCGTCATTCATCCAATGAAGAAAGAGCCTCATACTCAGCCGTCCTTTTTACTCGCAGAGGTGATTTAAGATCCGTTACTTTACCTGGACGTGGTCATGATATTGCTGTCCGCCCACAGAGACTTGGTGATCCTATTACCCTGCC
Organism: Hyphomicrobiales bacterium 4NK60-0047b; assembly: GCA_040367435.1. NCBI lineage: Bacteria > Pseudomonadati > Pseudomonadota > Alphaproteobacteria > Hyphomicrobiales > Hyphomicrobiales bacterium 4NK60-0047b. The sequence goes on along the minus strand of BAABWY010000002.1, from coordinate 379,253 downwards.
TGTAGAAATCGTTGCTTTTGCGCGCCGTCCTGGGCGATTCGCGATTGCTTTTTCATCCAACATTAAGAAACCACCCCTTCAGTTTTTTGCCCGAGAGGATCGTCATTTTTATGGTCATGGAGTTTTCTCGCCTAATGGGAAAATCTTATTTACAACAGAAAACGATTTTGAAAATGGCGTTGGGGTTGTTGGCATTCGTGATGCAACTGATAACTATAAACAAATTGGTGAATTTTCTAGCCATGGAATTGGCCCACACGATATGGCACTGCTTGATGATGGCATCACACTTGTTATTGCCAACGGAGGATTAGAGACAAGCCCGGAGACAGGACGCCAGGTTTTAAATCTAACTGAGATGGAGCCCTCTCTGGTTTATATAGACAGGCGGACAGGTACTTTAATCGAGAAACAAACCCTGCCTCCCATGCTTCATCAATTGTCTATCAGGCACCTTACTGTTGCTAGTAACAACCGTGTTGTATTTGGAGCTCAGTTTAAGGGGCCTAAAACAGACTTACATCCTCTAGTTGGGTTTCATGATCGCGGTCATGAAATTAAATTGGTAGAAGCGCCCAAAGAGATTCTTCATGATATGAAAAACTATGTTGGTTCAGTTACCGTAGACCGTTCGGGGGATATCATCGCTGCTTCACATCCACGCGGCGGATTTATTTCTTATTGGGATGCAGTTAATCGGACGTTTATTGGGACACGAAAATTAATTGATGGATGCGGAGTCGCCCGAACGCATTCTAAGGGCGAATTTGTACAGACGAGTGGAACTGGGCACGTTGAGCAAACCAGTTTAAGCACCGACTTTTCTAAACGGTTTGACACTGCCCAAAATGTCCAGTGGGATAATCACGCGATATTAGTGAAATAGGAGTGAGAGTTGAGGGATGTTTTTTTTCTCACGGCTATTCTATGAGCTGAAGCTCATAGGCCTACGAGGTGCGGCGCTCACGCCGGTCTGCGCGAAGCGCTTCGCCATGTCCCTCAGCCCGAAATGGGCTGAGCTCCTTCTTCGTATCGTGAGGTTTGTGTTTTAGATGTCTACTTTCTTATTGCGCCTTTGGGTCGTCCAAAAGCAACCAGCCCGGCAACCGCAATTTTTAGAGACGCTTCTGATTGCCTATAAACAACCGCGCTAGTGACCGTAGTGCCCAAGCTTGTTCATTTTTGTGCTTTTATAACGCTCATTGGCATTATGAGTTGTTGTTGGTAATGGAATTCGCTCTACTTCGATCTCATTTTTTCTTAAAGCATCACATTTTTCAGGATTATTCGTTATCAGCTTTACCTGACCAATATCTTTTGATTTTAAAAAGGCAGAGACAATATCATAATCGCGTAGATCAATGTCAAAACCTAATTTTTCATTGGCTTCAGCTGTGTCATAACCTTGTTCTTGCAGTTGATATGCCTTCATCTTATTCAAAAGACCGATGCCGCGCCCTTCTTGACGCAGATAAAAAACAAACCCATGCTCAGATTGACCAATTGTTTTTAATGATTTTTCCAACTGTTCACCGCAATCACAGCGATGAGAGCGAAAGATATCTCCCGTCATACATTCGGAATGAATGCGAACAACTGGGTTTTCGGTTGTTTTTGCACTGCGTTCTAAAACAATATGTTCCAAATCATCTACGTAAGAAATGATCGACATAGTGAATTCACCGTGATCCGTTGGAAGCTGAACAGTTTCAAGAATTTTGAGCGTACTCAATTGGTTATCCTGATTTTCTATAGTTTATAGCCAAAGAGTTTGTAAATAATAGTCTCTTAAAGTTACTAAACTGGTTGTTTGGTTGTTTGGGTTCTAGAACCTAGACCTATAATTGTAAAAGTTCTATACAAAATTTCGTTATATTATTACATAATATGGTCACTTTAAAAAATAAAGTAAAAATGAAATCTTTTTTCTAGACTTTGGTCTTTATTTAAAATGGCTCTTTAATCTCATAAGAATTACTGAATGGTGTTTTGTTTTGCACCTTATTTTTCAATGTGCGTTCAATTGGCCACGCCTCTTGATTAAAACTATGTGACAATTTCACACGCCTGACATAAGATCATGCCTAGATTGGGGAAGTTGATAGGAGTAAATTTCATGGATTTTATTGATTGGTCACAAGTTCAATGGGTGACTGTTATTACATTATCTGTACTAGTTTTAGTTGCCGCTTTTGTTGGTAATTTTGTTAATATCATTTTTAGTGGAAATCCAATTACAGGCGCTATTCTAACCGCTTTAATTTTTGGGGCAATTTTCATAGGATGGAAACATTACCCACATGGCATTGATGTTGCGGATATGTTTGGCATTCAAGTTGAAGAAACCAATTCTCAATAGCTGGATTGTTATAGATAGTTAAAATTTAAAAACCCCTCGTGATTGATGATCACAAGGGGTTTTTATTTTGCTCTATTTTCTCTCACGAGCTATTACTTTTGGTGGCGCTTCAGATGCGCAACTAAGCAACCGCTCTCTTTTAGTTGGTCTTCAGTTGCCCACGAGCAAACCGCTCTTTTTAGCTGGCCTTTAGTTGCCCACTAGCAACCGGCCTAATAAGACTGTTGAGTTTTTTGGCGATAGGCTCTGGCTTTCATTTCTTTACGAGATGAACGCCATTTGTTACCAGTTAAGTTTTCAGCGTCTGCTCTATTTTTCTTGGCAAGATCTTTTAGTTTAGGAGCAAAATCTCCGCCCAAGTTTTGAGCTTCCTTGGCAAGATAGGCTGCGTTGCTTTGCAAAATTTCTTTTGCTCTTTTTATGTCACCTTTATCTCTAAGGCTGACAGCTTCTTCATTTTTCTCTGTTGCAATTTGCTCAATCACATCGCTCATCACACGTTTATTCACGGCTTTTGCTGCACGGCTTTTGGATTTGGTAAAATTGATTTTAGCTTCTGCTTTAAGAGTTTCTCTCGATTTATTTTGTAGCGAGCGATAATCGATCGTTACTTTTGCAAAGTTATGATCACCTTCGTCATAAGTCTCATCTAGCTCAGCTTCAATAATCAGGTGTTTAGATTGAGCTCCATAAAGCTGATTTAATTTTACGCGTATGGTTTGACCATTAATGTCAGCTCTTCTGCCCATTAAACGGATGGGGCGAATGCCAACTTCACATTCTATGATGATTTCTATATCTTGAGCAATAACAGAAAGAACATCACCAAATTCTTTGTTAAAGATATCAACCAGATCGCGTTCATGTTTTACAAACGCATGATTGCCATCACTTGCGTAAGCTAGTTTTGTCATTAGATCTTCATTAAAGCCAAGCCCTAATCCAATTGTTGTTATTGAGATGCCTTTAGCACCAGCCCTTTGACCCAGCGCTTCCAAGTCACTTGGTTTTGAGGGGCCAACATTTGCCAAACCGTCTGAGAGGAGAATGACACGGTTGACGCGGTTTTCATCTAGAAATGCTTCAAGTTCATGGATGCCACGTTTTGTACCTGCATATAGTGCCGTTTGCCCTGTTGATCTAATCGAGCTAATGCGACGGTGAAACTCTGTTGTGTTTGTCACCCTTGTGGACGGCATCAACACATCGACTTTGCTGCTATATGTAACGATTGAAACATAATCATCTCGTCCCAAACGCTCGACAGCCATGATCGCGGCTTCTTTTGCCTGAGCAAGTTTACTCCCGTTCATTGAACCTGACTTATCTATAACGATGGCAATGTTTACGGGTGTACGTTCAGTTTTTTCTCTTCGGATGCCTTCCAGGTCGATACGTAGATAGGTTTTCTGTCCCTTGTCACCCAGGTAAGAATTTTGACCAAGCTCTGTTCTAAGCTTGATGTCTGAACTCTCTCTTTCTTCGGATGCCTGAACTGTGGTGGTAAAGGCTAAAGCTGCTAGAGCTACGACGCCCAGAATTTTAGGCACGCTAAGCATTAAATTTGAGACTTGTTTGCGCATTGTCATAATGGTTCCCTCTCACAAATAATTTACTTGTTTAAGAAAACCATGATGACTTGGTGAAAACGGGACCAAACAAGGGCTAAAATTGGGCTTAAGCCTGTAGAAACATTACAAATGCGTATAGTTTATCGTTTTTTCTTATTTTACTGGCCGACAAGCTGGAAAAACACGATCTGGTGGCGCATGATTATCAATGTAAGCTTTGATGTTAATCATGACTTTTTCGCCCATATCGATACGGCTTTCCAAGGTTGCTGAACTCATATGAGGCAGGGCAACAACCCGTTCGTTATGTAAGAGCCGTTTATCAATTTGCGGTTCATGCTCAAAAACATCAAGCCCAGCGCCAGCAATCGATCCATTTTCAATAATGGTCGCTAAGGCTTCTTCGTCAATGATATCACCACGGGCAGTATTGATGATGAAGGCTGTGGGTTTGAGTAAATTTAACCGGCGCGCTGACAAAAGATGATAGGTCGCAGGTGTTGAGGGGCAATTCACCGAGATCACGTCCATGCGTGTGAGCATCTGGTCGAGATTTTCCCAGTATGTTGCATCCAGCTCTTTTTCAATTTCTTGTGAGATAGGACGACGATTATGATAATTGATTTTAAAACCGAAGGCTTTGGCTCGTCTTGCAACAGCTTGACCTATTCGCCCCATACCAATGATGCCAAGTGCTTTACCGTTTAAGCGATGCCCTAACATCCAGGTTGGTGACCATCCCCCCCATTTATTTGCCGGATCGTTTAGAAAGATTGCGCCTTCCAAAAGCCGACGCGGGACAGCAAGCATCAATGCCATTGTCATATCGGCAGTATCTTCAGTTAGAACACCTGGTGTATTGGTGACAATAATATTCGCGTCTTTTGCCGCATCAAGGTCAATATTATCAACACCAGCTCCAAAATTTGCGATTAATTTTAGATTGTTGCTAGCGTAACTTATTATATTAGATGTGATTTTATCTGTTACTGTTGGTACCAGTATGTCAGCTGCAGCAACTGCATCAGCCAATTCTTTTTCAGAAAGAGGCTGGTCTGTTGGATTAAGGCGAACATTAAATAGCTCTGCCATTCGGCTTTCAATGCTATCCGGTAATTTGCGGGTAACAATGACAAGTGGATCTTTATTCATGGTTTCCCCCCTTATTTATATTTTTAAATTATATATTATCACTGTTGTACCAAATGGAACTGATTTGGGGAAAGGCATTTTAATTTAATTCATTAATTTACAGAGAAAATAATATATGAATATCAAATGTCACACTATATCTATGACCGTGCTCATTGTCATGAGCAGTCTATTGTCCTATTAAGGTCATAGTTATATTATTAGTTTAGTGCCTGATTTGGCCTTTAGTTGCCCACTTAGCAACCGGCCTGATATAATGCACTGCTTTACTGTTTTTCTCAATCATTTAACACGATTAAGTTTGCTATTTTATGATCCGTCTCACTACTTGCCTCTTTACAATTTGTCTGATTTTGCTTTCGCTCCCTTCGAGTGAGAGTGCAAATGCATTGGAGAGAACCATTGGCCCGAGCGGTGAAACTGTTCCTCGCTTTGTTAGTTTAAAATCTGATTTAGTCAATGTGCGCCGCGGACCGGGACAAAACCATAAGATTTTATGGGTGTTTAATAAACTCGGCCTGCCGGTCAAAATCGTTTCTGAATATGAAAACTGGCGAGAGATTGAAGATCAAACCGGGGCAAAGGGATGGGTGTTTCATAGCTTGCTTTCGCGCCGACGCACTGGTGTCACCCTTAATCCAAAAGATAAAGCCCTTGAGTATTTTTCTCTTTTTGAAAGCTCATCAAAAAACAGTACTTCGCTTGCTAAGATTGGCAAGGGGGTCATTGTTCACATAATTACCTGCACAGGTGATTGGTGTCATGTTGCAGTGAATAAAAAAATTAAGGGTTGGCTACGCCAAGAGCATCTCTGGGGTTTATTCCAGCAAGAGCCGATTAAAAAATAAATATTTTTTAATCGGCTTGTTTTCTCTCACGGCTATTCCGCTGTTATGCAGCGGGCCTACGAGGTGCGGTGCTAAGCACCGGACGCCTATGGCGTCATGTCCTACTGCCCTGAAGAGGGCAGTACTCCTTCTTCGTATAGATAGATTTTTTCTCTCACATTTATTATTATTTATAATTTAGTAGAGCTACGATGGTGTGACACTAGATATTCGCATTTAGGCTTTTCTTGGCCAGGTTGATTTCTCTGTTTAAAACGGAGGCGAATTCGCGGCGTTCGTCGTCGGATAAAAAATTACCAAAATTAAGAACCTTGCCATGAGAAATCAGCTGCATTTTTGTGGCGCCGCTAGAATGTTCCTTGATCCCAACTTTGACCCAGAACGGATTATATTCAAAAGATTGACTACGACCAGATGGGTATACTCTTTCTAATATCAGTTCATTTGAGGTCAGGCTTATTGTTTCAAATATTTTTAAATCATTGTAATTTTTTCGAAACGCAAAATAGATCAGTAAAACATCAAGCCCCATAAATCCCATTACAGGCCAAGCGCCTGCTAATGTGAAAACCAACCCTGTTGTGAAGCAAACCACAGAAATGCAGACCATAAAAATGATGAAGCCTTTTGGGCTTAACGAGCGGTTTGGAGTGAGCATGGCTGAGAACTCATGAGTGTTCACTTTCGAGCTCTCTTCATCGTTTTTTTCTGAAGAGTGCGGGGAAAGTTTATTATCTCTTTCATTTGTCCCTGGATTTCGTCTTGTAAAATCGCTCATAATGTTCAGTATATTCAGAGTTACCGATCTGGCAAGTCTTGAGACATTCACAATTTCGCGCGGCAAAAGATGACAATTAAAAAACTCACCAAAAAACAAATAGAAACTCTGTTTGAACGCCTATCTACGGCTCTTCCTGAGCCTGAGACCGAGCTTCAATATACAAATGATTATACATTGGTTGTTGCTGTTGCTCTTTCTGCTCAGGCAACGGATGTTGGAGTGAATAAAGCGACGAAAGATCTTTTTAAAATTGCTGATACGCCAGAAAAAATGGTCGCCTTAGGTGAAAAAAAACTCATAGATCACATCAAAACTATTGGGCTTTATCGCAATAAGGCTAAGAATGTCATTGCTCTGTCGCAAATGATACTGGATGATTTTGAGGGCCAAGTGCCTCAAACTAGGGAAGATCTTGAAAAATTACCTGGAGTTGGGCGCAAAACTGCCAATGTTGTTATGAATGTCGCATTTGGGCATCCGACCATCGCTGTTGATACGCATATATACCGGGTCTCTAATAGAACTGGTTTAGCGCCCGGTAAAAATGTTCTTGAGGTAGAACTGGCTTTAGAAAAACGTGTTCCGAAAGATTACCTTCTCCATGCGCATCACTGGCTGATTTTGCATGGTCGTTATATTTGCAAAGCGCGAAAACCGGCTTGTGTACGTTGTGAAGTTGCTGATGTTTGTAATTTTGATGAGAAAGTTGTCAGCTAGGGTCTCTCTCTCTCACGGCTATTCCAAGCGCTTATGGCGCTTGGGCGTCCGAGGGGCGGTGCTTGCACCGGGCTTCGCTGTTGCTTCGCCATGTCCCTCAACCCGAAAATGGGCTGAACTCCTTCTTCGTAATGAGGGTTCAGAAATTGTTTTGGTTAATTCATAAAAACAATACTGCGCCTTTATCCGAGAGTATTTTAATTGATTGCCTTGTAAAACTTTCGGCTAGCTTTGAGACTAGTCGCCTTTCAAGACTTGACTTATGGGGGGCTGTCTGGCCTATAACGGGTGGAATTTAATAATAATTTTCAATTTTAGAAATGAGCATTTGGCTCAGTGACGGGGTGACATGTCTGATATTGATGTACTTGGAATTGGCAATGCTATTGTTGATATTATTGCCAAATGTGATGATAAAGTTTTACAAGATTTGGATTTGCCAAAGGGGCATATGCAGTTGATCTCTGCTGCCGATGCTGATCGTCTTTATGATGCGATGGGGCCAGCGGTTGAGATTTCTGGTGGGTCGGCTGCGAATACGTGCGCTGGGATTGGTGCTTTTGGTGGTAAAACCGGTTTTATCGGTGTTGTCGATGATGATCAATTCGGTAAAGTTTTTGCCCATGACCTCAATGCCATTGGCGTAAAATTCGACACGCCATTTAATGAAGGCAATACACCAACTGCTCGTTGCCTTGTATTCGTGACACCAGATGGTGAGCGGACAATGAATACCTACCTTGGTGCATGTGTTGAGCTTGGCCCTGAGGAAATTTCTGAAAAACAAGTTCAGTCAGCCAAAATCACGTATTTAGAGGGCTATTTGTTTGACCCGCCTCGTGCGAAAGAAGCGTTCTTTAAAGCTGCTGAAATTGCAAGTTCGGCTGGGCAACGTGTGGCTCTTTCATTGTCAGATGGGTTCTGTGTTGATCGTCACCGCGATGATTTTCTAAAATTTATCAAAAGCCATGTTGATATTCTCTTTGCGAATGAAGATGAAATTAAAGCTCTTTACCAAACAGATGATTTCTCGAATGCGGCTGATCAGGTGCGTCATGATGTGGAGCTGGCGGCGCTTACTCAAGGTGCCAAAGGCTCTATGATTTTACATGGTAATGCAACCATGGCAGCGCCTAGCATTGCTGTTGAAGCGGTTGTTGATACAACGGGTGCTGGTGACCTTTATGCAGCTGGATTTTTATATGGCTTTACGCAAGGTAAAAATCTAGACATTTGCGGCTCTCTTGGTGCGGTGGCCGCCAGTGAAATTATTTCTCACATTGGGGCGCGTCCAGAAGCCAATTTGGTGGACTTAGCTAAAAAGAATGAATTGTTATAAGAGATTTTTTGCTTGAAATGAGAGTGTGATGCGTAAAGCAGTTTCTTTTATTTTTTGTCTTGGGACGATCATTATTTTCGTCCTAACACTCATTTCATTTAGTCCCTTTCAAAGCCAGTCCTTCGATATATTCGATCATTTAAGATTGCATTATTTCGTTTGTGCTGGCTTTGCTTTTCTTGTTTTTTTATGGCTTAGAAAACCGGCTTGGCTCTTGGTTGCTCTGCTCGTGCTGTTTTCTAATGGTTTTATTCTTTATTCTAGTTTTTCTGAAACGCTTGCTCAATCTGAAAAAAGCCAGAATACGAAGACAATTAAGTTACTTAATTTCAATGCTTATTATAAAAACAAGAATGCAAAAAAATTCATTGATTATGTCAATGAAGAAAAGCCGGATGTTATTGTTTTAGAAGAGTTTCGAGGGATAACTCAAGAAACTGTCTTCACATTAAAATCTCAATACCCTTACTCAGGGCCTTATGATAAAACTCTAAAACGTCCTAATTATATTTATATTTTTTCGAAACTTCCCTTTGAACTGAAAACTTTTAAGCACAGAGAAATTGGCGACAAAAATCCGCCCATGATTCATGGCGAGCTTAAGGTTGGTGAAACTAGAATTGATCTGATTGCACTTCATTTATACAAGCCTTTTAATGCCCAGATTAAATCAGAAGCACTCGAGTGGTTATCAGGCTATCTAAATTCACTTCATAACCCTGTTCTGCTTGTCGGTGATTTTAATTTGACGCCCTGGTCAGATGTGCTTTTGAAATTTTCTCTGCAAAACAAATTGAAAAAGTTTGGCTGGCTTCAGCGGTCTTGGCCCTCTAAAAATGCTGACATTTATTTTCCGTTTGCTCACCTTTTAATTGATCATGTGTTTATTAGAGATAGTGATCTATGGAAAATCAACAAACACCGTTTTGAAGCAGGACCTTCAATTGGCTCTGACCATTTGCCAATGATCAGTGAAATTTCATTAGAAAAGAAAAAGTAAGTGATGTCGTTAGCAGTTTTATAACTTGCGTAACATTACTTCTTCAACCGAATGATCTTTCGCTTTTTTTAAAATAAGGTCTGCTCTTTGCCTTGTTGGAAGGATATTTTCTTCCAAGTTTTTATGGTTGATGTTTTGCCAAATGCCAGTGGCTGTGTTGACCACTTCATCTTCTTCTAAAAGCGAATATTTATGAAAATATGAGGCAGGATCACGAAACGCTGTGGCGCGTAATCTCCAAAACCTTTGAACATACCAGTCTTGAATATGATCTGTTTCAGCGTCAATATAAATTGAGATGTCGAAAAAATCTGACACGAAAGGAATGCCGCTACCATTTTTTGGCAAGCGGGCTGGCTGCAGCACATTCAAACCTTCAACGATTAAAATATCAGGTCTATCTATGACCACTTCTTGATCTTCTAAAATGTCATAAGCAAAGTGAGAATAAACTGGTGCTGTTACCGATGGTTTACCGGCTTTCACATCAGCTAAAAAGGATAATAATTTTTTCGTATCAAAACTTTCAGGAAAGCCTTTGCGATCCATAATGTCTCGATCTTCTAGAACCTTATTTGGAAGAAGGAAACCATCCGTGGAAATAAGATCAACCATAGGGTGATCTGGCCATCTGGCAAGCAATGCTTTTAGGACCCTAGCCGTTGTGCTTTTTCCGCAGGCAACAGAGCCCGCTATACCTATGATAAAGGGCATTTTTTGCTGTTTTTGGCCCAAAAAGCGGTTGGTTACCATATGTAATTCTTGAGAAGCCGAAACATATAGACTCAATAGCCTTGAAAGGGGGAGATAAATTTCTTCAACTTCTGTGGTTGATAAACGCTCTGATAAACCACCCAATCGCTCAACATCCTCAGAACTTAACGTCATTGGCGTGTCACGGCGTTGTTCCGCCCATTCATCGCGGTGCATAATTAAATAGGGGGATTTATCTAGTTCAATTGGGTCTTGCATACCGATTGAGACCTTTTTAGTGTTCCTTCGGTTGACTCTTTTTTTGCCCCTTCAGGTTGCCCACTAGCAACCGGGGCTGCAACCGATCTTTATTTTTTGCGCTTCAGTTGCCCACTAGCAACCGCGCTACCCACATTCTCTTTTGGAGGAGTGTACTATTCTAGTTTCCCATTATTGAGTGCGCTGGGCTTTTTCCTCATGGCCAGATAACCCCATACGAGAGGCTAAAATATCTTCAATCTCTTTCATAGAAACATTTTTTTGCTCTAAAAGCACTAAGAGATGATACAGCAAATCTGCCGTTTCTTCTTTAAATGCGTCATCATCTTCACTCACAGCAGCAATGACAGCTTCAACGGCTTCTTCGCCCATTTTCTTAGCGCATTTGCCCGTTCCAGCTTCAATCAATGATTTTGTATATGATTTCTCAGCAGTAGAGCTTCTACGCTCTTTAATGATATCACTAAGCTGGTCTAATGTTGATCCTACCGTCATCTCTTTTCTCTCACGGCTATTCTATGAGCCGAAGCTCATAGGCCTCCGAGAGGCGGCGCTAGGCGCCGGGCAGCTCTGCTGCCATGTCCCTCAGCCGTAACCCAGTTGCTGGTGGGCAACTGAAGGGCCGGAAATGGCTGAGCTCCTTCTTCGGAAAGCTTGTTATTTATTTTCTATCTTTTTAGCGTGTCTTTCGATTACTCTCTAGAAACTGCTGCTAAACATTCACTTTTCTGTGCTTCAGGTTGCTCGCATTTTGATGAGCCTTCAGGTTTCCCACTAGAAACCGGCGCTAAGCATCCGCATTTCTATGCTTCAGATGCCCACTAAGCATCCGCATGGATCCCATCTAAGCGCATATCGATACCTTTTTTTGCCATATAACTCTTTGCTTCGCCGATTGTATAGTCCCCAAAGTGAAAAATTGACGCTGCTAAGACTGCGCTTGCTCCTCCTTTAGTTACTCCCTCAACCAGATGATCAAGATCGCCGACACCACCGGACGCTATGACAGGCACAGAAACTGCGTCCGAGATAGCTTTGGTAAGAGGTAGATTAAAGCCCTGACGGGTGCCGTCTCTATCCATTGATGTGAGAAGAATTTCACCAGCGCCCCTTGCCACCATATCTTTGGCAAATTCAACAGCGTCGATGCCTGTTGGCTCTCTGCCGCCATGGGTGAATATTTCCCAGCGCAACGGCTCTCCCTCTTCAGAGACAGTTTTAGCATCTATGGCAATCACAATGCATTGGGCGCCAAATTTTTCTGAAGCTGCATTTACAAAATCACGATTATGTACGGCTGCTGTATTAATGGAGACTTTATCTGCACCTGCTTCCAGTAAACGGCGAACGTCAGCTACTTCTCTTACACCGCCGCCAACAGTCAGAGGCATAAAACAATTTTCAGCAGTTCTTTGCACGACGTCTAAAATGGTTCCGCGATTATCGGATGATGCTGTAATATCTAAAAAACAGAGCTCATCAGCGCCAGCTGCGTCATAGGCTTTTGCAGCTTCCACTGGATCGCCTGCATCAATTAGATCAACAAAGTTTACACCTTTAACCACACGGCCATCTTTAACGTCTAGGCAGGGAATTACCCTAATTTTAAGCATTTCAGTTTTCCAGTATTGATTTAGAACACTTGGTTTCATCCATTTTCTTACTTATCAAACATAGGACCGGTTTTGACAAGTAAAACCAGTGATATAGATCGCACTCTTTTTCGATATGATTAAATCAGGTGTTTTTAAGTTTTTTTCTTTGTATTTGTTACAATGTGGGCTTGATTTTCCAATGTTCTATGAACAGGGCATCGATCTGCTATTGAGAGTAGTTTTTGTTCTAATTCAGGGTCTCTCAGGCCTTTAATTTCAATACGGCGATCAAATTGATCTATTTTTCCACCTTCGCTTTGCTCGCATTCATTACAATCTTCAATATGAATTTTGCTATATTCAACTTCAACATTTATTTGGCCGATCTCTAAGTTTTTCAAACTCGCATAATTGCGCAAGGTCATATTTGTACAGGCACCCAGCGCTGCAGCTAACAAGTTGTAAGGGGTTGGGCCAGTTTCTGTGCCCCCATAAGATTTAGGTTCATCTGCCATAAACCCGTGTGGCCCTGCTTGCACCCAGTTTTGGAACTTACTTGCCCTTGTTTCCGAAACACGGACATGTCCTTCCCATTTTTGGCTCTTATCTTCTGGGCGTGGTAAATAGCGGCTGGCCCATGTGTTGATATTCGCGGCAACATAAGCTGCGTCTTCTGGTTTTGTTAGCAAGTGATCGGCTTCATCTAATGACACAAAACTTTTTGGGTGTTTGGCGGCTGCGAATATTCGGCCTGCATTTTCAATCCCGACCATATTATCTGTTGGTGAATGCATGATCAAAAAAGCTTTGCGAACATCTGAGAGGCCTTGCGTCACATTTTGTGCTCTGAGGTCTTCTAGAAATTGCTTGCTGATGGTCAGCTCTTTGCCGCCTAGTTTCACTTGTGCCGATCCATTGGTTTCAATCTCTTCTACGTGATCTGCAAAATTGTGAATTACATGATCAGCATCAGCTGGGGCTGCAATAGAGATAACGACTTTTGCGCTATCAATATGTTTTGCAGCTGACAAGACTGCGGCACCGCCCAATGAATGCCCAATAAGTAAGGATGGCGCTTCTAATTCATCTTCCATAAATTTAGACGCTGCGATGAGGTCTTGAACATTTGAGAGGAAGTTCGTTTCCCCAAAATCCCCGCCACTTGAGCCAAGCCCTGTGAAATCAAACCGAAGGACAGCAATGCCGTGACTGGCCAAGGCCTCACAAATTGTACGTGATCCGATGAACTCTTTTGTACAGGTAAAACAATGAGCGTATAAAGCGTAGGTACGAATGGGCCCTATGGGTTTGTCTAATTTGCCGGCGATTTTTTCTCCGGTGCTTCCAGTGAACTCAACTCGTTCTGTTGTTGTTTTTAACATTAGGCAGCCCTCGCGATTGCTTATTTTTTAGACAGCATAACCTTCAATTGCTCTGGCCTGAAACAAATTATTTGTTATGGATTGTGATCTGGTTCATATTTTCAATTTAAATCTAAGCTAACACCAATGGTATTATTCATATCATTTTAAAAGAAGTTCTTTTTTGGGAGGCCATATGGCTAAGAAAAAACAAGTCAAAGACGATGAAATCGTATCAGGCTTGAAAACAAGAAAAATATCATTACCAGCCATACAAAAGCTTGCTGAGACCATCAAAAAAGCCAGTGAGAAAAAATCTGCCCCGGAGATTTTAAAAGCTCAGAAATTTAACCTAAAAGTTTTTGAAACCCAACTGCGCACTCTCGAAAATGCGGTTGATGGAGATTTGATTACAGTTGATAATTTTTTATCACTCCCAAAGCACAGCCAAAAAGAAATTTTGACGCGGCTTGAGAACATCAAGAAAAGAGCTGAGGCCAAACTGCCCTTTACGAAAGAAGAGGCCATTAAATTTGATAGTCAGCCTTTTACGTGCCTGAGTGATTTTGAGAAATGCAGCAAGTTAAAAACCGTCACACCCTTTTGGTGCCATTTTTCTTTTTATGTTTGTGTTATGCGCAGTATGGTACCGTTTATGAAATAAAATTTTACTTTTTTCTCTCACGGCTATTCCATGAGCTGAAGCTCATGAGCCTCCGAGAGGCGGCGCTAAGCGCCGGACGCCCCCGGCGTCATGTCCCATTGCCCGAAAAGGGCAATGCTCCTTCTTCGTAAAGCAAGCTTATCATTTTTAGATACTCAAAAATCACCTACAGTGCCTAGTAAGATTAGGAACTAACTTTTTTGCTTTTTCCATATCGTTATTTTGTAGATGGGTTTGCAGAAAAAAAAGTTTTTGAGGGTCATAAGATGCTCGATCTTGCGAGTATTTTTTACTCAACCGTATTTTTACATTTTGATAAAGGTTTGTTTTAACTGACATTGATTGTGCAATCGCATCTAAAAAATAAGCCTCAGTTTCAGTAAAAACTCTAGAATAACTCATTTTGTCGAGTTCGTTTATATCTCTCAGAGCCATTTTATCGTTTTTACAAGTTGCTAGTGAGATAAGATCAATCACCGCTTTTTTATAAATTTTAGACAACCTGACTTCTTCAGGTTTCATCTTTTTCTGGCTTGGTTTTTTAGTTGGCTTTTCTTCCCCTAAATATATGTAAGGTAAATTCACCAACGGGTCGGTTAAGTTCACATTTGCTCGCCTGCTTGTTTCAATCACCAAGTTTAGCTTTTTCCAAATTTGGCATCGTTTGTAAGAAGGGGAGTGATGGGGGATAATTGTTCGCTCAAAATTAAGTCGTATTGGCCCTTTAAAAAAAATGACCGCCAGTTTTGGATGAGCTTTAATGAAAGCAGCTTGAATAGCTGTTGTAACTTTTTGGCAGCGTCCTTCTTGCTCCCAACTTATTTGTTCTTTGGATCGCTCTAAAGTGTTTATTGAATTAAAGTAAGGAGCCCACGGTGAGGTTTTGTCTAACCAGTTTCCCTTTTGACCATCATCTGATTTTGTAAAGGTTTGGAATTGTTTTTTAAAATCTCGAGCACTTTGTTTGGATTGACCATCACTTATGTTAGTGAAACTAAAACATAGGCTCAGACTTAAAATAATTAAGGCCTTTGCTACAAAGTTAAAATTCAACAATCATCAATCCCCGAACCAATATCATTAAACCTGGCCTTTAATTTACAGGAATTCATTATGAAAGAAAGTTTATTTTCTCTCACGGCTATTCCTCGCTACGCTCAGGCCTACGAAGTGCGGCGCAACGCGCCGGGCAGCGCGAGCTGCCATGTCCCATTGCCCAAAAAGGGCAATGCTCCTTCTTTGTATAGATAATTTATATTTTTTTCAGTGCTTGAAAATTATGCTTTCAGCACAGCTAAGGCTTCTGCTGGGTCGAGGCGGCCGTCATAGAGGGCGCGGCCGGAGATGGCGCCTTCCAGGATCGCGTTTTCTGGCTTTCTTAACTCATGGATATCGTCAATAGACGCCAAACCGCCTGAGGCAATCACAGGAATGGAGACCGCATTGGCAAGCTCGACCGTTGATTTCATATTCAGACCTGCCAAGATGCCGTCTCTTGCGATGTCTGTATAAATAATTGCGGCAACGCCGGCGTTTTCAAACTTTTTCGCGAGCTCAATGACGCTGAGTTCAGAAACTTCGGCCCAGCCTTCTACAGCCACAAAACCATCTTTAGCATCAATGCCTACTGCAATTTTCCCTGGGAACTTTTTACAAGCTTCAATGACGAGCTCAGGATCTTTCACAGCAACAGTGCCAAGGATGACGCGGCTAATGCCTTTTTCCAACCACATCTCGATGGTTTTTAAATCTCTAATACCACCACCCAATTGGGTCGGCATTTTGATCGTTGCCAAGATCTCATCAACAGCGCGGCCGTTAACTGGTTCACCTGCAAAGGCACCATTCAAATCCACAATATGCAGATATTCAAAGCCTTGATCTTCAAACTGTTTGGCCTGGTTAGCAGGGCTTTCGTTAAACACTGTTGCCTGGTCCATCTCGCCTTTAATCAAGCGCACACAGTTTCCATCTTTAAGATCAATCGCAGGGAAAAGTATCATCAGGCTAGCCTGTTTTTTAGGGGGTTATAGTTTTAAAGCTTAGCTTGTAACTTGGAATTATCAACATTTCAAATTCAATATGGATTTTTTGTTATTTAGCACAGTCTATGAAACTTTTTTGTCCGGAAAACATTCCAGAAAATATAAAATTCCAATTATTAAAGCTATTTTCCATGAAATAATAAATGCCATAATTATAGGTTGTGTACCTGTAAACATTATAGGCTTTTTATTCAATGTTGTTGGCTTCTTGTTCTTTCCTAATAAGCCAATCCATCCGTCATTCTTGGGAAAATGATTTTCTAATTCTCTAACTTTTTCTTTCCAATGTTCATGCCATAACCATAGTTTAGCTAAAGTCCTGTAAGTTACAATGGCCACAAAACCGCCGACTAAGGCTATGATTATTAATGCAAACCCCAATAGTTTAGATGTGGACAATTCTTTTAAAGCATAGAGGTAACCAGCTCCAATTGTGATATTCAGAGCTATTAAAATATTAAATCTTGCCCAAACCCCATCTCCTTCCTGATTTAGCTTTGTCATTGCTAAATTGTAAAGCTCAAGCAGGTGGTGGGTATTATTTTCTGGTTTGTCGTTATTCATTTAAGTTGCTATCTACATTTTAGAGTTTTTATATTAAGGCTTCCACTGCAAGAAATTGCTGATCAGTTTTAGGCCTAATGTCTGAGATTTTTCTGGGTGGAACTGGGTGCCGATCATATTATCTCTGGCGATCATGGCTGTGATTTCGCCGCCATACTCTGTAGTGGCTAAGATGTGCGCTGGGTTATCTGGTATGAAGTGATAACTATGGACAAAATAAGCGTGCAGGCCATCTTCACCGGTTTTGATGTCTTTAAGAACAGGATGTGTATCAGCCCCGGTTGCTGGTGGGCAACTGAAGGGGCGTACAGAGAGCGTGTTCCAGCCCATGTGGGGGATTTTTAAGGATTTGTCGTTTGGCTCAATGGCTTCGACCAGACCTGGGATCCAGTTTAGGCCTTTTGAGATTTTATACTCATGGCCTTCAGTGCTCATAAGCTGCATGCCAACACAAATGCCGAAAAAGGGGCGACCCTTTTCAATCACAGCTTCTTCAAGCGCGTCTTTCAAACCATCAATCGCCTCCAAGCCACTTAGACAATCTGCATAAGCGCCAACGCCTGGCAACACGATGCGATCAGCTTTGGCGATAGCGTCAGGTTTGTTGCTTAAGGTGATGGATTTATTTAGACCGCTTTCATTTGATGCTCGTTCAAAAGATTTTAGTGCGGAGTGAAGATTGCCAGAGCCGTAGTCAATGATGACACAGGTCATGTCTCTAAGACCTCTTTATTATTATTGTTTGTCTGAATTTGAGTTTGATTGTTTTGATCTTTTTCATTTGGATTTAAGACACGAAAATTAGATGAACGAAAATAGCGGGCTTCGCACTCATCTTTCGTTTTGCCATTGACCACTCCGATTAAATTAAACCCACTTCTTTCATAATGCAAACGCTCAATATCGCGCGCGAAGAGAGCGAATATGAAATTCGCGACCCATATGAAAGCTGAGATGGCTTCTTCATTGAAGCCTAACAGTTGCAGGGCTAAGCCCAAGCCGATGGCAGCCAGAAAATAACCTAGAGTTTCAAGCCACATGCCTTTCATCAGTAACCAAAATGGGCCGAAAAGTGCAGCCCACATTGAAAAGCCTTCTTTTATGAATTGATAGTCTAGTGCGCGTTCTTCTAATGAGCGACTATCTTCCATTGGGGCATGTATTGTATAAGTTTGCATATTCTCTCTCACGGGCAATTCCGCAGCTTCGCTGCGGGCCCTCCGAGGGGCGGTGCTAAGCACCGGGCTACGCCATGTCCCTCAGCCCGAAATGGGCTGAGCTCCTTCATCGGAAAGCTTGTTTTGTGTTTTAACTCTTTTAGAGCACCTTCAAATTTTAACTAGCAACCGCGCTAAAGCGTTCCTTTTGTTGAAGGTATTCTATCTTTTTGGGCTTCGTCAATAGTCAGGGCCACACGCAAGGCTCTGGCCAGGGCTTTAAAGCTGCTTTCGGCGATGTGGTGATTGTTATCGCCGTAAAGATTTGTTACGTGCAAGGTAATTCCTGCATGTTGGTGAAAGGCCTGGAACCATTCTCTGAAGAGTTCTGTGTCCATATCGCCGATTTTGTCTTTGCTGAACTCAACTTGCCACACTAAAAACGGCCGGCCAGAAATATCCAGCGCCACACGTGTTAGCGTTTCATCCATTGGCAAATCACATGAACCATACCGCGTAATGCCTTGCTTTTCGCCCAGCGCTTTCGTAAATGCCTGGCCCATTGCAATGCCGCAATCTTCCACTGTGTGGTGCTGGTCAATGTGTAAGTCACCTTTACAGCGCAATGTGATGTCCATCAAAGAGTGACGCGCCAATTGTTCCAACATGTGGTCAAAGAAGCCTACACCGGTTTCAATGTCATATTGACCTGTTCCATCAAGATTGATGGTAGTGCTTATCTCTGTTTCGTTGGTTTTACGCTCTATTGTCGCTGATCGCATTTCACTCTTCTCCAGATAGGATCTAAACCCCATAGCTAGAGCATAATCTTTTCAAATGGAACCGATTGAATGCTCTAGTCATTGGTTTGGCGCACATTTTTACCGATCCTCGTTGTACTCCGGTCGGATTGTGCTCTAAATTTAGACCTTACATATCATATAGTTTATTACTCTGTCTTTGTGATAACCCAGTAAATTTGGTAAATAATTAATTTTTAGGCTTTTTCATTGTTGCAGGACAAGAAACTAATCTATAAATAGCTCTGATTTTAGGTTTAGACCTTAATCTATCTAACTTTTTATCTGGCCAAGTCCTTGACCTTGCCGTATTTCCATCCAATATCTAGGGATAACCCCTATACAGTGTTTAATTGAGAGGGACCTTTAATGTCCGAGATGAATAATGACCCAACTGGTTGGCGTGGCACCACCATTGTTACCGTTCGAAAAGGTGATAAAGTTGTGATTGCTGGCGATGGCCAGGTGAGCCTTGGCGCGACTGTGATTAAAGGGAATGCGAGAAAAGTTCGCCCTCTTGGAAATGGTTCTGTGATTGCCGGCTTTGCAGGTGCGACTGCTGATGCCTTCACTCTTTTTGAGCGACTAGAGGGCAAATTGGAGCAATATCCCGGGCAACTTATGCGCGCAGCTGTTGAAATGGCCAAAGATTGGCGCACCGACAGATATTTGCGCCGCCTCGAGGCCATGATGATTGTAGCTGATAAATCAACAACACTTGTTCTCACTGGCACAGGCGATGTGCTTGAGCCTGAACAAGGCATGATGGGCATTGGTTCTGGCGGTAATTATGCCTTGTCTGCTGCAAGAGCGTTGGCTGATCAGGATTTAAGCGCTGAGGACATTGCACGGCGCGCCATGAAGATTGCGTGTGAAATTTGTGTTTATACCAATGATAATGTGATTGTGGAGAGCCTTGATGCTGAATGAAGCCCAATTGGCGAAGGCCGTTCAAGATGGCATCATCACTGATGCTCAATTGAAAGAATTAAAGTCACTCGCATCTCCTGAAGCTGCATCTGCTTCTCAAGCCGAAACTGTAGAAGATGAAGCCCCGCGATTTTTTCGCTCTTTCAATGATATTTTCATTGGCATGGGTGTTGCCATCTTAGGCTTTGCCTTGAAATATGCGGTTGCTCTGGTTGGCAAGGGAGATGACTTTATGAACTTTGTCGCTCCTGTGACTGCTGTTTTGATTTTTTGGCTTCTTGGTGAGTGGCTCACTGCTTACAAACGCATCAATTTTCCAAGTATAATCATTGCAATTTTCTTTGCTTATTTTGTTTCGCAAAGTTTAATCAATGGCTATGAGTTTCTGTTTCTAGAAAATGCAAACAAAGCAACGCCGCTTGGTATAATTTCCATATGTGGCCTTGGTGTTATTGCGATGGGTGCATTTTTCCTTCGGTTTAAATTACCTTTTTCTGTTTTATTATTTGCGGGATCAATCGCCGTATTTTTCCTTGCTGGCTCCATGGCCCTGATTGGTAAAGATATTATCACCCCTTATTTGCGCTGGGTAACCTTAGCGATTGGTCTTTCGGTTTTTGCAGCAGCTATGTGGTTTGACGTTCAAGACCCACATCGCACCAAGCGAACCAGTGACCAGGGTTTTTGGCTTCATTTGCTGGCTGCTCCTATCATCACTCATTCCGTTTTATGGACGAGCTTGCAGCCATTGATTTCAGCCAACGAAGCAACAGCTGAGACAAATCCTAATTTAATGGTCGTCATTGTTCTTTCCATGTTCGTGCTGTTCTCACTTGTCGCGCTCATCATTGATCGCCGAGCTTTGCTTATATCGTCTCTTGGTTATGCAGCAGCAGCCCTTGGGTTCATTATTTATAAATTTGATCTTGAAGGAAATGCAGCTTTGATCATCACTATGATCTTAATAGCCGCTCTTATTCTCTCGTTAGGTACGGGTTGGTATAGCTTGCGCAAAGCCTTGTTCAATGTTTTACCATCTCAAAAATTCTTTGAAAAACTTCCTCCTATTGCCAATTAAAGGACGCGTTTAGACTTATCCATGACAAAATCTAAAGATTATTTACCAAAAGAAATTGTTTCAGAACTTGACCGCCATATCATTGGCCAGGCTGCTGCCAAGCGCGCCGTTGCGATTGCGCTTCGTAATCGTTGGAGACGCAAGCAGCTTGACGATGAGATGCGTGAAGAGGTTTTGCCTAAAAACATTCTGATGATCGGCCCAACGGGTGTTGGTAAAACAGAAATCTCACGCCGTCTTGCGAAATTAGCAAACGCTCCTTTTATCAAGATCGAAGCCACGAAGTTTACTGAAGTTGGCTATGTTGGGCGGGATGTTGATCAAATCGTTCGGGATTTGGTTGAAGCTGGCATTAGTATTATTCGCGATGAAAAACGTGCTGAAGTCAAAGCCAAGGCGCATGTTAATGCCGAAGAACGAGTTCTTGATGCCTTAGTAGGTGAAGACGCCAAACCAGAGACACGTGAGAATTTCCGCCGGAAACTTCGTGATGGTCAATTGGATGAAAAAGAGATTGATGTGCAAGTTGCTGACACGGGGGGCGGCATGCCGCACTTTGATATTCCTGGTATGCCGGGCGCGCAAATGGGCATGATTAATATTACTGATATGCTTGGCAAGGCCTTTCAAGGGCAAACAAAAACCAAACGCACCACTGTTCGCGATTCTTATCAGCTGCTTATTGCAGAAGAATCTGACAAGCTCATCGATGATGAAACCATCGCTCAAGAAGCAATTACTCTGGTTGAGAATGACGGCATTGTTTTTCTAGATGAGATTGACAAAATCTGTGCTCGTCAAGAGCGCGGCGGTGATGTTTCTCGTGAGGGCGTGCAGCGTGATCTACTACCGCTTATTGAAGGAACAACCGTTTCAACAAAATATGGTCCGGTGAAATCAGACCATATTCTGTTTATCGCCTCTGGTGCGTTTCATGTGGCGAAGCCTTCTGATCTGTTACCAGAACTTCAAGGCCGGCTTCCTATTCGCGTCGAGCTTCGGGCGCTTGAGCGCAATGATTTCAGACGGATTTTAACTGAACCAAAGGCCAGCTTAATCAAGCAATATACCGCTTTGATGAAAACGGAAGGCTTAACGCTCGAGTTTACTGATGACGCCATTGATGCTCTGGCTGATATTGCTGTGGCGGTGAACGCGAATGTTGAAAACATTGGTGCGCGTCGTCTCATGACAGTGATGGAGCGGGTTCTCGATGAACTGAGTTTTAATGCCTCTGATATGGATGGAGACACCGTGACTATTGATGGTGACTTTGTTCAGAAAAACATTGGCGACTTGGCGAAAAACACCGACTTGTCGAAATTTATTTTGTAATTTGTCTCACAGGCTATTCTGCCGCTGAAGCGGCAGGCCCTCCGATGGGCGGCGCTTGCGCCGGGCAGACAAGCTGCCATGTCCCCCAGCCCTAAGTCGGGCTGGGCTCCTTCATCGTGTAGGTAGTTTAGTCACTAGGTAAGAAGAGCATGACTTTATATTTTAAAAAATATTTGTTTTGACTCAGGATATATTTCACCATTTATAACTCTATATACTTCCGTGATAGGTAAATTGAGATTTAGCGCAACCTCATCTGGATTTAGGGTATGACTATACTCTTTCCAGATTTCTATCACCTTGTGAAATTCAAGATTTGTCTTTTGACCCTTCATTTTACCATCCTCTTCTTTGATAACGATAAAAAGGCTTAATATTTTTATTGAAATATTTTCCCTTTGAAGGCGCGTTTAACAAATCACAATATACAGATTCGGGGACGTTAAAATACACGTACTTACTCCCTGATTTAAATGTGATAAAGAGTTCGCAATAAGTTGAATCATATTCAACAAAATCTAAATTTGATGAAATTACGTGTGTCATCTCAATTAATCCTATTCAAAATTGCCTTATTCGAAATTCGAATATTTGTTAACTTTTGAAGGGATCTCTTGACCAACCGAATCATTAGGAAGTAAGATTCAAGTGTTATTCTGGGATTGGATATAAGAGATCCCATTAACAATCGGTCGCCACATTTAGGTCAAACCTAACACGAGTTACCGCTCGTGGTGGTGACCGAAATAACCTACCAATTGTCTTACTCAAATTTACTAAAGATACGCCTCAGAACTAGGAATAAAAATTCCTAAGTAACTGATATATTTGATACACCATATAGTTGAGAACTATTTGTTAAACTGCAAGCGTTTTTTTATTATATGTGGAAACTTTTTTCTGTGTTATCAGATTAAATTCTAACATTTTGTTTTATTTCATCTTTTTATTCGTTTATACAAAAGACAAATATTATGATGTTTGCTGTTTGTTCTTTTTTGTTAACGATTAATTAGCTTTAAAGGTTCTCATAAAAAAGAATCGCCCCTATGAAACCTGTATCAAACTCAGTTTATGTAAGGCAGCGATGTAGTTGTCTAGGCTGTGGTCGTCGACGTTTAGGTGCTGGCCTTTCATTTGGCTTAAAGTTTTCATCTTTGTTTCTTTTATCTTTTTAAATTTGTTTGTGTTGTCCATTGGCCATTTGTAATCAACTGGCTTATCGCGCAATTTTGGGCGGGTGAAGCTTGAGCGTTTTGCTTTTAGGTCTTGCTTGAATTTCGTGATGGTTTTTAGAAGATTTTGAAACTCTGTTGGTCTCAGAGATGGTGCACCGCCAGCAACCTTGCTAGACTTTTGAATGGACGGTGAAATGGCTGTTGTTCCGCTCATATGAATGAGATTTCCAACATCCTGCCAATCTCTTGCACCTTTCCAGGGGAGTAAAGTGATTGGATCATCTTGATTTACAAACCGGAAAAAATTATCGGCATAATTGGTTTCCATGAATGTTCTCAAACCTTCAAAACCAACGCGAGGCTGGCCAAAGGTATAAATACCTGAAATAGCATAGCTAGACATAAGTTCAGCTGCTGCGATGGTTGCAATGGCGCCGCCTAAACTATGACCTGTTAACCAGATGGATTTATTTGCTGCATTTGAGTTTGAAAGGATTGTCTCTAACTGTTGCTTGATATTTACATAGTGAGCTTCAAAGCCTTTATGGACATTGCCATAAGTTTTAGAGACGGTGCGAATATCCATATTGCCAAGCCAATCTTCCAGATTGCTTTGCGTTCCTCTGAACGCTACCAAGATGATATTCTCTGTTTGAGCCACGAAAAGTTGCGTGCTGCCGACAGTAATAAAATCGCAATTTGAAAAACCCCAACCAGTTTCAGCTGTGGTTTTTATTATTGATTCATTTTCATAGGCTAGTTTGCTGGCTTCTGCGAGTGAGAGTGCTTTTTTGTAACTGAAAGACGGTGTTGTAAAACTATCGAGTGAAAATTTATCTCGGCTGTTATTTGGCCGATATGTACCCTTTGACCTCAGAGATGAATTACCTTTTGTTAAAACCTGATCGGTGACATTTAACATTACTTTTTACTCCACTCTTTTATAAGCTCCTTCTGTTGCCCACAAGGCAACCGTCGCTGTTACCTACGGACTTTAGAGCTCAATAACTCAATTTGCTCACTCTTATGTGCGTCAGGTTGCCGACCAGTAATCACACTAAAGGCGTCATGTCCTACTGCCCTGAAAAGGGCAGTACTCCTTCTTCGTTTTGCTACTTTAAGTTTCTTGATCGATTGCACACAAAACAACCCCTATGAAAACAGGGATTTTCTATACTGAAGAAACTCTCATTTCTTTCTCTATAAGCCATAGTTTTTTTGTTGTGAAGTGTGAATAAGTTTGATCAGAATGATCTCTTAAAATATGTGCAGGAAATCTAACCAATGCCTAAATTTGAGGCAGAATTGTAGGCTAAAATGGCGGAAAGTATTTGATCGTTATTATTAGCAGCTTTGTTTTCAGCTTCTTTTTTTAACTCTTCTGATTTGGTGGTTTGAGCCTTTAGGCTTTCATCTTCGTCATCACCGTTCAGTTCGGATTGTTGTTGTTTGGCCAATGCGGCTTGGGCTTCTGATCTGTTTTTTTGTGCTTCAGCAGCGACTTTCTTATCTTGGGCTGAGGGTTCTTGCGGGGCAAGTGCTGCTCTGATGACAATGTCCATTTTTTCTATAGTTGCTTTGGGGTCATTTGGAACAGGGGCTGCATCAATTTGAACTTCACCGCCTACTGCATATTGTTTATTGTCAGGCCCCGTCTGAAATTCATAGGTTGGCGCACTTGCATAGGAACCACCAACGGCTGCGTGCGCTTGTTCATGGGCGCGCACTTCAGCGTCTCGCTTTTTTAATTCATCAACTTGTTTTTGTTCTTCTTCAGTTAATTCTTGAGGATCTTCTGGACCGCTTTTTTCAGCAGCTTCGGCATCTCCTATGTTTGATTTACTGGACGCTTCTGAAGGAGCCGCTAGCGGCCTTGAATTTTGTTTTGAAAGCTGACCCGATTGAGAACTTTCAATTGCTTCTTTATTGATGTTTTTATTTTGATTGTTTTGTAGGCTCTCTGATTTGACAACAGGAGAAACGGCGCTAGAGAGAGTTTGCTCTGTAGCGTTTTGGATATTGACCTGACTGTTTAGTCGTTCTGTACTTTTATTTTGCTCTCCACCTTCACCACTACTTTTGGACTGAAATCCATTTTGATTGGTAAGGTTTGGTGCAAAGCCAGCACTGCTTAATATCATCGCTCTCTTTTAGTTGCGCTTCAGGTTGCCCACCAGCAACCGCGCTGTTTTAGTTGCGCTTCAGGTTGCCTTTTCTTTGCTTCAGATGCCCACAGAGCATCCGCACTAGCAGCCGCACTGTTTAGTAGTGCGTCTATGAAGCTCATTATCAATTTTCTAGGTTAATTTTTTATCAAATTGGCTGCTGATAACGAATTTGTGAGGTTAATACTGACCAGGTTTTGAAAAGCGTCTCAAGCGAACATACAGCGCGCCTTCACCGCCATGTCTTGAATGGCTGGTGGTGTAGCTTAAAACCACATCTGGCATATCATCGAGCCAATTTGGTACTGATCTTTTAATAATTCCTGGCTCTGGTGCCCCCAGCTCAAAGGATCTTTCGTCTGATTTTCGTCTCTGACCTTTGCCGGTAATCACCAAAACCGTTTTTTTATTATCCAAGTGAGCACGCTTTAAAAAGGTTTTTAAGGCTGTTTCTGCCTGGGCTTGTGTCAAACCATGTAAATCAATGGCTGCATCGATGGTTTGTTTGCCAGAGGAAATATTTCGTGCATCTCTTTGATTGAAGCTCTCGATGGTTGGTTGTGATTTTTTATCCTGGCTTTGATTTGTAGACGGACTAAAGGGAGGCATGAATGGTTTGGTTTTTTGGTTTTTTTCTGACTTAGCAGATTTATCAGTAGAAATTACTGCATTTGGATCATCTAGCAGTGCGGCGAAATCTTCTCTTGTTGGTGCTGGTGTTGGATTTTTCTTATTTTGTTTTACTGAAGTGCTTTTCAATTCATCTTCAGATATTGCAACCTGGTTTGTGATTTCACTATTTTGTTCTTTAGAACTTTGTTGTTCTGATAAAAGCGCTGCAAAGTCTTCTTGGTTCGTTAACTGATCTTGGGCTTCACTAACTGATGCTGTTTTGGGCTGGGTTTTTGAAGATATTTTATCTTTTTTACTTTTTGCTTTTGAGCCAAAAGAAGACAGAGTTCTGGTGACTTTTTCCCATAGGGCGGCATCTTCAGAACTGAGGCCTGTATGATCATCTTTCTTAGACATACTTATGATTATATAAGATTACTAGAGAATTATAATTGCTTTTTTGTATAATTATTAACGCGGTAAAAGGATTGTGAATTGGCCTTTGTGCTTTGTGCCACCGGCTAAGAGTCCGGCTTTGTCGCCTGAGCCCCAATATATGTCACCGCGTACTGGTCCTTTAATAGCGGACCCAACATCTTGTGCAATCATCAAATGATGAAAGCCTGAATTTCCGTGATGGCTTAAACTGCCAACATCTAGCCAGATCGGAAGCCCTAACTGATGATAGCTGCCATCAACAGCCAAGCTTCTACGTGGGCTAAGGTTCACGCCTTCAGCGCCCAAAGGGCCGTCAGCTGCTTGTGCATCATTCAATTCGCGAAAGAAAATATATGACTTATTATGCCACATGACCTTTTGGCCTTCTGACTTATTGTCCCGTAGCCATTGTTTCACAGATTCTAATTTTAATTGCTCACCGCTGAACTTATAGGCCTTTTTCAAATGTTGGCCGATTGATGAATAGGGATGACCATTTTTACCGTCATAGCCAATTCGAATGTATGATCCGTCATCCAGTTTAATACGTGCAGACCCTTGAATGTGCATAAAGAAACTATCAACCTGATCTTTTAAAAACAAAAGCTCAAGGCCTTTGTTATTTAAGGCACCTTCTTCGATCATTTCTCTTGTTGGGAACGGCTCGAGTTTTTCACCCTTTTTGCGCATGAAGGTGAGTTGATGGTTTTTTGCAGCACGGTCCTTATCATTGATAAGAGATACCAAATCTGTCGGACGCTTATATACGGGGATATTGTACTCATCTGACCTTATCCTTGAGCCCTTGATTTCGGGTTCATAATAGCCCGTGAGAAGAGATCTGGATGATAGAACACGGTGGGGCCGAAAGTTCGTTTCGAAGAATTTTTTTGCTTGAGATTTGTGAGTTAAATTCAAGCGTACTGCTTTTTTGCAAATTTCAAATCGCTTGAGATTAACTGATGAGTGGGAGCGAAGTTGTTTGGTAAGAAAATATCTGCAACTTTTTTGAAATGCTTTGAAGGCTGCTAAATGATCATCTTGTTGCCAGCCACGCAACGTTTGAAACCTAACGGGTCTTAGCTTCATTGTTCTTCTTTTTACCTTCAATTTAAGTATTCGTTTTGAAGCTTTTTGCTCGTTAATTTCTGAACGATTGTTCGTACTGTAATCTGGGTAGAAAAACAGGAGTGAGAAAAATCCAAGAATAAAGCCAGCCAGTCCCCCCATAACAAATCCTCTTTTTTTTAAAAAATTGTTTTCTCTTAAACGTTTTAAAAGAAGAGGAAACCGGCTTTTTTCCATTTTTTTATGATTCTGATTCAGTTGCGATCAATTTCCAGTTTGGATCGCGGCCATTTGCTGCGCGAGCAAATGTCCAAATATCTGTGACTTTATCTATTTCTTTTTCATCACCTTCAATGATTTCACCTTCAGAGCCATAGACTGTTCTGATAAGAGACGACTTAAACTTCACTGTGATTTCTGATTGTTTATTATCAATTTCAGCTTCCAGCATTGTAGCTTTATCAAACCCTATGAATTGAGTTGCCATGCTTTGACCTTTGCTTTCACGCTCATCAATCGCAGCTGAAAACCCGGTTAATACGTCTTTAGCAAGTAGTTTTTTTAAGGTTCGTTTGTCACCTTCTGAAAATGCAGTGATGATCATTTCATAGGCACGTTCAGCACCTTGCATAAATTGTTCTGGGTCAAAATTCTTATCTGCATTTGCAATTTCATGCAGGCCAGTGCTTAAAACAGTCTCATCTTGAGCGTATTTTCTAATTTGATCATCAATATCGACTTCAGGTTGTTCAGGTGCTTGTTCTCTGTTTTCACGATGATGATTTGGCATTGAGACAACATTGTCATCTCGTTTTGACTGTGTTTGATCAGATGTATCTGGATTATAGGGACGTTCATTGCCTGTTCGGCTACCTAGAATGCTGCGTAGATATAAAAATATCACGACTGCTATACCTAAAAATATTACACTAACAATATCCAAGCCGTTATTGTCCATTTTTTTGCCTGTACCCTATTTGGTCGTTTCGTCTTAAAATTTTCAATGATCAGATGATCATTGTTCGTTGATTATACAATGTGACATAATATATAAGTTGTTTGTTCTTATTTTCCATATGTCTCTTATGTAGGAAAGTGTTTTATTTCATCATTTTGATTTCTGATATAAAAACTGACAGTCATCTTTCTTATCATTATTCTTTGCTTTGGCAAATATATGACTTGGATTTGATTGTGAGATTTATTCGTTCATTCAACACTTTAAAAAGAAGAATCTAAGTTTATATAATTTATAACTCTTTAAATTCTATATTTGATGTAATTTACCGTTTAACTGAGGTTTTTACCTGATGGGTTTGGTCTTTTTTGCTTTATTCTTGTTTGTTCCGATACTTGAAATTATCGGTTTTATGCAAATTGGTTCTTTAATAGGTCTATGGCCAACGCTTGGTGTTGTTATTTTGACAGCCATTGCTGGATCTATGCTTTTGCGTCACCAGGGTATGGCTGTTCTATTTCGCACTCAGTCGATGATTCAAGAAGGTAAGATCCCGGTTGATGAGATGATTGATGGAATTTGCTTGGCAATTGCCGGTGCTTTGCTTCTTACGCCAGGATTTTTCACAGATATTTTTGGTTTTTTACTCTTTATTCCGCCCTTCAGGCGTACTTTAGCAACGACCGTTTTTAAAAAATATATTTTGCCCCGCACCACATTTTTTGCCAATGGTGCTTCCTTCTCTGGCACTAACTCACAACATAGCTCAGATGACTTTCAAGATACTCATTTTCAGGACGACCATAGAAGAGATCATTCTAATTCAATGAATGATATGGATGATGGGCCGATTATTGATGGTGAGTTTACTGAAGCAGACACTCAAAAATCTAAAAAACCTTCTGATAAATCTCGTTTAGGATCTCCCTGGAATGATAATGAAGATTTAGGGAATAAGCATAAGTAATTTTATTAGCTGGAAATTATTTTATGAAAGAAAAAAAGAACAAATTAGCGGTCATCACCATGATTACGCTTTACCCTTTTGTACTTATTTTAATTGCTTTAGGTGTTAATTTTTTTATCCTAGACATTAATCCGATTTTGGTTGCCTTACCTAACATCAGTCAAATTCAAGCATTCACGATTGCTGTTTTACTTTTAATTATCAATCATACTTGGCTTATGACAACAACTGAACTTACGCGAGTTGAGTTTAATATGTTTGCTACGCCTGAAGAGAGAGATAAAAATAATGTGACGCCTGAAGATGCTCCAATTGTAGGTGTTAGGGAAATAGAAAAAAGACATAATGCTCATCGTAATACTACTGAAAATACAATTTATTTTATTGCTCTAGCTTTCATTTTATTACTTGTTTCGGCTTCGAACCTTTCAACCTGGATTTGGTGCTTAAGCTTCCCGCTTGCTCGTCTTGGCTATACATACAGTTACATTTCTGGAAATGAAAATTTACGGGGACTATTTATGAGTATTAGTCTTTTGGCCCTATTTGGTATTTCGACCCAACTTATTTTATCGATGAATGTAAATTGATTTTTTTGATTATCAGTGCTGAATAAACTCTATTAACTTTTAGTGCCTAGATAAACTAAATCTGATTAAGTCAAATTTGAATTTCATTCGTTTCTTGCCAAAACGATCTTTGCGTGTTAGCTGGATGAATAAGGATCATACTGGTCTTTTTTCAATTTTTTCAATGATTTTAGAGGTGCTAACTAATGGCTGATGAACAAAATGGTGCGGGTGCTGATGGCGGTGCTGCACAGCCAAGTATTCAAGTTCTTGGACAATATTTAAAAGATTTTTCATTTGAAAGCCCAAAAGCGCCTAAGTCCTTAAAAGCGCCTGGTGAAAACCCGAACCTTCAAATTGATTTGAATGTAAGTGTCAAAAAGCTTGACGAAGATGTTTATGAAAGCGCTATTGAGCTTAAAGGCAACGCCACGAATGATGATGGCGCCATTTATGTTGTTGAGGCGGTTTATGCGGGTGCTTTTAATGTAAAGAATATTCCAGCTGATGCTCTTGAGCCTTTATTGCTAATTAACTGCCCGTCTATTCTTTTCCCGTTTTTACGCCGTATTGTTTCAGACATGACGCATGAAGGTGGATTTCCTCCGCTTTTACTTGATCCGATTGATTTTGCCAGTCTTTACCAACAGCGAAAACAGACTGAAGCAACAGCAGGTAATGCTTAATTTAACTCAAATTTTATAATGGCGCTTCAGGTTGCCCATCAGCAACCGCGCCTACTATTCTGCCACTAAAAGCGGCAGGACCTCCGTTAGGGCGGTATTTTCTTGCGATCAGCTTATCCGTACTCGCAAAGCTCCACTCGTGCTGATCTTGTGCACCGCGCTATGCTAGCGCTTCGCCATGTCCCTCAACCCGAAAAGGGCTGAGCTCCTTCTTCGTGTTGTGAACTATGAGATGTTTTCTCTCACAAGCTATTCCAATGCGTAGCAGCGGCGCACTTTGAGGGGCGGTATTTTAAGAATATTTGTTCCAAAGAGGGTCTGTTTTGAAGCTGTTTAAAAATTCTTGATGGGCTGTGTCTTCTTCAGTGGTTAGCCTTGAGGGAAGTTGATTTTCTCTTGCTTGGATTTTATTTGAACCTTCACTAATGAACTGATCATCACTTGATTTTTTCTCATTGGCCAGTTCAAGTTTGGCTTGTTTTTGACCACTTAATTCCAAATAGACTTCAGCTAGTAATTCACTATCGAGTAATGCACCGTGGTACGTTCGGTTTGAGTTATCAATATTATAACGGCGGCATAAGGCATCAAGACTGTTTGGGCCTGCTGGATACTTTCTTCTTGCGAGTGCCAACGTATCCAGCACGCGGCTCATTTCAAGAATAGGGCGTCTTACTCTTTTTAATTCCGCGTTTAAAAAGCCAATGTCAAAAGACGCATTGTGAATTATGAGAGTGTCTTCTTGGATGAACTCTAAAAAACCATCTGCAATTTCGCGAAACAGGGGTTTGTCTTTTAAAAATTCGGTTGTAATCCCGTGAACATTTTGAGCTTCAATTGGAACATCGCGCTTTGGGTTGATATAGATGTGATAGTTTTCACCTGATGGGATATAATTGATGAGTTCAACACAGCCAATTTCAATGATTTTATCATCTCCATCAGCATTGAAACCTGTTGTCTCTGTATCAAGTACAATTTCTCTCATTTTAGTGCTCCTTCAGTTGCCCACTAGGCAACCGTCGCTGTTACCTACGGACTTAATCGCTGAATAATTTCACTCTCTATCTCTCACGGCTATTCTATGAACTGAAGCTCATAGGCCTCCGAGGGGCGGCGCTTGCGCCGGGCAGCTCACGCTGCCATGTCCCTCAGCGCGAAAGGGCTGAGCTCCTTCTTCGTACAGTTTAATTTTACTTAGATTGCTCACTATGCATCTGCACTATTCAGCCAAAGATCATAAGCTTTTGATTTATTCTTTTTAATTATAGCAATAATTTGTTTCAACTGATCTTCTGTTTCTTCCAGAGAACAGGATGTATCAACAATAAAGTCGGCTTTTTCTCTTTTTTCTGCATCAGGCATTTGCTTGGCGAGAAGTGTTTTGAATTTTTCTTCCGTCATACCGGGTCTGGCCATAACTCTTTGTTTTTGAACCTCGGATGGAGAGCTTGCAAGTAAAACTGCATCCATTAATTCATCAGCTCCTGTTTCAAAAAGAAGAGGGATTTCTATGGCGACCAGATCAGAGCCTTTTTCTTTATTTTCTTTGATAAACTCCCACTCTTTTTGGCGGACAAGAGGATGAATTAATTTTTCTAGTTTTCTAAAACCGTCTTCTTCTTCTATAATTAATCCAAGGAGTTTTTCCCTGTTCACTTGATTATTCTCTGTTGTGCCTGGAAAGGCTTTTTCGATTAATGAAACAGCTTCTTTTTCATAAAGATCATGTACAATTTGGTCAGCACTGATCATTGGAATACCATTTTTTTCAAGCATTTTGGCTACGGTCGATTTTCCCATCGCAATGGAGCCAGTGAGACCAATGATCAGCATATTTTTTACTCTTTATCTAAGATCGTTTAAAATGATTTGACGTAGTTCATCTGTAACAGTTGGGCGAAAGCCAAACCATTTTTCAAAGCCTGGGACGGCTTGGTGTAATAACATCCCTAAGCCATCAACTGTACCGAGCCCCAATGAATTTGCGTCTTTTAGCATTTGAGTTTCTAGTGGGGCATAGACGATGTCATAACAGGTGGCTATTTTTGGTAGAGAGTTAATATTCATGTCCAAGGGAGCACTTCCAGTCATCCCTAAACTCGTTGAATTTACTAATAAACCACAATCATCTAAATGATTTTCTTTTTCTTCCCACTCAATGACTTTAATTTTTGGGCCGAATTCTTTGGCTAGATTTTCTGCGCGCTTCTTTGTTCTGTTTGTTAATTTAATCTCAGGAACACCCTCATTTAATAGAGCATAAAGAATGGCTCTGGCAGCACCACCAGCGCCTAATATCATGGCTGGTTTATTGATTTGCCAAGATGGGGCGCTTTGTTTTAGATGTGTAATAAATCCATAAGCATCTGTATTTCCTGCAATTAATTTATCATTTTCAAACCAAAGTGTATTAGCAGCACCTATAGCTTTTGCCTCATCAGTTACATGATCGGCAAATTTAAAAACCATTTCTTTGTGAGGAACGGTTACATTGAGGCCAGATAAATTGTTTTGTTTTAGGCTTTTTATGAAGCTTTCTAATCTCTCTGGGTCCACGGCAATTTTTTCATATGTTCCGTCAATTTGATTTTTTTGTAACCAATGGCCATGGATTAAAGGTGAGCGAGATTGCTTAATCGGCCAGCCGATAACTCCAGCATTAATTTTTGTTGTCATGATTTAGTATAGCCTTTGGAGCGTAGGAATTTTAACAGGGCGAGGATTGGAAATCCGAGGACAGTAAAATAATCACCTTTTATTTCTTCAAACAAATGGATGCCGAAACTTTCGAGTTGGTAAGCACCGACGGATGAGAGAATTTTATCACCACAAAGGGCCATATATTGACCTAAAAATTCAGGAGAAAATTCATGCATTTTTAAATTTGCATTCTCACTATAGCGCCAGATGACTTCATTATTCTTGACCAGAACAACTGCTGAAATAAGCGTATGAGTTTTTCCTCTTAATTTAAAAAGTGTGCTTTGAGCATCATCTCTATTTTTTGGTTTTTCGAAAATTTCATCACCCAGCGCCAGGATTTGATCGCACCCAATAATTAAAGCATCTGGATTTTGTTTTGAAATTTC
Organism: Hyphomicrobiales bacterium 4NK60-0047b; assembly: GCA_040367435.1. Lineage (NCBI taxonomy): Bacteria > Pseudomonadati > Pseudomonadota > Alphaproteobacteria > Hyphomicrobiales > Hyphomicrobiales bacterium 4NK60-0047b. The sequence continues at coordinate 345,252 of BAABWY010000002.1, read as the reverse complement.
TGTTGCCTTGGTTTCAGCTAAAACTTCAGCTACATCAGCAGGGTCCATTTCTTCTGTTTTAAAAATTTCTCGTATAGCAGCTTCATCAACATTTGCTGGCTGAATTTCAAATGAAAGGCCGGTATTTTCAAGCAATTCTGCCCGTATTTTACTATTTGAAGCTAAAATGATTTTTGTCTTTTGTTCAAACATAAGATTTACTCACTTCATTTTTATATCTTAATTTTGAATTCTATCGCTTATTATCACTGTATAATTTAATGACCGCAGCGGCTGTTTCTTCAATTGACCTACGAGTGACATCAATAATTGGCCAGCCATGACGGCTACATAAACGGCGGGTAAATGTAATTTCCTGAGCAATTGTATCTCTATCAACATAGTCACTTAAATCACTATCACCCATTTCTATAACTCTGTTTTGCCTCACCTGGGCTATTCTATCAGCACTTGCAATCAGTCCAACGATAAATGCCGTTGTTGGTTTTTCTAAAATTTCTGGCAAAGGGAGTGATGGGACAAGTGGTAAATTTGTCGTTTTAAACCCCTTATTTGCTAGGTAAATGCTTGTTGGAGTTTTTGATGTACGGCTAATACCAATGAGTAAAAGGTCAGCATCATCTAAATTTTCAGGTAATTGACCATCATCATGCATCAGGGTGAAGTTTAATGCATCAATACGGCTAAAATACTCAGCATCTAGATTATGTTGACCACCAACTGTTGGCTGCGAGGGAGCTCCTAAGTAGGAGCCGAAAACTTGTAAGATTGGATTTAAAATTGCGATACTTGGGATATTAAGTTCGCTACAAAGTTTATCTAGTTCAGCTGATAATTCTGTATTTATAATTGTATGCAAGACAATACCTGGTTGTGCCTCAATGATTTGGCAAACTCTATTTAGTTGTCTTTTGGTTCTGACAAGGGGATGAATATGCTCTATTGCTCTTATACCAGGATATTGAACTGTGACGGCTTTTGACATTGCCGTTAATGTTTCACCTGTTGCGTCTGAAACGAGATGCAAATGAAAGAATTTTGGATTACCTGTTAACATATGTTGATAAGTCTTATGTTATCCCCACACTGATTGGGGGTGTTTATTTTATTCCCACAAAATTAACAATAATCCAAAAAGTTACCCACAAAGTATCGCTTGTGAATTAAATTTTTATGAGTTTTGCACTACTTGTTATTTATTATTTTTGTGACGAATTTATCCTCATAGTTTTGCACATTATTTGCCACATATCATTCACTTTTATTTTGTGATCTAATTATATTGAATCCACTAAACTAATTTCTTTTCTGAGTTTTCTTTTAACTCTTTTTCAAAAAATTTTAATTTTAAAAACTTTGTAGCTTGGATAATTTGTGAAAAAGAGTTCAATTATTTTTAATATTCACAATCCACTGCATAATAAAAACTACTACTGTTTTTAAAAAAGATTCTTTTATTTTTATATTGAAAAGTCGCTCAGCTCATCGGATAAGAAGGCTAGCGAAACCAAAAGAATTGTAATGATGACAAAAATTGAAGATAAAATTTTTCTAAAAGCTCTCCAAGGTGAAGTTTTAAATGAGCCTCCTCTTTGGATGATGAGACAAGCTGGACGATATTTGGATGAATATCGCAAGGTGAGGGAACAAGCAGGTAGTTTTTTAAAACTTTGCTATAATCCAGAGCTAGCTTGTGAGGTCACATTACAACCGATAAGACGGTTCGGGTTTGATGCATCTATTTTGTTTGCAGATATTCTAGTTGTTCCTGACGCTCTTGGACAAGATGTAAGATTTGAAACAGGGGAAGGTCCTAGATTAAATCCGATTACAAATTTGGAAGAGTTAAAACAGTTAGATCTTTCAAAGGTTGATGAAAAATTTAATTCAATTGCTGAAACTGTTAAATTGATTAGAGCTGGTTTACCAAATGAGACGGCATTAATCGGATTTTGCGGTTCTCCCTGGACTGTGGCAACTTATATCGTTGCTGGGCAGGGAACAGTTAATCAAGCACCGGCTAGATCGGTTGCTTATTCAGACCCTGAATTTTTTCAGGCTTTAATGGATATATTGGTTGAAGCTTCCATTGATTATTTGTCTCGTCAGGTTGAAGCTGGGGCTGAAGCTTTGCAATTGTTTGATAGTTGGGCTGGAAGTTTACCCGTCGATCAATTTGAGCGCTGGGTGATTGCGCCAACTGTTCGGATTGTTGATGCTCTTCGTGCTAAATATCCTCATATTCCAATTATCGGATTTCCTCGTGGCGCTGGGCCTCTTTATAGTCGTTATATTGAAGCTATTGATGTTCAAGGTGTCAGCATAGATGAAACTATTGATCCAAAATGGGCGCGGGATCATTTACAATCTAAGGTAACTGTTCAAGGTAATGTTGACAGTTTGGCTTTAATGGCCGGAGGAGATGCTTTAAAACGACAGGTGGATATGGTTTTTGAAGCTTGGACTGGTGGACCGTTTATTGTAAATTTAGGACATGGTATTCAGCAATTTACGCCGCTTGAACATGTAGAGCAGTTTATTAAATTAGTTCGCAGATAAGTTTTAGTTTTTTATCATTTTTGAGAGTTGATTATGGATCTTTCTTTTTGGGCAGATTTAACCAAAGTTGTTCATATCATTGCAGTGATTTCATGGATGGCTGGGCTTTTATATCTTCCTCGTCTTTATGTTTATCACTCTGGGACGAAGAGAAGTTCTGAGCTTTCTGAAACTCTTAAAGTGATGGAATATCGGTTGCTTCGGTTTATTATGAATCCGGCTATGATTGTTAGTTGGGTGGCAGGATTACTCACTGGATATTTGCAAGGGTTTTTAAGTGAACCGTGGTTTCATGTAAAATTGCTTCTGGTTGTGTTTCTTACCATCGCTCATATGATGTTGGCTAAATATCGACGAGAGTTTGCTGAAGATCGTTCTGATCGAACAGATAAATTTTTTCGAATCATCAATGAAGTGCCGACTGTCTTGATGATCATTATTGTGATTTTGGTGATTTTTAAACCGTTTTAATGGTTAATTAGCCTGGATTAATCACTTTTTAGCTCGAATGGCCCCTTTTCTAGAGGCGTATATTTTGTTAAGGTCATGTCAACTAAAAATTAATGATCTTATCGTAACTCTCATTAAATATGTGTAAGTAGACCTAATTATTGGCGTTGTGTTTTTATCTGATTTTATATTCAGTTTTAGCACTTTACCACTACTTAAGCATCCTCACCTTAATCACTCTCATCCTTTTTGGAGTCCTTTCCATGGATCAAATGAAACTCCAGGACCTTAAAGTCAAAACACCTACTGAACTTTTAACCTTCGCTGAAGAAGTTGAAGTTGAGAATGCCAGTTCTATGCGCAAACAGGAATTGATGTTTGCTATTTTAAAACAACTTGCTTCCAATAATATTGAAATTATTGGCACTGGTGTTGTTGAGATTTTGCAAGATGGTTTTGGTTTTTTAAGATCGCCTGATGCTAATTATTTACCTGGGCCAGATGATATTTATGTCAGCCCTAGTCAAATACGTCGTTTTGGTTTGCGAACAGGTGATACGATTGAAGGACAAATTCGTAGTCCTAAAGAAGGTGAGCGTTATTTCGCTCTTTTAAAAGTTAACCTCATTAATTTTGAAGAGCCGGATAAAGGCAAACATAAAATCCATTTTGATAATTTAACACCGCTCTATCCTGATGAGTGGCTTAAGATGGAAATTGAAGAACCAACAGAAGATATGTCTGCTCGCGTGATCGACATTGTCTCACCAATGGGTAAAGGCCAACGGGCTTTGATTGTGGCGCCGCCTCGTACTGGTAAAACAGTTCTTCTACAAAATATTGCTCATTCAATTACAACGAACCATCCTGAATGTTATGTGATTGTGCTTCTTATTGATGAACGTCCTGAGGAAGTGACGGATATGCAGCGCTCTGTGCAAGGTGAAGTTGTTTCTTCTACCTTTGATGAGCCGCCATCGCGTCACGTTCAGGTTTCTGAGATGGTGATTGAAAAAGCTAAACGTCTTGTTGAGCATAAGCGTGATGTTGTGATTTTACTTGATTCGATTACGCGGCTTGGCAGAGCTTATAACACAGTTGTTCCTTCTTCTGGCAAGGTTCTAACAGGCGGTGTTGATTCAAATGCTTTGCAACGACCGAAACGCTTCTTTGGTGCAGCTCGGAATATTGAAGAGGGTGGATCTCTTACTATTATTGCAACAGCTCTTATTGATACGGGTAGCCGTATGGATGAAGTTATCTTTGAAGAATTTAAGGGTACTGGTAACTCTGAGGTTATTCTTGATCGTAAGGTTGCTGATAAGCGGGTGTTCCCTGCGATTGATATTGCTAAGTCTGGTACACGGAAAGAAGAATTGCTTGTACCTGATGAGCAATTGAAGAAGATGTATGTCTTACGCCGGATCTTAAACCCTATGGGACCAATGGATGGTATTGAGTTCCTGATTGATAAATTAAAGGGAACTAAAGGCAATGATGATTTCTTTGATAGTATGAACGCTTAGAGCATTATTATTATTTTTTTTAAATGAATAACGCCTGGAATAATCTTCCGGGCGTTTTTTTTATCTTTTTTTACTCTCCATCTATTTTACTTAGAGAATATTGAATATTTGACTAATCTCTCATAACTATTTAATTTCCCTTTTTTCTTTAGGGCATATCATTTTTTTTGAATTTTAAGTTATGCTTTATTTTGTCTCACGGGCAATTTTTTCGCGTTAGGCGCGAAAAGCCCTCCGACGGTGCGGCGCTTGCGCCGGGCGCTTGGCAGCGCCATGTGCGTGCTCTGAAGTAGAGCACTCCCTTCTTGGGTAAGATATTTCAGAAGCATTTTATATTATTTTTATGGGTTTGGATCGTTTGATGATTAGTGAATTTGAAGCTTGGACAGAATTTTTAGGAGCTGATTATTCTTCTTTTTATATTGGCTTGTTTGTTGGTTCTTTGTTTGGTGTTTTTGCTCAACAAAGTCGTTTTTGTTTGCGATCTGCGGTTGTTGAATTTTGGCGTAATCAAAAGGGACGTATGGTTCCAATTTGGCTTTTAGCTTTTTCATTTGCATTTTTTCTCACTCAACTTCAGCTTTTTAATCAATCAATAGATATTTCAAAAATTGGGTATTTGAATGCTTCTGGTTCTTTATCTGGTGCTCTTATTGGGGGAGCGATTTTTGGTATTGGAATGATTTTGGCCCGTGGTTGTGCGAGCCGATTGTTGATTTTATCAGCAACAGGTAACTTTCGTGCTTTGCTAAGTTGGTTTCTCATCGCGATTGCGGCTGAGCAAACCATTCGTGGGTTTTTGGCACCTTCTCGTTCATTTATTGTAGGATTGTTTTCCATCTCACCTTCAGTTCGAGATATGTCTCTTTATTTGCCTGAGGGGTCTGGTCTAGCTTTTGGGCTGATTTTGCTTTGCTTTGCGTTTTATCTTGGAGTGAAAGCTCGCCTTAGCATATGGCAATTTGTGACAGCTTTTGGTGTTGGATTGGCTGTTATTTTAGGTTGGGTTTTAACCGGACTACATGCGTCTGTTTCTTTTGATATTGTTCGTATTGAATCTGTTAGTTTTATTGGTCCATCGGTTGAAGCTTTAAATAGCTTATTTGCTTTCATTCCTTTTAAGCCTGGTTTTGAAATTGGAATGATAGGTGGCGTTTTTATCGGATCATTATTGGCTTCATTGATTGCTCAAGAGTTTAAGTTTGCTTTCTTTACGAAAGAAAGCGGATTTGTGCGTTATTTAATTGGGGCGACTTTAATGGGATTTGGTGGGGTGCTGGCCGTTGGTTGTAGTGTCGGGGCTGGGCTCTCGGGTGTTTCGGTTTTATCTCTCACAGCGTTGGTCTCGCTTGTTACCATGTTTATTTTTGCTGGCCTCACAGATAAATTTTTAAATGGATGATGATTTCGACATCTTTAAAAAATCCTGTAAGCTATATTTTCTAGAGCATTCCTCTTTTTGATGAATTCAAAGAAATGCTCTAATTTTTTGTTGAACCATTCCTTTTATCCTAAAACCGGTGCTCACTTTAAGGTGGAATGCTCGTGTTTAGTGATTTTTTTGGGCGGGAAATTTGATTATGGCTTATCTTTCTCTTTTCATTTTTGTGTTGCTTGTCTTGGCTGCTGCATCAACCGGTAGTTTATTTAAACCTGGTGAGTGGTATGCCTCTTTAAATAAGTCAAGTTGGACACCACCTAACTGGATGTTTCCCGTGGTTTGGAGTGTTCTTTATATTTTTATTGCTTTTGCTGGCTGGTTTGTTTGGGAAGAACACGGCGCTGGATTTCTTCTTTTTCTCTGGGTATTACAGCTGATTTTAAACATGGCTTGGTCTTTTATATTTTTTGCCCGTAAGAAAATGTTTCTTGGGTTGATTGACATTTTAATTTTATGGCTCGTTATTTTGTTATTTATTATTTTCTCCTACCAACTCGTTCCTGTCGCTTCTTATCTTTTTATTCCTTATTTGCTTTGGGTTAGTGTAGCTGCTTTTCTTAATTTTGATCTTTTCAGAAAAAATGCGTAGACTGAGGATTGACTATATTTAAGAATTTTAATTTTATATCTAACTGATTTAGCAAGTTATTTTATTGCTCTAAGTGAATTTTGGGATATTTAATGATTGAGCCAGATAATACGATTGATGAAGAAAAGCGTCTCAAGTTTTTAAAAAAATTACATCTGTTAGATACGCCGATTGAGGAACGTTTTGAGAGAATAACACGGATTGTTTGTCAGGCACTTGATGTTCCTATTGCTGCGATTTCATTGATTGATAGTGAGCGGCAGTGGTTCAAATCTATTCAAGGTTTAGATGTTTCTGAGACATCAAGAAAAGTATCTTTTTGTGGACATACTATTCTTCAAGAAGAGGTATTGATTGTTCCAGATGCCCTAAAAGATGAGAGATTTTTTGATAATCCATTGGTGACTAGTGACCCTAAAATTCGGTTTTATGCGGGCTGTCCTTTAACGTTAGGTGATAATTTTCGTATTGGTAGTTTGTGTGCCATTGACCAAGCGCCAAGAGAGATGACTGATGATCAAATTTTGTTACTAAGCGATTTGGCTGCCATGGTTCAATCTGAGTTAAATAATATTGCTTTAACCGAGGCACACTCTTCTCTCATTCACGATTTAAAGGAAGCTGAACGGGCAGCTTTGATTGATCCATTAACTCGTCTATGGAATAGAGCGGGTGGTCAAAATTTACTAGACCGTGAATGGGATTATGCCGTTAGACGCGGAACACCTCTTTCTGTTGCTATGGTTGATATTGATCACTTTAAGCAGATTAATGATAGTTTTGGTCATTGTATTGGTGATCAGGTTTTGCAAAAAGTTTCTGAGACTTTGCTTGGTTCACTTAGAACTTTTGATGTTGTTAGTCGCTGGGGTGGTGAAGAATTTTTGATCATTTTGCCTGGATGTGAAAAACGGGATTTATACTTAGCTTTAGAACGATTGATGTCAGCTGTTCAAAATTTAAAGATGAAAACTGATATTGGTGCTTTGGATACGACCGTTAGCATTGGAGCTGCTACTATTTTTCCTAAATCTAATACAGATGTTGCTGCTTTTATTAAGCTTGTTGATATGAGGATGTATGAAGCCAAGGAGCAGGGACGAAACCAATTTAAGGTGGCATCTAAACCTGATTACTATGAATTGGCGATTTAAAATAGCCAATGCCATAAAAGTGGCAATAGTAGTGCTGTGGCAAGGGCGTTAAGGCCCATAGCCAGACCTGCGAATGTTCCGGCTGTTTTATTGATTTGGTAAGCTCTGGCTGTTCCTATGCCATGACTGGCAGTTCCAATTGCAAGACCTCTTGCTTTTTTGTTTTTTATTCCTAGAAAATTTAAAATAAGCGGCCCAATCATAGCGCCAAGTATCCCCGTCAAAATTACTAAGATGGCTGTTAGTGATGGCAGGCCACCCAATTGTTCGGTGATGCCCATAGCAACAGGTGTGGTGGTTGATTTTGGGGCTAATGATATGAGGGCTGTGGTTGAGCTGTTTAGCAATTTTCCTATAAAAATGGCTGACAGCATGGCTGTTATGGAGCCGGATAAAATACTAACTGTAATCGCAAAGGCTGATTGTTTCACTTTTTCGAATTGCTGGTAGAGAGGGATGGCTAGAGCCACTGTAGCTGGGCCTAATAGAAAATGTACAAACTGAGCACCTTGAAAATAGTCTGCGTAACTTGTTTTTGAAATTAGCAATACGGGCACTATGATGATCATTGCGATTAGCACTGGATTGAAAAGCGGGTTTAGATTTGTTTTTTTATAAATCCAGTTTCCTATTTGATAGGCTACCAATGTGAGGGTGAGGTGCATGAGAGGGTTGGTTCTCAAGTAGACCCAAATTTCACCGAACTCATTCATTCGTTTAAGCCTTTATTTTTATTGTTTTGCTTACTTAAAGTTTCATCGCTGTTGTCATTGCTTAGCCAAACCATCATTAGTCCGGTTATTGCGATGGTTAGGATGGTGCTGACGATTAGTGAAATTGTGATTGGAAGCCATTCTTTTCCGATGAGTTGAAAGTGCAGCATTAAACCAACACCGGCAGGGACGAACAAAAGAGAGAGATTGTTTAATAGGCTATTTGCTGTTGTTTCTAGTTCGTTTTGAACGGACCCTTTTAATAATAAGATGACCAGTAAAAAGAGCATGCCGATGACGGGGCCTGGTGCGGTTATGCCTGTGGCTTTTACGGTGAGTTCACCAGCCAGTTGACAGCATAATATAAGGGTTAGTGAGTTGAGCAAGTTTCACCTTTTAAAGATTGTTTATTATTGGTGGAGACCTTACTCCTTTTTTGGAACTTGTAAAATATTCTATGGTGGGCTTGTAATGGAGTTTGATTTTGAAAAAAGAGTTTGAACAATAATTTTACAAACTCTTTTTCAAGTGAGGGCTTTTTTTCTTAATTTATATTGTGTGTTTTAGCTGTTTGGTTTGATTTTACATCACCATCTGGAATGATGCTTTCAATATCATAATTTGAATTGATGAGATTGATAGCCAGGTGATCTGCTTGTGCAGCTGCCCTATGAATGAGTGCTTTGCCTTCAGCTATGTTTTGTTTAACACCTTTGCCGGTTAGCAGAGCTATTCCATAATATAGCTGAGCTGTGCTGAAACCACGATCGCTTGATTTTTTGAGCCATTTAGCAGCTTGTTGATTACTTCTTTTAACACCAGCGCCTGTTTCATACATACTTGCTAAATCTAGCATTGATATGTCGTGTCCTCTTTTTGCGCATTCTAAAAGAACTGGAAGAGCTCTATTATTCATACTGGCTTTTCTCAATTCGTGAGCTTTCCAGCATAGGACTGTGAGTGTTCCATTGTGAGGGGATGTTTTTAAATTTTCTAATTGAAACTCGATGCTTTCCTCTATTGGATTTGTCGTTCCATATTGGTCTTTATATTCTGCGGCAAAACAGCTGGAAATAAGTGAGAGACTTAAACTTCCTAATACCAAAGTGATGAGTAGTTTCATGATTGTTCTCCTATGAATGTTGTTTCATAAATCATAGGTGAATTGAAAATTGGCGGGTGTCAGAAAGTGCTAGATCTGAGTAAAGATTAAAAGAACTTGTAAGAAGCTGTCAGATAATATGTATAAAAAATTAGGCCACATTTTTTCGAATGTGACCTAATGTATTTAATCTTTTAGTTATAAATAACATATGTTTTTTTATAAACGCTTTTTGGTGCTGGGTAATAGGTTTTATGTTTAGCACTCTTATGTTTAGCACCAAGTGAATAATGTTTTTTATGACTTTTGCGCTTAGCGTAACGTTTTTTATTTTTGTATTTCTTTTTTGAATAGTAACGTTTTTTACGTCCTTTTCTGAGGGGAGATCCATGCTTGTTTACACAATGATGGAAGCGAACTCTTGGTCCGTTATCAATGTGAATATGGTGCATGCCGCAGCTATATGTACCAACGCCGCCTTTGTGTACTTTTTTGAGCCAGTTTGCGACAGCGCGATATTTACCACGTGGTGGGTGGAAATCTACAGCACGACATGACGCGTGATAGCTGCGTTTGCCGCTACCAGCAATGCGCGCGCCTGGGCGGTGTGCTGATACGATACGGATTTTGCCAAATTTTTTTTTAATTTGGTGTAAGCGGCTTTTGATGCTGGCTGGTAGACATCCAGTGCCAGCAGCTTGGGCTTGAGTTGTAAACACGTTTGCAGATGGAACGGCAGACAGCATGACGAACATCGCTGCGCCGATGATCCCGGTAAGGATTGTTTTTTTGAACATTATCTCTTCTTTGTGAAGTTAAAATCAGTGATAGTAAACTTGTTATTTTAAGTTCACTGCTTAGTGACTTGAAAACGCCGTTAGAGGATGACGCAGCCTTTTTTAAGCAGCGGGGCGGTTTTTAGCGATTGAATTAGACCTTGTCACGATTTAAATTTGCGACATTCTGACGCAGGGCATGTTTTTTTATTTTTCACTTTTGAGAGGGAGCAACTGTGAAACGCGAATCTTATAGTTATATGAATGGGTTAGAGCTTTATGATTGGGATGGAAAACGGCCATTGATTGTTTTTGATGGGGTCTGTGTTTTGTGTTCTTTTTTTGCACAATGGGTTTTAGCTCGAGATAAAGAAGAACAATTTGTGTTTACAACAGCTCAATCTGAGTTAGGGCGAGCTCTCTATAATCACTATAATTTAGACCCTGAAAATTATGAAACTAATTTAGTGATTGTCGATGGGCAGCTGTATGAGAAGATGTTTGCAGCGTTTTGTGTTTTTAATGTTGTTGGTTATCCATGGCGGCTTTTATCTTTCTTCAAAATTTTACCCAAGGTTTTGCTCAATTTTCTCTATGAACGGGTTGCTAAAAATCGTTATGCATTGTTTGGGAAACAGGATGTATGCCTTGTTCCTACTGCTGAATTAAATAAGAGATTGGTGGGACAGGATGGATGAACTTACTGAGAATGAGACTTCAATAAATCAGTTATCTTTATTTCAAAGACTGTTCTCAACCGAATTTCAGGCTATGCCGAGGCCGTGGAAAATTTTTCATACTGCGACTGGGCATCATGTATATGAAGGTGAAGCGGAAGTTATTCGCGGAGAAAGTTTGATTTTACAGGGGCTTGCTACGTTACTTCGATTACCACCGTCCTCTAAGGTTCCTGTAAAGTTAGTGATTGAGAAACAAGGTTTGGGAGAAAGTTGGTCCAGGTATTTTGGACAAAGTTTTTTTAGTACTGTTTTGTATTTGGATGATAAAAATGAAACCAATGAAGATGGGTTTTATTTAAGAGAACGATTTGGTCCCTTGTGCTTTGGAATTGTTTTAACAGTTGAAGAGCAAACAGTTGTTTGGTGCATCGATCGTTGGTGGTTTTTCAACATTCCCTTGCCAAAGTTTTTTGCACCCCGAAGCGAGACAAAAGAGTTTTTAGATAATGAAGGGCGCTATGCTTTTGACATTGACTTGTCTGTGCCATTTCTAGGCCGTTTGATTGCTTATCGGGGATGGTTAAACGTTGAGTGAGTCTAGGTCTTAATTTTCTCTCACGGGCAATGGCTATCTTGGTGTTTCAGTTGCCCACATAACAACCGCACTAGTGCCGCCCTATGAGGTGCAGTGCAAATCGCTTTGTTGAATTTATCTATAAGCGGAACGCGCTAGTATCTGGCGAACGTATTCAGAATAAAGAAGATGGTCGCTGACAACACTGCTGCTGCTGGCACGGTGACGACCCAGGCGGTTACAATGACCATGAAGTGAGAGCGTCTTACCAATTTTCTTCTTTGGATTTCTTTTTTTACAATATTGAATTCTGTTTCGGATTTGGTGGTTTTTGGATTCTTTTTAATGAATTTTTTTCTTCGCTTACTTTTCGCTGTATAATATTCACGAAAGAAGCCAACACCAAAAACTGCGCCGACTGCGATGTGAGTTGAGCTTACCGGTAGACCAAATGCGGAAGCAATAATCACCGTGATGGCAGCTGCTAGGGCAACAGAGAAGGCACGCATTGGGTTCATTTTGGTGATTTGTTCTCCGACCATCTTAATTAGATGAGGTCCGTATAATAGCAAGCCTAAGCTAATACCTACGGCTCCTATGAGCATGACCCATGATGGAATGCGTACAGTGGCTGAGATGTTTTCAAATTGTACGGCATGTAGAATGGCAGCTAATGGCCCCACGGCATTTGCCACATCATTTGCACCATGAGCAAAGGAAAGCAGTGCAGCTGAACAGATTAGGGGGAAGTGAAACAAGGTCCGAAGAGACTGGTTTCTATTTGCCATATTTTCAGATTGTTTTTTTATTGTTGGCAACATGATTAAATAGACAGCGATGAAAATGAGTGAAGAGTAAATCATGATTTCATTGCTTGACGGGCGCCAGATCTTTTTTAGGCCTTTCGTCATTAAGTAAGCTGAGAAAACACCGGCCATTAATGATATGAGAATTGGTAACCAAAAGCGGGCCGCTTTTATTTTGTCTTCCCGGTAGATGATGAATGTTTTGATGAATGCTAATATGATGGCTGCGATAAGGCCGCCGAGAAACGGGGAGATGACCCAGCTGGCGGCAATTGCTGACATTGTTGACCAATTTACCGCATTGAAGCCTACAGCGGCGATGCCGCCACCCATTACACCACCTACAACTGAGTGTGTTGTTGATACGGGTGCTCTTAAATAGGTTGCCAGATTTACCCAGAGAGCTGATGAAAGGAGGGCTGCCATCATAGCCCATATGAAGGTTTGGCTATCTTTTACCAATGAGGGGTCAATTATGCCTTTAGCAATGGTTTTTACAACATCTCCGCCTGCAAGTAAGGCACCAGCACTTTCAAACACAGCTGCAATGATAAGGGCGCCGAACATAGTGAGGGCTTTGGAGCCAACAGCTGGACCTACATTGTTAGCAACATCATTTGCACCGATATTAAGTGCCATATAACCACCGATGATTGCTGCGACAATAATGATAAAGGAATGTGGTTCATTTGGAAGTAAGGTCGCTGCGACTATACCGGCGGTGACGAGAAATAGAAATGCGATACCTGAAGAATTAAGATGGCGAGACGAATACCGGGTCGCGTCTTCTAATTTGCTGATTTTGTTGAGATCTTTGTCTAGTGAAGGTTTTTGTATAGAAATTTTGTCTTTATTAGTATGACTTTTGTCATCTACCATTCTGTTGGTCCCCCCGACCTAGACTTTTAGAGTTTTGTCTATTTACAGGGAAATTTGATGTGATGCTATCTATTTATTGAAAACTTTAAGTGAAGTCTTGTGCATTCAACTGGCTTTTTTTGTCTTTATTTTTTTATGTGAGTTGGTTAGTTTTCCTTCGATTTCTAAAAGAATTTCTGAGAATTCTTTTTCTTCAACTCTATTTGACGCTTCTATGGGGTTAAACCAGTGAATGCTGCGTTGTTTGTTTTCAGGAAAATCCATAAGTTGGTGAGAAACATGAAGAGGATAAATCTCTACTTCACAAGTGATGTTAGCAAATGTGTGTAATTTTTTTCTATAATTATATGTGCCAATGGTGTCTTTTGAAATTTGCCCTATTAGGCCTGCTTCTTCTTCAGCTTCAATTCGTGCCATTTGATGAGATGATACACCTAGTTTTGGCCAGCCTTTTGGTATAACCAACCGTTTGGTTTCTCTTGATGTGATCAAACAAATCAAAAGTTCATCTTTGATGAAGACATATGGTAGAGCTGCGATTTGTGTGTAGAGTTCCATGAGACCACTAGTTTTTCTAAATCCATTTATAAAATCAAACTTTGTACATTAAGCTTATGAAAACTTTATGGCAAGGCTAGAGAGTATCTGTACTTTGTCTATACATTTTCAGGCTTTCGCTTTGTATGATTTTTTTGAACATTGTTGTGCTTTCAGTTTGTTTCTTTTTTTCATAAATTACGAAATCAATGGTTGGGAGCTTGGGTAACTTAAGAGCTTTGGTGGTTTGCCCTATATTGTCACTATATGAAAGTTTGGTCCGAGCTGTTATGCCGAGCCCTGCTTCTATGGCGGCATAAAGACCTGATAGACTTGGACTTGTAAAAACAATTTCCCAACTTCTTTTTTGTTTGTTTAATGCTTCAATTGCATTTTCTCTAAATGTGCAGGGTGTGTCTAAAACAACCAGGGGAAGTGGCTTGTTTGTGTTGAATTCAAGAGAAGGTTTCGAGAGCCAAATGGTTTTTTCTTGCTTTAATTTTTCTTTATTTAAATTTGATTTATTATCAATTGCGATTGCAAGATCCAGTGTTCCCTTTTTGATTTGTGATGTTAAATTTTTTGTGCTGTCTACAAGGACTGTGATGTGAACATCTGGATGTGATGCCTTAAATTTATTTAAGATGAAGGGTAAGAATTTATCCGCATAATCTTGAATTACCCCGAGCGCTATTCGGCCCTTTAATGGCTTTTTGGATAAACGTAAAAATATTTCATCATTTATATCAAGTATTTGTTGCGCTTTATGGAGCAGACTTTCTCCAGCGTTGCTTAGGACCATTTTGCGGCCTGATTTTTGAAAAACCTTTGTGCCGAGTTGTTCCTCTAAACGCTTGATTTGCAGACTAATAGCGGGAGCTGTGCGATGAAGATGGTCTGCAGCATCTGCAAAACTTCCAAGATTATTAATTGTTATGAATGTGCGTAAGCAATCCATGTCTAGATTCAAGGCCATATTTTTAAACTCAATTCCATCTTTATAGATTAATTATATTAATCTAATTCTTAAAAACAATAAACTATTATTATCTTTTTATGTGGGTTAGCTTTTTTAAAACAGTGTTTAAGAAAGGAGACTAGCCATGCCGTTTATTAATATTACTCATTCTGGTTCTAAGCTTACAGAGGAACAGAGAGAGGGATTATTTAAAGAAACAACAAGACTTATGAATGAGGTGATGCATAAAAAAGAGGAACTTACTTCAGTGCGGATTGATCATTATGAGGCTGGAGATTGGGCTATTGGTTCAACGCCGATGAGTATGTCATCAAATTCAGCTGTTTATATGGATATTAAAGTGACACAGGGGACGAATACTGCTGAAGAAAAGTCTGAGATGATTAGACAAAGCACTTTGATGCTTAAAGAGATCATAGGACCTATAGCTGAAGCGAGTTATGTGGTGATACATGAAGTTGCTGGAGATAGTTGGGGCTATAATGGTTTAACCCAATTGGCTCGGGCACAAATGGGTTAAACCGTTTAGGGGCATATGATTAGAAACGTAAACTAAATGAGATTGTTTTTATTTACGCTTGCTTAGCTTTGACTAAATTATCTATTAGATCTTTTTTATTTGTTACTGGTGGTTGGCAGGTTTGACCCACACAAATATAAGCTGTTGTTTGATCGCCAACCAATTTTTTTTCTTTTATTGGTGAGTTTTCCGGGAGCGTTTCTGTTTGTTCAATGGATTGAATTATAATGCCTGACACGGGGGCTTGTTTAATTGCTCTAATCATTTCATCTGCAATAGTGTCTTCTTTTTCTGTTTTGATAATTACAATATGTGCTGCTGCTAAAATATCAATTGAGCCGGCTAAAAGACTGACATGAGAGAAGATATTTTTTGCGATGGCATTTCCAAAACACTGAACGATTTTTTTAGCTTTTTCTCTGTAATTTTCTTCGTTTGTTAGAAGATAGAGAGCCATTAAATTAGACATCATTATAGCGTTGCCATTTGGCGTTGCTTCGTCGCTACCGGTTTTCCCGCGTATGATGACATCGTTTCGATTTTTACCTGTGATGAAATAACCACCAAACTCTCCACACCAAAAATCTTCGTTTAGCGCTGCTGTCCATTTAATAGCATCATTAATGTAGTTTTTGTTGCCAGTTGAATTATAAAGGCACAAGGCTGCTTTGATCATCTGAGCATAATCACTGTAGATCGCAGGGCTTGAGCATTTGCCTAAACGGTATGAATGGTGAAGGCCCTTGCTCGTATCCATTGCGTTTTTGATGAAGTTATAAGCATTAATGGCAAGGTCTCGCCATTGAGGTTTGTCCAATGTGTCTGATGCGAGAGTGAGGGATGTGATTGCCATGCCGTTCCAATCGGCCAGTATTTTATCGTCTAAGTTTGGTTTCACTCTTTGATTGCGGGCAGACAATAAGATCTCTCTGGATTTGCTCAAGCGAGCTTCGTCTTCATCTGATAGCCAATTTGCCGATTTTAAACGATTTAGTATGTTTTTATTTTCCCAGTTCCCTTCTTCGGTAACATCGTAATGTTCCGCAAAGAAGTCATACTCATCTTTTAAGAGCTCTTTAATTTCATCTACTGTCCAAACATAAAATTTACCTTCGGTTCCTTCACTGTCTGCATCTTGTGATGTGGCGAAAGCTCCTTCAGAAGTGAGCATCTCTCTTTCAAGCCAAGTGATAATCTCTTCTATTCTTTGCTTTAGAAGGGGTGTTTTTTTCTCTTTATATACGTTGATGGCCAGTTCGAGCATTAGGGCATTATCAGACAGCATTTTTTCAAAATGAGGGACTAGCCATTTTTCATCTGTTGCATAGCGGGCGAGACCACCGCCTAAATGATCGTATATACCGCCTTGGAACACAGAGTGAAGGAGGGCTTCGACAGCGGTTTTTGCTCTGTCTTGTTTAAATCTTAGACCGATCCGCCATAGTAAATTAAAAATAGGATATTGAGGAAATTTTGGGGCGCCTCTTAAGCCGCCATGTTTGCCGTCCATCATATCACCGAGGCGCTGGTTGATGTTGAGGAGGATATCATCTGAGATATCTGGCCCCATCATTTTAGGACGCTCGGCTGCAATGAGTTGTGTGAGGCTTTCTGAATTTTGCTTTACGGCCTCTTTATCCTTCTTGAAGATGGTTTCAGCGAATTCTAAGGCTTGCTTGAAAGAGGGGCGTCCATCTCCTTGAATAGCTGGGAAATATGTCCCGCCCCAATAGGGCTTTCCTTCTGGCGTTAGAAACATAGTTAGTGGCCAGCCGGTTTGTTCGCCGAGTTCTGCCAGGGCGCTCATGTAAATATGATCGATATCTGGTCGTTCTTCTCTATCTACTTTGATATTGACGAATTTTTCGTTCATCAGTTCAGCAGTATCTTGGTCAGCGAAACTTTCATCTGCCATAACGTGACACCAATGACAGGCCGCATAGCCAATGGATATCATAATTGGTTTATTTGTTTTTTTAGCTTCTTCTAAAGCCTCTTCACCCCAGGGCCACCAGTGAACCGGGTTATCTTTGTGTGCCAGGAGATAGGGACTGGTTTCTTGTGCGAGTTGATTAAGAGTTTGTGTTCCGGGCAGAGACATGGGTGATGAAACCTTTAGTTAATGGCAATTTTATAATTTCTGTATAGTACTAGATAGCTTCCATGTGAAATGAAAGATCATTATATATGAAGACTAGTTTTCTTTAGAATGATTTTAAATTAGACTTTCGTGGTTTGATTTAGTGTTTTTATCTTTTTTGGGGAATCGAATGAGTTTGGAAACCATTTATGCTTTATCTAGTGGCGCTGGGCCAACTGGGGTTGCTGTTATTCGCGTATCTGGACCTGAGGTTCCAAATATTACTACATCACTCTGTAGGAAAATACCTCAGGATCGAGTGGCGCATTTATCCCAGTTGATAGACCCTGATGATAATTCGGTTCTTGATGAAGCTTTAGTTCTTTATTTTAAAGGACCGCGTAGTTTTACTGGTGAGGATGTTGTTGAATTTCACATCCATGGCGGCCGGGCTGTTATTAGTTCGGTTTTGGCTAAGCTGAGTTCCTTTCCAAATTGTCGTATGGCTGAACGTGGTGAGTTCTCTCGCCGCGGGTTCGAAAATGGTAAATTGGATTTAATCGAGGTTGAAGGCTTAGCTGATTTAATTGCAGCTGACACTTTGGGGCAAAAGTCTCAAGCTCTTACTCAGCTTGGGGGAGAGACATCTAAGCTCTATGAAACTTGGCGCACAGATTTAATTTATGCAATTGCGCTTGTTGAATCTGCTCTAGATTTTTCTGATGAAGCGGATGTGCCTGAAGATATTGCAGGTGAGGCCCTTCCTACTGTTCAAGCTCTTCAAGGGAAAATCGATCAGTATTTAAATGACGGATCACGCGGTGAAATTGTTCGTGATGGATTTCGGGTGGTTATTGTTGGCCCGCCAAACGCTGGGAAATCTCGTCTTTTAAATGCTCTTGCCAAACGTGATGTTGCCATTGTTTCTGATGAAGCAGGAACTACTCGTGATGTGATTGAAGTTCGGTTGGATATTGAAGGACTGC
This sequence comes from Hyphomicrobiales bacterium 4NK60-0047b, assembly GCA_040367435.1. NCBI lineage: Bacteria > Pseudomonadati > Pseudomonadota > Alphaproteobacteria > Hyphomicrobiales > Hyphomicrobiales bacterium 4NK60-0047b. The sequence continues at coordinate 326,901 of BAABWY010000002.1, read as the reverse complement.
CTGTCATTATAACTGACACTGCTGGCATTCGTGAGACTGAAAGTAAGGTTGAGCTTGAGGGCATTCGTCGCTCTTTTGAGCAAGCTGACAAAGCAGAATTAATCTTGTTTTTAATCGATGGAACAGATCCTCATTTCCAATTAACAGATGAAAATTTCAATGATCAAATTCCAGTTTTGAAAGTTTGGAACAAGAGTGATTTATCAAATGTACCAGATGAGAAATCAGACCTGGTGGATGTGCAAATTTCTGCATCTGAAGGGAAGGGCTTGGACAAGCTCACTTCTCGAATTTCAATAACTGTACAAGAACGATTAGGGCAGGGTGAGACTGTGGTCATAACCCGTGAACGTCACCGTGAACTTTTGAGAAAGTGCTCACTTGACCTTGGGAGTTTTATTGAAGGTGACCTTGCTGATACAGAGCTTAGAGCTGAAGATTTGAGACAGGCAGCATTTTCCTTGGGCCGTCTTGTTGGCAAGGTTGATGTTGAAGATGTGCTTGATAAAATCTTTATTGAATTTTGCATTGGAAAATAGAGTGATATGTAGGGCGAGTAAGAGTGAGTCTTAAATGCAACAGAATTTTCATGTGCTTCCTACTTTATTTCAATTGAGTCTCCAATGTGATTGTTTCACGTGAAACATGAAAATTCCGTGGTGGGGAGGAATCTTTTCGCCAAAATCAGAACAAAATTGACTCCCTCCCTAGCAAATGGGACTCCCTCCCCACTTTTTTTGACTCCCTCCCCATTTTTTGGAAGAAAGATTCCATTTTTCCGCCCGAAATTTTCTAAACTTTAAGGATCGGATTCCTGTGATTTCCGTTGGGTTGAGATCAGATTTTTTCAAATTTTATGTTTTAACGTGAAACAATGATGGGGCTTGACCTTTGCAATCATGAAGTTTGACTATTCTGATAGGTCTAAAAATTGAGTGTGGGGAGGGATGAGTACGACTTTTAAATATTAACAAATGGTTAATTTAGCATAGTCATCGATAAGGCTCTTTTAATGAGGCCGCCTATAGGACTTCATTAGTTTTTATATTCGCATAATTGAATGTTACGGAGTTTCACGTGAAACAAAAATTTTCTTTTTAGTTAGTTTGCCGATAAAGAAATTTTTTATGAAATATTTGGATACAATTTAATTGGAGAGCTCAGGATTTCGTAACATCACTTATCCATGAATTCTTAATTTTTAAGCGTTCTTGATGTTAGTGATAATTTAAAAATCGAGATATGATTCACGTGAAACAATAGGCCCAGTCGAATGTCTTTTCAGATGAATGAACTTGCTATTTTTTGAACGAATTAATTTGCCAAAATCTTAGTCGGCAAGCAGAGAAAAGAGTGATCTGGTTTAATTGCCAAAGGTGATGTTTGTTTCAGTAAATGATTCACGTGAAACAGTTAAAAGGCTTGCCTCATTTTATTTCATTTGAGCATAAACTTTATAAAGACATTTGGACTTATTAAATATCGTATCAGATTTCCTTTTGGAAATTGACTCACTTGAAACAAATCTTAGATCTCTAAATTAATAAAGACTTCATTCTAGATTAATCAGTCAATTATATTGAACGATGTTTAATATAATGCTCCTTATCACTTTCAATTTTTCTTATGTTCTCTGATATAGTTATATGGCCTGAATGAGTTTTGTTGATTGGATTGGTCAGTTAGACTATAAAGACTGGTTTTAGAGCTCTCTTATAAATTTGTCAGATCTTACTGATCAACTGAATTTATAATGATGAATGAAAGAGCTTTGTTTCAAGCTGAGATATATTTAGACAATGATGAGTTCATTGCTCTCAAGCTTGCATTTTATTTTTATGATTTGAAGGAATTTTCGCACATGACTTTGCTTCATGAGCCAAACGCTGAAGGACTTAATATGGAACGTGGTCCTTTTGATGTTATTGTTGTTGGTGGTGGCCATGCGGGTACTGAGGCTGCGAGTGCTTCTGCACGTATGGGTGCCAAGACAGCCCTCATCACTCATAAGTTTGAGACGATTGGTGAGATGTCATGTAATCCTGCAATTGGTGGTTTGGGCAAAGGACATTTGGTTCGCGAAATTGATGCACTTGATGGGCTGATGGGGCGCGTTACTGATAAAGCTGGTATTCAATTTCGTGTGCTTAACCGCTCTAAGGGGCCTGCTGTGCAAGGGCCACGCGCTCAGGCTGATCGTGATTTATACCGTGCAGCTATGCAGGAAGAGATTTTAGCGCAGGATAACCTCTATGTAATCTCGCAGCCTGTTGATGATTTGATCATTGAAGATGGCACTTGTGTTGGTGTGATTACGGGAGATGGTGAAACTTATAGAGCAGGAGCTGTTGTTTTAACGACAGGGACGTTTCTTCGAGGTGAAATTCACAGAGGAACTGAGCGCACACCAGCTGGGCGTATTGGTGAGGCGCCAGCGATTAAGCTGGCTGATCGGCTTTATGATACTGGCTTACGCATTGGCCGCCTTAAGACAGGGACACCTGCACGGCTTTATAAAGCATCCATCAATTGGGATATTTTAGAAGAACAGCCTGGTGATGACCCAGCTGAACCATTTTCATTTCTGAATTCAGAGATCACAATACCGCAAATTAGCTGTCATATCACTCATACCAATGAAGAGACGCATGATTTGATTACGTCTAATCTTGATCAAGCGCCTATGTATACAGGGCAGATTGAAGGTGTTGGGCCACGCTATTGTCCTTCTATTGAAGATAAGGTGGTTCGTTTTAAGGAACGGTCGGCGCATCAGGTGTTTTTAGAGCCAGAGGGGCTGAATAGTGAGCTTATTTATCCCAACGGACTATCAACTTCATTACCAGAAGACGTGCAGCTTGCCTTCCTAAAGACTATGAAAGGGCTTGAGGATGTTCGTATTGCACAAGCAGGTTATGCGATTGAGTATGATTATGTTGATCCACGCGAGCTTTCTCAAACGTTAGAAGTTCAAAAGATCCCTGGTCTATTTTTGGCTGGGCAGATTAATGGAACAACTGGTTATGAAGAAGCTGGAGCTCAGGGCTTAATTGCGGGTGTTAATGCAGGCTTGAAAGCGAATGGATCAGATCGCGAGTTTAAAATTAGCCGTGCTGATGGTTATATGGGCGTGATGATTGATGACTTAGTGACGAGAGGGGTTACAGAGCCTTATCGTATGTTCACATCTCGTGCTGAATATCGCCTGAGATTGCGCTCTGATAATGCTGATCAGCGCTTAACACCTGTTGGTATTGAGTTTGGGCTTGTTAGTGATGAGCGAGCAGCATTGTTTCACGTGAAACAAGATCAGATTTCGAAGGGTATTGACCTTCTTAAATCTCTGAGTTTGACACCTAATGAAGCGGAGACCCATGGAATTTCCATCAAGAAAGATGGCCGTCACCGGACAGCGTTTGAATTGCTTTCTTATAAGGGCGTTTCAATAGATGATTTATCAGGCATTTGGCCTGAAATTAGATCATTAGAAACGAATACAGCTGAGCAGGTTATTATTGAAGCACGCTATGCGGTTTATTTAGAGCGGCAAGAGGCGGATATTGCAGCTCTGCGCCGGGATGAGGCTTTGTCTATACCAGCAGGTTTTTCCTATGAGGGGATTTCAGGACTTTCAACGGAGCTTCGTACTAAGCTTGAAAAACATGCCCCTGAGACATTGGCGCAAGCTGGGCGTATTGATGGAATGACACCGGCTGCTTTGATGCTGGTTTTGGCTCATTTGAAGCGAGCTGGAAAATCAAAAGCTTCTACCTCTGATAAGAAATCAGCTTAAAGGTTTGGGTATAGGCTCTAGAGCCTTGTTTATGATTCACGTGAAACATTTGTTTTTTAGATGCGACGCTTTATGAGGCCGCTTTTAATTCTTTACGGATTTTCTAGCCATTGTAGAGGCTAGTTTAAAATGGGTTACTTTCGGACTATTGCCATTACCAAAGAATTCTTGAATTGATCGTCAATTCGAACATCATTTTTGAGCTCTCCTTCAATAATAAAACCAAAATTTTTATAGAGTTGGATGGCAGGTTGGTTGTCCGAAAAAACAGCCAATTCGATCCTGATAATTTTCTGCTCGAAAGCTTTTTTAAGGGTGGCTTCAATTAGCGCTGTACCTACACCATTCTTGCGAAACTCTGGCAGTATTCCCATTCCTAAAATCGCAGAGTGGGAGTAAATTTCTTGATTTTTAGGTAATGTGTCACACCAACCAATAATTTGTTGGTCAATTTTCGCTACAAATTGCGGATAGTTTTGGGAAATACTATGTAAGATAAAAGCTTTAGTATGTTCTAGTGGAGGTGCTTTTAGGAAACTTATATATTGGCGCTCCCTGGCTACAATATCTAATAGCTGATGGTAGCCATTAATATCGTGCTCGGTAATTGGTGAAATTTCAATAGTCATTCAAGTCGTCCTATCTCTAAGTTTTGTTAAAGTGTGTGAGACAATTGATAATTGAATTTTCCTCATAATTTAGTTGTTATTTTATTGACCTGAAATACCGAGCTTTTTGCATGGGCGGCCCTTAAACACACAACGCCATTTATGTTTTGCAGCGCCATGTCCATGATTTTGATTTTCTTTGCGACATACACGTGATTTCTGTTTAGCAAGGGCAGTATTGTTCCATCCAGGTCCGGCATTTGCTTTCCAGGCCATACGGGCTTTAATTCTTGCCATGGGTTTTGATGGACTAAAGGCTTCACCCCATACCATCCCCTTACAAACAACTCCTGCAGAGGCAGGTATTGAGTTCGAACTGATCATAAAACTCACCACTGTTACTGCTGTGAAAATAGAAATTTTATTGTTCATAATATCCTCCTGTTGCTCTTTAAACATTAGTAGCTTTGGCAGGATATTTGGTTCATTTCTTTAAAGACTAAGACGCTGGCTATACCTGATCACAATATAAGTATCTTATGAAATTTGGAGTAGACTCTTGATAGCGTAAAAGTTACTTTTTGGTACTTTCCATTCATTATTTTTTACCCTGAACTTAATATGTGATATAGCTTTTTTGTAAATTCAGCTTGAAAATTTAAAGGATGTTAGTGGCGGGTGATTATCAAGAATCTGAGGATCAGTGGGCCTGAAGAGTTTCAAACTCAATTTGATGTTTCACGTGAAACAGTTGAGCGGTTAGAAACCTATGAACGTTTGCTTGTTAAGTGGCAGAAAGCGCAAAATTTAGTTGCTCCTAATACCCTAGATGAGGTTTGGCATCGGCATTTTGCTGATAGCGCACAGGTGTTCAAATATCTTGATTCGGCGAAAATTATTGTCGATATGGGAGCTGGAGGTGGCTTTCCTGGGCTGGTTTTGGGCATTTTACTCATGGAGAGACCAGGTTCTTGCGTTCATTTGGTTGAATCCAATTCTCGTAAGTGCTCGTTTTTAAAGGATGTTGCCAGACAAACTGGCGCGCATGTGGAAATTCATAATTGTAGAATTGAAGTTTTTGCAATTGAGAGTACCATCTCTTCTATCGATGTTGTTACTGCACGAGCCCTCAAACCTCTCAATACTCTTTTGACTTTTGGACAGGCTCTGTTTGAAAAGGGTGCGAAGGGTATCTTTCTTAAAGGAAAAGGTACAAGTGCAGAGATTGAAGAGGCATCACAGGATTGGACCTTTAGCCACGAGACTTATAAGAGTCTAACTGATCCTTTGGGGCGTATAGTGAAACTTAATGATATTAAACCGAGGTCGTAGACTTTTTTTTGCGAGATACGCATAGCGGCCTGATTAAAGGAGCATTCCGGTGAACGGACAGATCTCTTCACCAGCTAATGAGCCGCAGAATGTGCGGGTTATGGCATTGGCCAACCAAAAAGGCGGTGTTGGCAAAACGACTACTGCGATTAATTTAGGTACTGCGCTTGCCGCTGTTGGTGAGCGCGTTATCATTATTGATATTGATCCACAAGGAAATGCGAGTACGGGACTTGGGGTTGATGAAGATCAGCGTTCAGTTTCTATTTGCGATGTATTGCGCCGAGAAGCGCTACTAACTCAGGCTTGTGTGCAAACAAGAGTTCCGAACCTTTCAGTTGTTCCCTCAACCCAAGACTTAGCTGGACTAGAGGCTGAATTAGCCGGCGTTCCTGATCGTGCCTTTCGTTTGCGCGAGGCGATTTCGCGGTTACAAATTGCGGAAGCTGCCAAGGTTAAAGAGGAGCGGGTAAGTTATGTGCTTATTGATTGCCCTCCGAGTTTAAATATTTTGACAATTAATTCTATGGCAGCTGCGCAATCTATTTTGTGTCCTGTTCAATGTGAATTTTTTGCACTTGAGGGAATTGTTCAACTTGCGAACTCGATTGAAGAAGTGCGGGCAGCAGTAAACCCTGACCTTTATATTCAAGGTGTGGTTTTGACCATGCATGATGGGCGCACTAACCTTTCTAATGAAGTGGCCAGTGAGGTTCGAAACTTCTTTGGTGATAAGGTTTATAACTCAGTGATTCCACGCAACATTCGAATTGCGGAAGCGCCGAGTTTTGGGCAACCGATTTTGCTTTACGATCATAAATCTTCTGGTGCGCATTCTTATATTAAGCTTGCGTCTGAAATTATTGAGCGTGAGAAAAAATATATGGCTGCTTAGAATTCTCCACTTTAATGAGGCCGCTATGATAGCGTCTACTTAATTGCAATTAAAAACAAAGACTTACTTGAAAAGTGAGCGAATTTAGAAAGGCAGAGACTTTTATGTCTGCAAATGCACAAAAGAATAGACTGGGCCGTGGAATTGCTTCTTTGATTGGGGATGTGGCACCATCTGAGGGAACACCTTTACCAACTGAGGGTGAGCATAGAGTTGTTCCAATTGAACAAGTTCGTCCTTCACATTTAAATCCACGTAAAGATTTTGTGGATGCAGATCTTGAAGATCTAGCGAACTCCATTCGCACAAAGGGACTTGTGCAACCGCTTATCGTTCGGCCTTCAAATGGACTTGAAGGTGGATTTGAAATTGTTGCTGGTGAACGTCGCTGGCGAGCTTCGCAAAAGGCTGAATTAACATCTGTTCCGGTTGTTGTGCGAGACTTAACGGATCGCCAACTACTTGAGATTGCTATCATTGAAAATGTTCAAAGAGCTGATCTCAATGCTGTTGAAGAAGCTTTAGGTTATCAAGAGCTTGTTGACCGGTTTAGTTATACGCAGGATGAGCTTTCAAGTGTGATTGGTAAGTCTCGCTCACACGTGGCGAACATGCTTCGTTTGTTAAAGCTGTCTGAAGGTATTCAAGGCTATGTCCGCAATGGTGATATTTCTGCAGGACATGCTCGGTGTTTGGTTGGTGTTGAAAATGCTGAAGAGTATGTGAAAGAGATTATCTCAAAGGGTTTAAGTGTTCGTGATGCTGAGGCACTTGTACAAACTGGACTAAAAGGTGCTCAAGGTAAATCGACTAAGGGCCGTGAAAAAGATGCGGATACGAAAGCATTTGAAAAAGAGCTTACTGATTCACTTGGACTGAAAGTTCAAGTGAAACTTGGTTCTGGTGAGAATGGTGAGTTACGTATTCGGTATACTAATTTTGAGCAGCTTGATGAAATTCGTAATCGTTTGTTGAAGAAAACAGTAACCTAAGACTTTCTACTGTTTTACGTTTTTGAAGTGGGCACTTTTGGAAGTTAAAGTGTCCACTTTTTTTATGGGCAGTTACTGATTAGATGTGAGGTTAGGTCGATGACAGAAAAAGATATAAAAACAGATAAATACATCATCACTAAATCTGAAATTAATGAAATGGCAGGATTGGAGAAGACGCATTTTCTAAATGACAACGCTAAGAGGGTTAATAAGTCCTTGGGTGATTTAACGGGTCTAACCGGATTTGGGTTTCATATTATTGAAGTGCCGGTTGGTTGTGTTTCGACGGAGCATCACAAGCATTATTATGAGGATGAATGTGTTTATATTTTAGAAGGCTCAGCTACGGCCCATATTGGTGAAGAAAAGTTCTCAGTTGGGTGTGGTGATTTTATTGGTTACCGGGCTGGTGGAGAGGCTCACCACTTAGTCAACGATGGAGATGAGGTTTTAAAAGCTATTGTAGTAGGAGAGCGTTTAGCTCACGACGTGGGTGATTATCCTCGATTAAAAAAACGAATATATAGAAATAAAGGTCAAGCTGCTGATCTGGTTGATCTGGATGATATTGGTCATCCCAAGGTAGGTGAGAAAAAATAAATATTTGGAATAATTCTAAACTATAACTGGTTTGCTTGTTATTGATTTGTGGTAAAATTGGTTTTTGAGATCTTAAAAAAATGACTTTTGATCTTATATATTAGTTATGAGGAGTGGTTCTCTTCATTTAAAATTTTAGAATTTAACATGGTTTGAACTGTTCTCTTTAGGTTGTTATCTAGGTCTTTTTTGGAGGTGGTTGTTATGTTTAGTTCACTCAATTTAACTGATTATCTTGCGTTTATGTTTGGACTTTATCTTGTTGCAGCCGGGATAGGTTTGCTTCTGGATGGAGATGAATATCAGTCTATGCTTGATGAGTTTTATGAAAACCCTGCTCTTGGATATATTGGAGCTATTTTGGTTTTTGCATTAGGTGTTGTGGTTGTCAGACTACATAATGATTGGTCTAGCTTTACAGCCTCATTGGTCTCATTTGTTGGCTGGGCCATGCTTGTCGAAGGGTTTTTATTGCTGGCTGTTCGCCGTCAATTTCTTGGCTTTTTTGCCAAGCTTAATTTGTCGAGCAAAGTTTATAATTTGTTTGGTTTGTTTGCTGTTATTGCAGGAGCGAGCTTAATTGGATCTCTTTATTTTTAAGATCGTTACGGTTTTTAAAACTAGAGCATGTCACTTTAAATCGAATTTAATGAGATGCTCTAGGAATTAAATAAAAGAGATAAAAAGAGCAAAAAACATCACTTCTTATTTTAGTGATTGAGTTTTTGCTCTTTACATATCTTGCAATTTGGATTGCAGCTCGGCCAATTGTTTTTTCATAGCTTCAATATCTTGATCTTTATCTTTTTCGGCAGAGGTTTTTTTTGTAGATTTTCTTTTTTGGGCTTTATCTGAAGTGTTCTTTTCTTCTTCTTCTACATCACTCTCAGGTTGTTCTTCGCTTCTGTTATTTCCCATTGATGTGCCCATGCTTGTTGCAATTGGACCCATCATTTGATTTAGGAAATTTGCCTGCATTTTTTGCCATTGATCAAACCCTTCCATTTTGGGAAGGTTGTTTAATGGATTGAGGCTATCTGGGATGTTTTGTGAGAAGTTAGATATAACTTCTTTTTGCTGCTGCTTAAGCATCTCATATGATTGTGAGAGAAAGTCAGGAATGAAACTTTGTGCCTGATCATTATATGAACGGACAATATCTGTGAGAACATTTATTGGTAGGACGTTTTCACCACGGCTTTCGTAATCTGTGATGATTTGCATTAAGTATTGTCTTGTTAAATCATCACCTGATTTTCTATCAACGATTTTTACGTCTTTGCCATCTCTTATATATTGTGCGATTTCGTCTAATGTTACGTAATCGCTGATCATTGTATTATATAGACGCCGGCTTGCATAACGTTTGATTAGGATGGTTTCGTTTTCACTTGTCATGGAAGGCTCCGGTAATGATAGTTATACAATGAATTATTTTACCACAAACTTTGTTGCGGTGCAGCATTCAGCGATAACTCTGTCAGACCTTGAGCTTTGGTGCAACAAAGAAAAAGTGGGCACACCTTTTTAGATGCGCCCACTTGAAGTGATCCTCTGGGAAGGAAAAACTTTTATAAAGACTTAAGAAGCTTTTCTTGTTGTCTTTTTAGTAGCTGTTGTAGCTTTAGTTTGAGCTTCTTGGCCAGCTGAAAGAAGAACTTCCATTGTGTCCATTTGAGCTTGTTTAGCTACTTCAGCGAATGCTGTGATATGCTCAGGAGTTGCTTTAGCTTGAGCTGTTGTGAATTCTGAAATCACTTGAGCGTATTCTTTAGGATCTGTTGCAGGTTTAGCTACTGTTTCTAATTTGCTTAGTGTTTCTTTTGTCCAAGCTTGGCTAAGTTCTGCATTTTTTTCAGCTGCTTTAATAGCGATGTCGCTAATTTTGCTGTTGAATTCAGCTGCGTTTTTGAAAACGTCATTAAAAGCTGATGTGTCTGCTGAAGCGAAAAGGTTTTCGAAAGCTTTTGCGAAATCTGGTGTTTGTAATTTAGTCATTTTGATCATCTCCGAATTTGGGTGTCTGCCCTATTTATGCTGCGTCTGCATTGTATATATACGCTGCATCGCAGCAATGCAAGTAAAAAATGCTGCATTGCCGCATTTTTTTGATTTTTATTTTCGGAGGGTTAAAAAAGAATTGATTTTAGCTATTTGTCACATTGTTTATGTTTGGCAATTTTGGAACACTTATTTAAGCGATGAATGCTTCAGTGATTTTGGATCTCTTTATATAAGGAAAGCCATTATTTACGATTAACAACAGCATGTTTAATCAATTTATGAGTTATTATTCCATCCTCATGGGTAACTTTATCTGATCATTCATTAGCAAAAAAACGAATCTCTCATGCGTTTTTTCAATGCCGCGATATTTCTCGTGGCATTTTTTTTAATTCCACTGGCTCTTATCTTTGCAATTTGGAGAGTAACTGAATACCGAGTTATCAGTTAAAATTAAAATAGATGCCAAATTGCATCAGAAAAACTTTTATACTTTAGTTTAACTAAATGCCGCATTGTTTTCTCACACGTCTCTATGAAAGCTTGGTGGAATTAGGGTGAGGCTTTAAGTAATTTGGTTTTATTATCCGTATAGAAATTTTCAGTATTGATATTTCTCAAAGATTTTCGATCGGGGATATGAAAACCATCTTGAAGCTTGACCTTATTTTAAAGCTCTTTTCAAGAGGGGACATATTATGAAGAGAAATAGTTTTATAGCTTATGCAATCGCTTTATTAATTGGCATAGGTGTTTTTAGTGTTGATGGCATTAAGTCATCAGTTAATGCCAGTGAAATGACGCCGGTTGAAGAAAATTATGCCAAATGGCTTATTCGTGTACGGGCTTTAGGGATTTTACCTGATACTGACACTGATGTTAGTATTAATGGTGCAGCTGCACCAACTGCTGGTCTTGATATTGATGATCGATATGTACCAGAACTGGATATTACTTATTTTTTAACTAAGAATATTGCTTTGGAACTTGTTTTAGCGATTTCAAAGCATGATGTTGAGGGTTCTGGAAGTCTTACTGGTGTAGATGTTGGTGATTTCTATATTATTCCACCGCACTTGATGTTGCAGTATCATTTTGATATTGGAAATGGGATAAAACCTTATGTTGGTGCAGGTGTTAATTATAGTTTGATCTTCAGTGAAGGTAATGCAACTGGTTTTAACGGTTTGAAAATTGACAATGGTTTCGGTTTTTCACTGCAAGCAGGTGTTGATATTCAGGTTAGAGACAATTGGTATCTCAATGTTGATGTTAAAAAGACATGGCTGAATGTTGATGCTAAGACAAATTTAGGTGCAATTCCGGTTCGTGCAGATATTGATGTTGACCCATGGATTTTCGGTGTTGGTTTGGGGTATCGTTTCTAAGCTAACGCACTAAATTTATAGAGAAGAATACTGGAATTAGAAAAAGTTTGATTGCAGTCTTCTTTTTCTAATGATTGGAACTGCGGGGCTTTTTAGCTCCGCAGTTTTTTTATTTTGGCATGTAATGATTTTCGAAATTAAATCTCTTCTTTTAAAGGGCGGGACAATAGCTTGGTGATTGCGTCATTGACGGACTGTTTATTTGTGACGATGGCTTCTACAGCTTCTGAAATGGGCATTTCAAAATTTCTCTGACGGCTTATTTCAACAACGGCTGACGCTGTGTAGACACCTTCACTAACAGAATTTCTGCTGGCCAGGACTTCATCCAGGGTTTTGCCTTTACCGAGTTCAATGCCTAAGGACATGTTTCTTGATTGTGGACTTGAGCAGGTTAGAACTAAATCCCCAAGGCCTGAAAGTCCCATCATTGTTTCTCTCTTAGCTCCATAGCTTTCACCAAAACGGCTTAGTTCAGCAAAACCTCTTGAGATTAAGCTGGCATGGGCACTGGCCCCTAAATTTTGTCCCATTACTATGCCTGCTGCTATGGCGAGGACATTCTTAATAGCACCGCCAATTTGAACACCAATGAGGTCATCAGTCCAATAGGGGCGGAGCGCTTTGTGACTAAGGGCATTGGCCAGTTCTTTGCCTAGAGTTTTATCTTTAGCAGCGAGGGTGACAGCTGTTGGTAGGCCTTTGGCCACATCGCTTGCAAAGCTTGGCCCTGACAGTATGGCTGGTGTTGCATTTGGTATTGTCTCGGCAATGACATCTGTCATTAATTTGGATGAGCTTTGCTCTATGCCTTTTGCACATATGATAAGAGGTGTATTGGAGGATTTTAAAAAAGGCACTAAATCGATTAAGACGGCTCTTACAAATTGAGCTGGCGTGACGATTAGAATGGCGTCTTGTTTTGCTATTTCTGCCAAACTTGTTGTTGCGGTGAGTTTCTGATCTAGCGGGACGTCTTTTAGGAACGCAGTATTTACATGGTTTTGATTGATGTTGTTTACAGTATCTTCTTCGCGAGCCCATAGTGTGACGTTGCATCCAGCTAAACAAGCTGATTGCGCTAGAGCAGTTCCCCAGGCGCCGCCGCCAACAACACCAATATTTTTATATGTGCTCATTTCGATGTCTTTCTTTTTGCTTCAGATGCCCACTATGCATCCGCAGGTCTATTTGCTTCAGGTGATTTTTAAATGCTCCTTCAGTTGCCTACCAGCAACCGTCGCGGGCATCCGCTTTATATTCTTCACGCTTTTGTACCGGCTTTCCCAGAGCCGAGAATTGGTTTTGCATTTTCATCCAAGGGCCACCTAGATCGGACAGGTGTAGACAGAGGGTCACTTTGACCGTTTGCAAATTGTTCGGCTGCTGCCCAGGCGATCATAGCAGCGTTATCTGTACATAATGCGGGCGGTGGGACTATTAAAGTTAGATTATGTGTTTCGCTAAATTTTTCTAACTCAGATTTTAGTTTTTGATTGGCTGCAACGCCGCCGGCGACAACAAATTTTCTTTCCTCATTTATTGGAAATTGCTTATCCAACTGGAGAAGCGCCATTTTCACTCTATCCATCACACTTGAAATCAGGGCTTTTTGAAAGGAAGCACAAAGGTCGTGTATGTCTTGATCTGACAAAGGCTGTAATTTTTCAGCTTGTTGCCTTAAAGCGGTTTTCAGGCCAGAGAAAGAAAAATTTGGTTCTTTACGCCCCTTTAATGGTGAGGGTAGTTTGAAGCGGTTTTCATTTCCTTCCTTGGCCCATTTTTCAACTTCTGGACCGCCTGGATAACCAAGCCCTAATAGTTTTGCGGTTTTATCAAAGGCTTCACCAAGGGCATCATCAATGGTACTGCCAATGCGGGTGTATTTACCAACAGCTTCAATCCAGAGTAATTGAGTATGGCCACCAGAGACCAAAAGCAAAAGGTAGGGTGGTTTTGTTTGATTGGTTAAGCCAGCAGTGAGTGCGTGCCCAGCCAAATGATTAACCCCTATGTAAGGGAGTTTGTGAACTGAGGCGATTGCTTTTGCTGTCATTGTGCCAACCAGCAATCCGCCAATGAGCCCTGGGCCGCTTGACGCGCCGATTGCGTCTAGGTCTTTAAACTCGCAGTCTGCTTCAAGCATGGCGGCTTTGATAATCTTGTCCAACGCTTCACAATGAGCGCGTGCGGCAATTTCAGGCACGACCCCACCAAAGGCGGCATGTTCTTCCAGTTGAGTACGGACTATATTGGAAAGAATTTTACCAGACCCATCAGGATGGCGCTCTATCACACTTGCAGCTGTTTCATCACAGCTGGTTTCAATAGCTAAAACTTTTATTGGGTCTAGATCTTTTAAAGGTTTGTTATTCATGATCTTGAAATATCATTCAGAGAGGTAAGGGCAAGTTTTTTTTTACCTTTCTTCTCAAACACAGGATAAAACGAACTAAGCTCGGCTATTATTTAGCACAGATCACAGAAAACATAGGTTTTGGGTGTTCTATTTTCATATTGTGATGTGCTATGAGACTATTTTAGGGGCGGTGACCCCATTTGTTGCTTTAAGGAGTGTTTTTAATCTCATGACGAAACTTAAGATCGGCACACGTGGTAGTCCGCTTGCATTGGCGCAAGCTTATGAAACTCGTAAGCGTTTAATGAAGGCCCATGACATAGCTGAAGATAAGATTGAGATTAAAGTGATTTCCACTGAAGGAGATCGCATTCAAGATAAGGCTTTGAGAGATTTTGGTGGCAAGGGACTTTTTACCAAAGAGATTGAGCAGGCTTTGTTAGATGGTTCGATTGACCTGGCTGTTCATTCTATGAAGGATGTCCAAACTCAGTTGATTGATGAACTCCGTATAACTGCTCATTTACCGCGCGAAGATGTACGTGATGGGTTTATTAGTCGTACTGTTTCAAATATTGATGAATTGCCGCAAGGGGCAGTTGTTGGAACGTCGAGTTTGCGGCGACAAGCTCAGGTCAAAAAGAGACGCCCTGATTTGGAGGTCGTGACGTTTAGAGGGTCTGTTCAAACACGATTGGAGAAGTTGGAGCGCGGTGAAGTGGCTGCTACATTTTTGGCTGTAGCCGGGTTGAGACGTTTGGGACTGTTGGGCGAACTTACTGCCTCTATTGAGACAGATGTGATGTTGCCAGCTGTAGCTCAAGGGGCGATTGGCATTGAATGCCGCACTGGCGATGAGCGTGTTGAACCGCTTGTTGCTGTATTGAATGATAAAGAGACAGAAATTTGTGTCACTGCTGAGCGTGCTTTTTTAAGGAAGCTTGATGGATCTTGTCGTACACCTATTGCAGCTTTGGCTGAAATAGAAGATGATCAGATCCGCTTTCGAGGTGAAATTTTAGCTCATAATGGAGAGCGTTCTTTTTTTGATGACCGTAAAGGCTCGATTGACAAAGCGACTGAGATCGGAATTGAGAGCGCTCAAAGCTTGATTGAAAAAGCTGGACCAGAATTTTTAGCGTCCCTTGTTGAGTAGGGGGGCTAGACCTCTTAGTATAACAAAGGCCAATATAAGTTGTCGACTTTCTAATAGGCTTTGAGCTGAGTACCATTTGTGGAGATCTTTTAAATTTGTTTAAGATATGGATCACGCGACCAGAATTAGATGCTCGAAGATTTTGTGAAGAGCTTGAGGCTGCTGACCTGGCTGTTTCTGTTACTCCAACTTTCTATTCTTTGCTTGATGTTGAATTTTTAGATCTTGATCCTCAGTTGTTTTTGAACTCTCCTCCTGTTGGTGCTTTGGTGGCGACGAGCCGAAATGGGGTCCGTGCTTTTTCTCAAATGAAAGATTTTGAAAAATATACTCACCTGCCCTTTTTTACTGTTGGAAAGGCGACGGGAGAGTTGGCACGGTTGATTGGTTTTAAAGATGTACGAGTTGGACCAGGGCGGGCTGAAGGTTTACTACCGCTTATTCGTGAATATGATCAAGGTTGTGATGATGGTATTTCAAAACGCATTGTTAATTTACGCGGAGATGAACAGTCGTTTGCTTTAAAAGTTGAGTTTGAATCTGATCATACGCCTATGAAGCATCAGTTTGAAGATGTTATTTGTTATCAAATGAAGGAAGCGAATGAGTTATCATCAGAATTGATTAACGAGCTAAAAAACAATGAAATAGGGGCCGTTGTTCTTATGTCTCCCCGAACAGCGCGGGTTTATAGTTCTTTGATGAAGCTTTATGACCTTAAACAACATGTGGTAAATATTCAGCATTTTTGTCTCTCTGAGACGGTTGCTGATGTTTTGAAATGTGAGTTGGTTGATCAGCAGCTTGGGATTGAGCTTCCTTTTGTTGATGTTTCTTCATTTCCGTCTCAATCACGTATGATTGATTGTATCAAAGAAACATTGAGGGAGTAGGGTTCTCCTCTTGAATGGTCAGAATACTCTATTTTGCCTCATATAAAGGCATATTTCTTTAATATGCCCGTTAATATATTGAAATAAAATGATGTTTGGTGACGAATATTTTATATTTGAGCCTTATTTTCTCGGTAGAGTTCCTTGTTCAGTCTCTTATTTTCATATGTCCTGATTTTATTTTTTTGTTTCTCTATTGGGGAAGTAAATATTTTCTGAATAGCCATTTTCAGATCGGGTACAAGTGATTATATTAAGAGTATAATCATTGGGTTCTTTTTGTTTGTTAATTTTGTTTGGAGTTAAATATGGTCAGGCGTGATCAAAACCGGGGTAGAAACCGAACTAAGAAACCGGCTGCTACTTTGGATTTAAAAGCTGAAAAAGTCAGTTCTGAAGCTATTGAAGATAGCTCAACAGATAAAGAAGCCAAGATGGATACTGAGGCCGAGAAGAAAGAAGTTTCTAAAAAAGACTCTTCTAAATATGAGACACAGAAAAATTCCGAGGAAACGGCGTCTTCTCCAGATGGAGAAAAAGCAGACTTAGGGCCTGAAAACTTAAAGCCTGAAGATGTAGACACTGAACTCACAGCTGATCAAATCACTAAACTTGTTCTCTCTCAGCAAAAGAAATCTTCGGGTTCATTTTTTAAAACATTATTTGCTGCGATAATTGGTGCGGTATTGGCGCTGGTTGGTCAGCAATTTATGCCGCAATTGGTAACATCAGGTGAAATTCAAAATAGCTCCACACTTGCGAGCCGACTTAATGGCTTTGAGAAACAATTACAAAATTTTTCTGAAAATAACCAAGCTGAAGGCCTAAAGCAACAAATCTCAAGTCTTTCATCTAAGGTTGAGGCTGTTACTAGTGATGAAAGATTATCTGGCCGTGTGCAGCAACTTGAAAAGACTTTGGCTGATTTATCAGTTCTTGGAACTTCTAATGATGGTAACAAGAATCAATTAGCTCAGGTTACAGCAATAGCGACTAAACTAAACAAAATCGAAGAGCGGGTTAATACAGAACTAAAAACCATTAAAACTGATTTTAAACAGAGCTTGCGCAGAGAAGTTGAGCAAGTTTCTAAAGCGATTGCCGAGCAAGAGACACTAAGCCAGCTTGAAGGTGTGAAATTAAAAAACGATACGCTAGGAAAGAAGCTAGCTTCATTAGATGCTCGGTCTACTAAGCTTGTGTCAGATCTTGACCAACTGAAGTCAACTTTGACGAGCGTTGAAGGTGCGTCTATTTCAACTACGAAATTGGGTACAGAGCTTGCGCCTTTACGCTCTGCTCTTACTGAAATTGATGAGAAAATTGCACAGTTTTCCAAAAGAGAAGCTGAAGCACTTGCAAGTGCGCGCCGGAGCGCTCTAGCTATTGCGTTTGCAAATTTAAAACGCGGAATGGATCGCGGTGAAGGATTTTCTGCTGAGTTGCAAACTGTAAAACAATTAGCTGGGCCTGATGTGAACCTTTCTTCTTTTGAGGGGCTGAGTGAAACGGGTGTACCGAATGAACAGATTTTACTCGACACATTTCCTGGATTAGCAATTAAGGCTTTGGCCAAGAGTGATGGACAAAAAGTTGATGGGCTGAGCTGGGATCAATTGGTGAGCAAAGCGCGCACAGCCTTTAAATATCGTCGCACGGGTGATGTTAAAGGTGAAACCGCTGAGGCTGTCCTTGCGCGTGTTGAACATAAGTTTAAAGATGGTCATGTTGAAGCAGCGTTGAAAGAAGCACAGACGCTTGATGGGCAGGCTAAACAAGTGATGACACCATGGTTGAAACAAGTTGAGGCGCGTTTATTTGTTGAGTCTGAAATGCGTAAGCTTGAAGATCAGTTATTAAATTCTTTAAGCCCGAAATCTTAGATAGGTTTGCTTAGAATTTTATTTGTAGAGTAATTTTGTTCAAGTTGGGTTTATATCCTAACTTGGACGTTTGACGTTTTTAAAAAGGTGAGCGAAAGATGTTTCGTATATTCTTTTATATTTTGGTTATTGCAGGCATTTCTTATGGTCTCTCGCTGATTGAAGGGGACCTTACTATTCAATGGGCGGGTGGTCAAATTGAACCCTCTCTCAGGTCAGTCATATTGACTTTGTTAGCGGTATTCCTTTTGTTAATGGTAGTTTGGTCTGTGTTTCGGATGATTATGAGTTCTCCGGAAGCTTTCTCTCGTTACCTTTCAGTAAAAAAGAAGAAAAAAGGCATTGATGCTTTAAGCAGTGGTTTAATCGCGCTTGGCTCTGGTGATGATATTATGGCGCAGCGTTATGCGATGCAGGCCAAGAAAACATTGCCGAATGATCCTATGACTTTGATGTTGCGTGCGCAAGCGGCTGAATTAAAGGGTGACATTCAACAAGCGACTAAACTTTATGAAAGCATGCTGGCAGCCTCCGACACAGAAATTTTTGGTTTGCGCGGGCTCTATATGCTTGCTTTTCAGCAAAATGAGATTGAAGCGGCGGCTCAATATGCAGCTCGTGCTGTTCAAAGGCGGCCGGATTTATCCTGGGCAGTGCTTGGCTTATTTGATTTGCAATGTAAGAAGCAGGCATGGCGGGCAGCTTTAGATACCTTAAAAATTGCAACCAGTAATGGCCATGTACAAGCTAAGAAAGCTAAACGCCAACGTGCTGTGTTATTAACTGCTTTGGCTATTGATCTTGAAGATAGTGATATGGATGAAGCCTTGAAGCTTGCTACTGAGGCAAGTCGTTTGGCTCCGGCCCTTATTCCTGCAAGTGTTGTTGCCGGGCGGGTTTATGCTTCTAAAGGTCAAATGTCCCCTGCGCTTAAGGTGCTTCGCAAATGTTGGAAATTGGCGCCTCACCCTGATTTAGCGGTTGTGAGTGCGTTTGCCCGGCCTGGTGATAGTGTTAGGGACCGACTTGATCGGATTAAATCTTTAGCTCGATTAACACCTGGTCATAAAGAAGCTGCTCTTGCTGTTGGCACAGCAGCTATTGAAGCTCAGGATTGGGCTTCAGCTCGCGAGGCACTTGGACCGCTTACGAGAGGGCGTCCGACGCAAAGGGTTTGTACATTGATGGCTCGGATTGAAGCGGCTGATGGTGGTGACATTGGTTCTGTTCAAGAATGGTTAGCAAGAGGCATTCATGCGATGCCAGATCCGCAATGGATTGCTGATGGTGTGGTGGCAGATGAGTGGGGACCTCTTTCTCCTATTAGTCATAAGCTTGATGGTTTTGAATGGAAGGTACCGCCTGAGGATGACATCATCAGTGAAGAAACCCATACGCTTAAAAAATTATTGGCTGACTTGGTGACGGCTGAAGGATTGACAGCTCAAAGAGCATTAGAGGCAACTGCGGATGTGACTGAAGCTGAGAGCTCATCTTCTGATATGGTTTTGGTTCCTGTAGTTAAAGACACTGAAACGGATACTTCTACAACGTCGGATTTTGTAGAAAAAAAAGATAAAAAAAACTCTGATGAAGCTTCAGATGTTGTTTCTATAGCTGCTGAAGACGTTCATGTCGCTACCTCAGTTGACGTTCAGCAAAGTGAGCTGATTGCTGATGCTGAAGATGCTGATATTGAAGAGAACATTGAGTCCTCAGAGCAGGGGCATAAGTCTGAAAGTGAAACAGACTTTGAAAATGATGATGATGTAAGTGTGAATGATGCTTCAGTTGAGAAAGAGACTGATAGTACAAATTTGGTGGCTGCGAAACGTCCTGCTGAAAAAGTAGAAACTGAAGAGAAAACCAAACCAAAATCAAAACGTAAACGCCGCAAGAGAACGAAAATTTTCGTAGCGCCTCCGGCACCAGATGATCCTGGCACAGAAGAGCATGATGACCTTGAATTGGTTGACCGTGTTCGCCCCGTTCGCTTTTAGTGTTTTCTCTCTCTCACGGGCTATTCTGCTGCTAAGGCAGTAGGCCCTCCGAGAGGCGGCGCTTGCGCCGGACGCCTTAAGGCGTCATGTCCTTCAGCCCAAGTGGGCTAAACTCCTTCTTCGTAAAGTTAGTTCTCTCTCTCACGGTTTTTCATTTTTTTTAACGGCTCTTTTTGTAAACCCACTGGGTGATGGACATTTGGGGGCGCATGCCATGGAAGTGGCCAACAGGGTCTGCATTTGACATCGCAATTTGGCTTAAAGACCCGCCATGGGATTTGTAGGTTTCAATTAATTTGGCGGCGCCTTCAATGGTGACGGTGTTTGCAACCAGACGGCCACCTGGCTTTAAAGCGTTTAAGGCGTTATCTAGTAAGTTAGGCGTTGTGATGCCTCCGCCAATGAAGATGGCATCGGGAGCTTCAGCCTTTAAAATGTTCTCTTCTGCATTCCCTAAAATAAGTTTCAGGTGAGGTACGCCTAAATTGTTTGCATTCTTTTGTGCTCTTTCTAACCGCGTTTGGTTTTTCTCAAATCCGATTGCTTTGCACGGGGTGCCCAAAAACAATGTACCTGCTCTCAACCATTCAATTGCAATGGAGCCAGAGCCAGAGCCGATGTCCCATAGTAATTCACCTGGGTTTGGACGTAAGTGGGCAAGTGTAATAGCGCGCATATTTTGTTTTGTCATTTGCCCATCATGCTCGAAGCTGTTGTCTGGTAAGCCAGGAAGACATGAGAGTGATGTTGTTTGATCATTAGATTTTAGATGAATTGCAAGCGAATTAAGGGTGCTGAAGGGGGTGATTGCAGAGATGTTATCTGCGTTAGCTGATTTTATGGTCTCTGTTTCATTTCCAAGATTTTCCAGCACTGTTATTTTGGACTGACCGAAGCCTTTTTCGGTTAGAAACTGGCCAACTTCTTCAGGTGTATCTTTGCCAGCAGAAAGCAGTATCAATTTTTGATTTTGTTGAAGATACAATGAGAGCGTTTCTATTCTTTGACTGCATAATGAAATACTTGGTGTTGTGGCTGTTGGCCAGTGCATGATATTTGCAGTTCGTGTGAGGATTGAGACAGAGGGTACACACTCAAATTCTTCTTTGTTTAAGTGCGCACTAAAATGCTGTCCAATGCCCCAACATTGGGGGTCACCGCTTGCGATGATGACTGTATTATTTGGTTTTTGTTCAGCTAATGTTTCTATTCTTGGCATCATAGGGCTTGGCCACACTTCTCTTATTGCATTTGGTGACTTTTCTTCTTCTATGAGAGAAAGTTGTCTTGTGCTGCCGAAAAGGTAACTGGCGGTTTCAATTGTTTCTTTCGCTTTTTGAGAGAGGCCATTGTAACCTTCTGTGCCGCACCCGATAATGGTTAGCCATTTAGTCTTTTGAATTTGATTGGTCATTATCATTTCTGTCTTTAATCGTTTTAAATGGTTTCTAACCAGGTCAAAGCTTCGTTTGTAGTTTCAACCGTCATGCCTTTAGAAGGGCTGGGTCGTTTGATCATAACCACTGGAATGTCTAGGTCTCTTGCAACATTGAGTTTGGCCTTGGCTTTATCTCCGCCGCTGTTTTTGGTGACAATTGATTGTATGCTGTGTTGTCTTATAAGGCTTAGCTCATTTTCATAATCATATGGTCCTTTAGCATATATAAACCGAAAATTTTCTGGCCATTGATCTTCGTTTTTTGGAACCATATTTTTTTGCTTGATTGGGTCTGTGGCTTTCGGTGGCTCTATGGCGCGGCATAGAAACTCAATGTCTGTTCTGTTGAGAAATGCGCTTAACTCCAAACGGCCTATGGTTAAAAAGCATGGACTATGTGAGGGGGCTATTTTCTCAGCAGCCTCCTGCATTGTATCCACTTCGATCCAATTTTCACCTTTTTCCTTTTGCCAAGGTGGGCGCGAGATATGGATGATTGGGCAGTTCGTTTGTTTTGCAGCAAGGCTAGCGTTAGTTGTTATTTTTTGTGCAAAGGGGTGTGTTGCATCGATGATGGCTGAAATGGTTTCCTGTTTTATATAGTGAGCTAATCCTTCAACGCCGCCAAACCCGCCGGTTCTATATGTGCCAGCAGGTTTTCTTGGTACAGAGGTTCGACCAGCTAAGGAGCTGATGGGCTGATACTTGGCGTGATTTTCAAGTTTTTCAGCCAAATTGAAGGCTTCTGCAGATCCACCAAGAATGAGAATATTTTTTTTCATAGATGCATTCATAATTCATTTCTAGTCGTTTTCAATGATGAGTGAGGCCGCTTTGACTTGTTTTTTAGAAAATGACAGATATTTAAGGGTTTTTCTATTGTTTTTCATAGCTGGAGCTGTAGTTTGATGACTTATTCACCTGACTGTACTGATAGCTTTAGGGCGCTTGTTCAGTACACATGTTTGAAATTTTGGAATTTGATTTTATTTAATTTGAGATTTTTATGACGCTTTCAATACCCCCTTCAAATTCACCATGCTCTTCTTCATTTGCGAAGGGGTTTGTTTTGGCAGCACCCCATAGTGGGTCTGGTAAGACAACACTTTCCATCGGTTTAATGCGGGCATTGAAGCGGCGTGGGTTTGATATTTCACCGGCTAAAGTTGGACCAGATTATATCGATCCGCAATTTCATGAGGTTGCAAGTGGGACACCCTCTTTTAACTTAGATGGTTGGGCCATGGTCGCTGAGACTTTGAATTCTCTTGGCAGTGCAATGACTAAAGATAATTCTCTTTGTGTGATTGAAGGGGTTATGGGGTTATTTGATGGTGCGGTAAAACCTGGTGTCTTAGGGCATGGTGCAACCTGTGAGATAGCTAAATTTTTCAAACTGCCTGTTATCCTGGTGGTAGATTGTGCTGGCATGGGGCAATCAGTTGCGGCGCTTGTTAAAGGATTTGCTGAGTTTGATAAAGATGTTCATATTGCCGGCGTTATTTTAAACAAGCTTGGCTCTTTGCGCCATGTGACGATGATGGAACAAGCGCTTGAGCAAATTGGAATGCCGGTTGTTGGAGCCATCCCCCGGTTTGATGAAATGGTCTTGCCCTCACGGCATTTGGGCTTAGTTCAAGCAACAGAGAGTTCAGAAACAGATACCCAGATAGACCGGATTGCTGATCATGTGGACGCGCATATTTCTGTAGACCGGATCGCTGAGTTAGCTCGAGCCTTTAGTGTTAATGATTTTTATCCAAGTGAAGGCATACCGCCGCTTGGACAACATATTGCTGTTGCTGAAGATGATGCGTTTCGATTTTTCTATCCTCATTTAAAACGGGGATGGTCAGAAGCTCAAGCTAACCTTTCTTTTTTCTCTCCGTTGAATGATGAAGCTCCGGATGACAGTGCTGATGCGATTTACCTACCTGGTGGGTATCCTGAACTGCATGCTGGCCGATTGGCTGCTTCAGATAATTTTCTGAAGGGGCTACGGACCGCTGCTTGCGAAGGTAAAGTGATTTATGGTGAGTGCGGTGGCTATATGACTCTTGGGTCAGGGCTGGTTGATAAAGATGGTGTGCGGCATCAAATGGCTGATCTTTTGCCGCTTGAGACATCTTTTGCTAAACGAAAATTGCATCTTGGCTATCGTCATGTGAAACGTGCCGACGATAAAGTTTTCCGAGGTCATGAATTTCACTATGCATCAATTCTCAAAGAAGAGGGAGAGCCTCTCTATGAAGATATTGACGGTTCTTCACGTTATGGTGTGCAAAAAGATACTGTCTCTGGATCTTTTGTTCATTTGATTGATGCTGCTTAGAATTGTCAGTTTTTATACTAGAGCATAATCTTTTCACACTTAATCAGATGAATGCTCTAGCTTCTTGTTTTGGCGCACAATTTTTCCGATCCGCGCTGCGCTCCGGTCGGATTGTGCTCTAATAAACTTTAATCTAATTCAGTAATTCTTTGATGGCTGGCTCCGAAAGAGGGGGTGCGGGCAACAACGCCTTTTTGGAATGAGACGGGACGGTCTTTCCAGGCTGGGATGCCATCTTCAGAGGTTGCATAAAGTTTTGCAAATGTGATGATGTCTTGTGTTGCTGTTTTTGGATCCAGATCACCAACTGTAAATGTGAATTTACCTGGAGCTACGAGAGAGACTGTTGCTGGCCTAGAACAAACACTCATACATTGCATTATCTTCACATGGAACCGTTCGTTTAGATTCTGCGTGTTTATGGCATCTTGCAATAACTCAGCCAAATCCTTGCCAGGACGTTCTGGGTTATCTGGACTTGCATTTTTAGGACGACAAGCCCCGCAAATATAGATTTCAAGCTCTGGTGTGTTATTGGATTGCGCAATGGTCATGGGTTCATTCATCATCTTTTTAAATGTCACTTTGAAGCTCGGCACAGTGTCTTGAAAATGGTACGGCGTCAAGTTTATAAGTTGATTGCAGAAAAACCTGCCTTGGGGCATAGTTAGGGGTCTAGAATGCGTTGCTTTTGTTAAAATTGACGAAACGCTTTTTGTCTCATGGGCTATTTTTCGCTCTTTTTAGTTGTGCTTCAGTTGCCCACCAGCAACCACACTAGTGAAAAGCCCTCCGATGGGCGGCGCTTGCGCCGGACGCCTTAAGGCGTCATGTCCGTGCCTCTGAAAGGGCACTCCCTTTTTCGTAATGAGAGCTAAAATATTGTATTTTGTGCATTCTAATAAATGCAATTGTTGGTCATTTTGTATGGAGTTTTAGATCATGTTACATGGTGGAGAGCTGTTAAAAGCTGCTAAGGACTATGGAATCGAGCCTTTTAAGTGGTTAGACCTGTCTACAGGCATTAATCCGAATGGGTATTTTATTAAAGATTTACCTCAATCCTGTTTTCACCGCCTTCCTGATCCATCTGATTTAAATGCGCTTGAAGTTGTTGCTCGTGAGACTTATTCAGTGCCGCAAGGGGTTGGGCTCATTTCAGCGGCTGGGTCTGAAGCTCTTATTCAAACTTTACCGCAAATTTTTCCGACAATGAAAGTTGCGATTGTTAGTCCGACATTTTCATCTCATGAGGCTTCCTGGCGACGCTATGGTCATGATGTTCATTTGATTGATAGTTTGGATGATATAGGGGATGCGACAATTGTTGTACTTGTAAACCCTAACAACCCTGACGGTTCGGTAATCAGTCCTAAAAAATTTCGTAAATTAGCCGAGGCTTTAAAGGCTAAGGGCGGAGCATTGATACTTGATGAAGCTTTTGCAGATTGTCATCCTGAAATAAGTTATGTGCCTCTTCATGATAATGGTTCTGTCATTGTTTTACGTTCGATTGGTAAATTTTACGGTCTTGCGGGGCTTCGGTTAGGATTTGCTGTTGGGCCTGAGCGATTTTTGGACCGTTTGAGAGATTTAATGGGGGATTGGGCTGTTTCAGGCCCCGCTATTGAAATTGGCCGTAAAGCTTTACAGGATAAAGAGTGGGCGGAAAAAAGCTTACAATTGCTTGAATTGCAATCAAAAATGCATAGAGCAGTGTTTGAACGCCTTTCCATTCAAGTTGTTGGGGGTACTTTATTGTTTAACTTGATTGAAGTACCTGATGCCCGCACATTACATCATGAATTAGCTAAGCGCGCGATTTGGACAAGACGGTTTGATTATAATCAAAACTGGTTACGGATTGGTCTTTGTAAAAGTCAGAGTGATTTAAAGCAATTTGAAGAGTTATTTCAAGATGCATTGGATACTCAGGCCGTGCCAGCTTAATTGATTAGGTCTGCTTTATTTTGTAGACTCTTTTTGTAGTTCCTTTTTGTAATTTCTGTTCTGATTTTGGTGATTAGAGATTTTATTTATGCCTGATATGGATTTGAGGGCACTCCTCCTCATTTTAGCGATACTTCTTGATTGGTTAATTAGTGACCCTAAGCGACTTTATAGTCATATAGCGCATCCTGTTCAATTTATGGGAGACGTACTTACCATGATTGAAGCGCGTTTTAATAAACAAACCGTTTCGTTTAACATGCAGAAATTGCGTGGTGTCTTTGGTCTGTTTTTGTATCTATCTATTTGGTTGGTGGTTGGCATTGCCATTTCATTGATCTGTAATGATATTGGTCTTTGGGGTATGGCTCTGGAAGTTTTGCTAGCTGCGATTTTACTTTCTGGTCGCTCGCTTTATGAGCATGTTCGGGATGTTAACGAAGCTCTTAAATTTAAAACTATTGAAGAAGCACGACTTTCTGTTGGGCAGATTGTTGGGCGTGATGTAACCGCGCTTGATGAGCGAGGCGTTGCGCGCGCAGCGATTGAATCTGGAGCTGAAAATTTATCGGATGGGTTTATTGCGCCTGTTTTGTTTTATTTTATCGGTGGTTTGCCTGGGCTGATTTTTTATAAAGCCGTGAATACAGCTGATAGTATGATTGGTCACAAAACCCAGAGATTTTTGGGTTTTGGTTGGGCTGCAGCGCGGTTTGATGATGTTCTTAACTTTGTACCGTCTCGATTAACAGGGTTGTTAATTGTGATTATTGCTCAACTTCGCTATGCCAATGGGGGAGATGTGTTTCGGGTGATGATGAAAGATTCGGGTAAGCATAGTTCACCAAATGCGGGGTGGCCAGAAGCTGCCATGGCGGGTGCGCTTGGGATAGCTTTAGCAGGCCCACGTGTTTATTTTGATGTGATGAAACAGGACCCTTGGATTAATGCAAAGGGGCGGCTAGATGCTGATGCTGAAGATATCTGGCAGGCTTTGGCAATTATGAAACGGGCGGTGTTTTTAATTTTGCCTTTGATTGGTTTGATCGGTGTTTTATTATTTGTTATCGACACTGTGCCTTTTCAATTTCTTTGATATTTAAAGACTTTTCTATGTGCTCTGATAGTTCATCAAGAGTGGTTTCGATTTGAGTTTTATAAGCTGTTTGGCTTTCAAAATTTTTGTGTATTTTTTGTAGAAAGTTATTTCTGAATTCATCAGCTTGAAATAGGCCGTGAAGATATGTGCCCATGACTTTTCCTGAAAGGTTTTGT